>NZ_AOGZ02000014.1:2180000-2535000 GCF_000332515.2 Leptospira wolbachii serovar Codice str. CDC
AGAATTACAAGTATCCAATGGTTCTGATTCCTTTACTCTCAAAGTGGAAGACAAACAAGGTGGACAAAGAATTTTCTTTCCTAAAACAATTTCAGGAAAGAATTTTACGTTTAAAATTCAAAAAGTCCGTCCAGGAAATACTTGGAGTGATACCGTCATTGCGGAAATCATTTTACTGGGAGAAAAGGGAAAACGATTCACAGTCATTGATCAGAATGCTGAGAAATTCAAAGAGTCCATCCTTTCTAAAACAGATGGCACTATTCTTTCTAGTTTAGTCAACAAAGCTGTCTTTGGAGATATGCCAGAAGGTCGTTTGGATTATGTATTTCGCTCCAATGGATCTTTTGTCATTTGGAAAGATGATACAGTCGAAAAACGCGTTTTAGATGGAAATTGGGTGCTGCTTGATGCAAATTCAAGTGAAGCAAAAATCAAAATCTTTGGAAGAGATCATAAAGTAGTCACTACGAGTTTAGATGCAGACAGTCCTTACTCGCAAACTACCGAAGAAGAGTCCACGTTGATTTTCAGTGATACATTGACTATAACTCCTGCAACTATTGGTGGCTTGCAATTGGTCGGAAACAAAGTCCAGATTTCTAACTAATCTCCTTTGTTCGGAAAGGATATTTATTGGTATGGCGTTCAAGCAATTTCCCTTTTAGAAACGGGGAAATTGCATTCGCCAGATTCTTCTCCTGTTTTTCATATTGTTGCTCTATTTCTAAAGATTTTTGGCATTCAAGACAATTCCTTACTTCTATTTCAAATTCTAACTTGCGTTTGGTTACTTTTTTCTGTTTTCCTATCTCGTTGGGTTCTTTTGCGAAAAGAGTTGAATTTTCGTTTTCTTTTCCCCGGTTTTGTTATTTTGTTACTTAGTTTTTTGTATCCAAAACAAAGTTGGGCTTTGGGATTCTTAGTTCTAAGCATTGGCTTTTATAACTCTTCCTTTTCTCGAATTCGGTGGGTAGTCGCTGGACTTTTGTTTGTATTGGCACTTTGGTTTCACCCCATGGTGGGAGTTTTGGGATTGGGGATTTGGGTTCTTTACCAGATCCCCGCAAAGTTTTATCCTTTTATTTTTCTCCTCTCCCTTGTTTCTCCCTTTCTAATCCCCCATGATCCTAATGGAAGGTTTTACAGTGATAAAGAAATATTCCCCCTAACGGCCGCTTATGGAATTGCTGGTTTAGGGATTCTTTGGGATTGGGGTTTTTTACTATTTGGGAAGAGCGAAAAGAGGTTCCTACCAATTCGTAAGACAATTGCATTCTTTGGGTTGATACTACTCTTGCCGATCTTTCATTTTGTAGACATCCAGTTTCGTATCCTTTTGAGTTTGATCCTTGTGGTGCAGATTTTTATCCCTTGGGACAGAATACAAATTTTAGTTTGGAGTATTGGCAGTGTTCTTTGGATTTTTACTGTTTATACAGAACCTCATCTCTTTCGGTATTCTTATGAATTGATGTGGAATCCCGGCGAAAAAATGGCTTCTATCCCTAATAATGGTTTGCTTGTGGCTCACCATGGATTTTGCGAATACTATCATTTTCAATTTCGCAAAGATTGCCTCTCTTGGGAACCGGATGCCAAAGCCATTGCCGAACTACCCCAGGGAACTCAAATTTATCGTGCTGTCTATGGAATTCGTTATGAGAATCTGTTAGCAAGTAAGGATGAAAAAAACAATCCTATATTTTCTTACCTCCAACCGCTGGGAGATTACCAAATGGTATTAGAAGAGGATTGGAAACGTTACCGTTTGTGGTTAGAAAAACGAAATTCAAAACTCCTATCAGTGGCCAAGTCATGGAAAAATCCTTATCGAGAACGCCCCAATTTTATTAAGAGAAAACAAACCTATGGGATTTAGTTTCAAAAAAAAATCTATCCCTGGTATGAATCGAAGAATCCAACGAGGGAACCTTCGGTTGTTTCTCGGTAAGATCTATTTTCAATGGAAACGTTACTTGGTTTGGTTTCTCGAAAGAAAGACCTTTGCTGTAACCAAAGTTCCGCTGCAGGAGGTAACTCTTACCTTTCCCATTTCTATTTTTAAACATTCGTCGCCCATCTATCGCAAACTAAAAGATGTACCTATGTATCTCCAAGAGAACAAAAAGATAAACTTGGAAATCGCCATTTCTAAGTTAGATGGAATTGTTTTGTATCCAAACCAAGTTTTTTCGTTTTGGTATCTTGTGGGCAAACCCACGAAACGAAAAGGGTATTTGCCTGGAATGCAACTGCGCAATGGCGGGTTTGTGGAACGCACTGGCGGTGGGCTTTGCCAAATGGCAAACCTCATTTATTGGATGACCCTACACTCTCCCTTAGAAGTGAAGGAAAGATGGCGGCATAGTTTTGATATCTTTCCTGATTCCGAAAGAACCCTGCCCTTTGGATCAGGTGCCACTTTGTCCTACAACTACATTGATTTACAAATTAAAAATACAACCAAACAACCATTTGTTTTGCATCTTTGGATTGAAGATGGATATCTAAAAGGGGAATGGCGTTCCGATGTAGAAATTCCTTTTCTCTATCAGGTCTATGAATCCTACCACGGGTTTCATGCAGAACCTTGGGGGGGGTATACAAGACGGAATACAATTCGTAGAAAAAAGATTTCGAAATCTACGCGTGAGATTTTGGAAGATCAGTTGGTAACAGAAAATGTAGCTTGGATGATGTACGAACCTCTTCTGGAATCGAAGGTACAAAATTCCGATTCTACCAATATGTAATGGAATCTGGGGTTACCTATGAATTGTTATGTGAATCTTAAAAACAGGAAAATGGAAAAAAATTTGAAACTATTTATATTCACTTTTTTTTTCGCAATTCCCTTTATCTCTTTGGTTTCTCAAAACAAGGAAAACAAACTCATTGTTTTCGATCGTCCGGCTTATGAAGAATCCTTAAAAAAGATGCCCAGTAAAGAACTGATTAATTTAGGAAAGAAAATACCGGATATTTCTTTAGATATCAAATATGCCACTCCAAACAACTTTACCAAACAAGTAATCTACAAAGAAGCCAAAGCATTTGCAAGAAAACCGGTGGCGGAAGCTTTAGGTGAGGCACAAAAAGAGTTTTTGAAACTTGGATACTCAATCAAAATCTTTGATGCCTACAGACCTTATAGAGCGACTATAAAATTTTTTGAAATCATTGGAGATACAAGATATGTAGCCTCACCAAAAACGGGATCTAGGCATAACAAAGGTTGTGCAATTGACTTAACTTTGGTGGATTTAAATACAAATAAAGAGCTAACAATGCCAACGGAATATGATTCCTTTCGAAAAGAGGCTTGGGCCGAGGCACCGGTTAGTGACTCGGAAATTCTAAAAAACCGAACGATTTTGATCCAAGTGCTGACGAACCATGGATTTCGGGTGAACAAAACCGAGTGGTGGCATTTTGATTTTGTGGGTTGTGCCGGCTTTGAAGTATTGGACATTCCCTTTGAGGACTTGGAGTGAGGTTATTTGTTATGTATTAAATTAAGAATTTTCTCTTTGATTACAGGAATATTGATAGTAATTGTTTTTTTGATTATTTCTAATTTTATGCCTAAGTAATCATGGACTATATAGTTTCGCATAAGACTGGCTTCTTTGGATTCTAATTCAATTTTCCAGCTTTCGTTTTTTAGTTTTCCCAGTGCTTCCCCAATTTGTTGTAAACACATAAGTAACGCATGATTCCCTTCAAAATCATCTAAGGCCTTATCAAGACTTTCGTGTCTTTCAATGATCCTTTCGATATCTAAAATCATTTGTAAAATAAATTCTAACTTAGCTATGTCTGAATTTTTAGACATAGACGACTGATGGTATAATGTATTTTTTCCCGATTTCAGTTAATGCATCGATATCAGCTAAATCGACTTTTAGTTTGAACTCTTCTTCTAGTTCTTTTCGAACTTCTTCATAAAGATTAAATATTTTCCAACCAGGGTATTTATCTGCTGCAATCTTCGTTGTGCGAAACAAAACATCCAAATCACTTTTATTATTTTCGCTATTTGTTGCAAAAGATCCAAAGTAACCAATGATCTCTAAGCCATCTTTTTCGTGGGATTTAGCAATTTGTCTTAGTTTTTCTTTGATTTCATTTTGTATCATTTTAAGAACATCCCTATTCTGAAAAAAGAAAAGACCTGCCAATTTGGGCTTTCGTTTCGAAGCCTAGCAAGTATGCTTTTTAAATTGTTGTAAAAAATTGAAAAATGGCAAGTGAAAAAAATTTCTATATGTTTAAGACTTTCTTCTCAACCAATTCATTCCCCGCGCCAGCGATAGAAGCGGAAATCCGAAGGATTGCAGCGGATAGCGCGGTCGTTATTGTAAATTTTGTTCGTCGAAGACGAGATTCGAGGCGCCCCACTTAAATAGAGACAACTAATTAATTGTTTTGGAAAGCGGATAGATTAGATATCGAGTTAAATTTGTTATATTCGTTATCTTCGTATAAAATTCGTTATGCGATAAGAACTTTTGATATCAAAGGAAATGTTTCAAACTAGGAAGGAAAAAACTGTAATCTTTTTTTCCTATTTGAATCATTCTTATTGTGTTGCTTTCTTGTTCCCATTGGATTTGGCCAAAAAACCAACCCAACTTGGTGGTAAGTTTTTTAATATTTGTAAATTCTATTATATTGTGTTGGAAACTTGATCCCATCATAGGGTTTCGAACCAAGTGAAATCGTTTATTGGTTAAAACCACAATCCATTTGCCGGCGCTGTATTTTTCATTGGACCCTTCGAGGAGTCCCATACAATAACCTTGGATGATTTCGTCATCTTGGATTAGTTCGTGAAGGATTTTGAATTCGGGAACATAAAGGAATAAAATATCTAGGTTTATGTTCGGATGATTGGAAAGTAAGCTTTTGATTTGCGAAACGATAGTTTCTTGGGATAACATGTTTTGTTCCTTGTTTGGTGGATTTCTCCCTTCAAATGATGGAACGATCTCATTTAAAGGGAGATGGTTTAAATTTTATACTGCGTTGACGACTAAGTCTCCACCGGCTTTGACTTCACCAGCTTCGTTTTTAGCTTCTACAAGAACAGTTACCGTTTTTTTACCATCTTTTTCAAATTTCTTTTTGATGGTTCCAACGATGGTAAGTTTTTCGCCAAGTTTTGTCATGGCTTTGAAAGTCACTCCAAAGTATGCGATGTCTTTTTGTTCTGCCCAAGAAGTACATAGTCTTCCTACTTGCGCCATAACATACATACCGTGAGAGATGGTTCCGTCAAGGCCTGCTTTTCTTGCGAAATCAGGATCGTTGTGGATGGGGTTAAAATCTCCGGATGCTCCCGCATAACGAACTAAATTTGCATGTTCGATGACGGGGATATCTAGTGGAGGAAGAGTCTGACCAACTTCTACTTTATCAAATTCGATTTTTGCCATTGTTAGCCTCCTGTATTAATCCTTACGAATGAAAATCGCCATTTCTGCAGAAAGGATGGGATCATTTTTTTCATCATAGATGGTTGTTTTGAAAGTTACGATTTCTGCTCTTCCTGATTTTACATCAGAAATTTCGGACTGTGCGTACACTTTGCCCGGATACAGAATTTTGTGATACGTATACTCTTCTTTTAAGTGAAGGATTTTGGAAAGGTCGATACCGAGTTCTGCCATATCGTTCCAAATCTTTGGGTATCCCCAGAACATAATGACTGTAGGGAAAGTGGGAGGAGCGGGAACATCAGAGTATCCTGCTTTCTTTGCTTCTTCTACATCAAAATAGATTGGGTTTTTTTCGTTGATGGCGAGGCAGAATTCTTTGATCTTTCCTCGTTCCACTGTGAAATCAAAACGATCTAGTTTTTTTCCAACTATATCTTTGGTTATTGCCATTGGCATTTATCTCCTTAGTGTTTATCGATCCAAGAAACTAACTCTTTAAAGACGACAGCTCTGTCTTTGGGAAGTTCGTTCATGGTTTCGTGGTACAATCCGTCAAAAATTTTCATTGTTTTGTCTTTGGAATTTACCTTCTCGAAGGCATCCAAAGTTCCTTGGACCAGGGCGATTTGGTCTTCCTTTCCATGGAACATATAAATTGGTACATTGATTTTTGTAGCCGATTCTAATGCGAGAGCATAACAATTCAGTAGATAATCTCCCAAGTAAGCTCCAACATTCCCATGCACTAACGGATCTTTTACGTAGGCTTCCACTACAGATTTGTCATGGGAAATCATATTGACATCGAGACCTGTGGGAACCGTGAGAGTGGGAACAAATTTTGCTAACAAACCACCAGCACCTTTTTTGATATCCATCACAAGGTCGGTTTTGACTTTGATGGGAAGGGCACTACAGATGTAAGCATCCAAATCGTTTTGGTAATTGTCTGTCGCTGTATAAAGAAAGGTAACAGCAGCACCCATAGAATGACCAAGTAAGGTAACTTTACTGACACCTTCGTTCCGTTTGGCGATGTCGATGAGTTCTTTCAGGTCAGCAAAAAAATCGGAGAAGTGGGTGATGACACCACGACGTCCATCGGATTTACCGTGACCTCTGGCATCAATGAGGTAAATGGCGTAATTGCGTTCTGCCAGTGCTTCCAACAAAAAGTTGTAACGACCACCGTGTTCCCCAATTCCGTGGTGCACAACGAGCACACGTTTTACACCAGACTTGGGTCGGTAGATTTGATAATAAATCTTTCCGCCGTCTTTATTTTGAAAGGTAGACTCCTCACGGGAGTAGGCTTGTTCCCAATTACTCATAGATGTCAAACATGGACGATGGAAACCTAAAAAGAAAGAACTTTTCCTGTTCGTCGGATACCTGTTTTCCAAACTGGTTCCAAATGCGAGCGACTGTTCTCTTCGCCCTATCGATCTGTTTTTGTCTCCTAAGCTGTTTGAACAAATCGGAAAGACGTTTCCCCGTCGACTTGGTTTTGGAGTTACGAAATGCCAAATCCAAAATTTCGATTTCCAAAGATTTACTCCCCTATCACTGGAAAAAAAATCCCGGTCGTCAAAGTGGACTTCCCCATTCACGCAAATGGGAGAACACCCAGATTACTTTTAATTCTGATAAAAAAATCTTTTTAAATCATTCTTTGGATTCTCTTTTTTTCCCACCGGGACAAGAATATGAATTCAAAATTCCACCGGGACAGTATGAATTTTCTACGCTTGTGGGATTGTTAGGTGGAACGGAATTTCAATCCCAAGTTTCAGGAATTTTAAAATTGAATTCAGGTGGAAAAGTTCTTAAGGAATGGAACCTTGTCGGAACTATGAAGGAAAGTTGGATTTCGAAACAAGAAGTTTTGGAAATCGGAGAATCGGGATCTCTTCAGTTGGTATGGGAAAGTAAAGATAGTTATCTTTTTGTCGGTGAACCTTTGTTATATTCCAAGGATACTTTGGAATCGTTTTCCAGTTCCGGGAAACCAAAGTCTGTGATTCTCATAGTCATAGATTCGGCAAGGAAAGATTTTTTTGGTTCTTACGGGTATCCATATTCTGTCACACCTGTGATGGACCAAATGGCAAAAGAATCTGTGTTCTTTGAAAATCCCTTTGCCAATGGGAATTGGACCAAACCATCCATGATGTCTTTTTTTCATTCGGAATATTCATCTAACCTCGGTTTGGGGAATTCGTGGTTTTCAACAAAGCCTTATCAAAGAAAAGTATATTATGGAAAAAATAGAGACAACTTAGCTAAAACATTTCGGGAAGCAGGTTATTTTTCCAAAACGATCATGAATAATGTTTTCTTTTTGGATTATACAACTGTGGGTTTGGATTTAGGTTTTCATAATTCTTTCCAAGTGGGAATGGACATTGTGGATACAGAAGTTCTCACAAACCACGCAATCCAATTTGTAAACGAATCCAAAGACAAACCTTATTTTTTACATTTTAATTTGAATACACCGCATGCATCCTACTCACCACCACCAGAAGATATGGCCGCTGTTCGTTCCGTGGTTCCAACTGAAGTTTTTTACCGGTATGAATCTCCCGTGCAGCGTTACTTAGGTGAGATGCATTATACAGACCGGGAGATTGGGCGACTCGTGGAGGCTCTCAAAAAACAAGGAACTTATGACGAAACGATGATCATTGTGACCGGTGACCATGGTGAACTTTTTAGTGCCCATCATGATTACAGTTATCATTTCATTATGCAAACTCGGTTTGGCCATGGGGAAACCCATTATGATGAGGAAATTAATGTTCCGTACTTTATTAAACTTCCTAAGTCTATCCAAGAAAGTTTAGGATCTGATTTGGCTAAAAAAGCAGATGGTGGACAGATTCGAATTCCTGGCCAGTCCTCTTTGCTTTCACTTGCGCCAACCATTCTCGGATTTTTAAATTTATTGCCCAAAGAATCCAGCTACCGAGGAGCTGACTATTCTACCTGCATTCGCAAGGCAGATGTTTGTCCCAAAGAAAGTTTTATTTATACCGAAGGAAGGATGTCGGAATCGGTTCGGACAGAAAATTACAAATACATTCGTAGGTATCCTGGCTTTACTACAGTTAGGCGAACGGCGGCGGGAGAACCCCACACCATGGCGGAAGAATTGTATGACTTAAAAAAAGACCCAGAAGAAAAAAACAATTTAAGTCCTTTGCCAGAAGGAGAAAGGCTTTTACAAATCGCAAGGGCCGACTTCCGACGGGAAAATTTTTTAAGACGAAACCATTTACGAATTTTGATTCCGCCTTGTTCGGAAGCCGTTTGCCGAGACTTCCTTTCTTTAAATGTACAAGGCTCCATTTATGATTGGGAGGTTTCTGACTCCATCCAATTGAGTTCCGGTTCTGCAAAAACAATCTCCTTACAAAAGGAATCTAAAGCTGCACGATCTCCAAATTTAGGTGAGGAAGTTGTATTTAAAACAGTCAATCCAGAGCTTGGAGCCTTCTTTAGTTTTTCACGGAATGGAAAAACGATTCCTGTTCGTTTTGGTAGGTATGGATTGGAATACCAAAGATCTATCACCAACTTAGAAGACTTAATTGTGTCGGAAAGAGAGCCCGAAGGATTTCCTTCCTCTGCTCTTCCTTGGGTGTATAACGACGGTGCCTTCAGTGGAACCAGGGAATCGGAAGTACAACGTGAGATGGGCAAAGAAGTGAAAAAAATATTAGAAACCTGGGGTTACATCCACGAATAATTGCTCGTATTGGCAATAGGGTTCGTCTTATTCTAACTAGACAATTGTATGAAAGACTCTTTTATTCCGCCACGTTTTGAATTTCCCATTGCCTTGGGATTGGATTTAGGTTTTCCCATTCTTTCCAAACTCCTTTTCAATATTGATGGAGTTGTGATATCGAAAGAAGATGAACTTCGGTTAAAAGAAATCAAAAACAAAAGAGTTTTGTATTTATCCAACCAACCGAGTGATTTGGAACCCATCATTGCTTATTATGTAGCGACTAAAATTGGAGCAAGGTTCCATTTTATGGCCTCTCGAAGTATTTTTAATTGGGGATTTGGTTTGGTAGGAGAAGTGATCAAAAGAGTTGGCGCTTTTTCAGTAATCACAGGAAGGTTGAATCGAAATGCAATTAAAACCGCAAAACAAATATTAGCTGAAAAAGATGGAAAACTTGTTATGTATCCAGAAGGAATGGTGTCTGGGGAAAATGATAATTTAGTATCGTTTATGCCTGGAGTGGCGCAGGTGTCTTTTTGGGGATTGGAAGCTGCTTTAGAAAAGGATCCAAATGCGGAATTATGGATCCAACCAAGTTTTGTGAAATATAAAATTTCGGGGTCTCGTGATTCGATCCTCGCCGACATTGAAACTTCTTTATCTAGGATTGAACGAAAGTTGAAACTCTATCCTGGTGGACGAACACTGTTACGAAGGTTTTTAACTGTAGGTCGTGTGATGTTGGAAGAAACGGAATTTGAATTAGGAATACCCAGGTCGGAAATCAATGGGAAAGATTTTGATTACCGTTTGGGGAGGGCAAGGCACACGGCTCTTAATTTGGCCGCTTCCATTCTTAATGTGAAGTTTCACGAATCCGACAATGCCATCCAGAAACTAAGGCTTCTTTTTATGGCCATTGACAGCTTGGAAGCAGGTTCCCCCCTTTCTTCTACACCAAAAAACTTAACCGATCAAAACATACGCAGAGCCAAACAGTTAGTGGATACTGCTTATGCTTTTATCATTACCAAACCAAAAAACTTAATCCAATGGCCATCTGCGGAGCGTCTGATGGAATGTATTTGCAGTTTTGAAAAACATATATTTGGAAAAACAGAAGCAAGAGCAAGGAAAGCCCATGTGGTTTTAGGACCGGCATTTTCTGTGGCACCCTATTATAAACTCTATAAGTCGAACAAAAAAGAAGCCATCCAAAGTTTACTCGTAGAGATGAGAAAAGAAATGGAACTTCTATTGGAACGTGGGAAAAAGGAAAGTGAACCAATCGTTCCTCCCTATTCGGTAGGATTGGATTTACAGATAGGTTAGTTAGTCCAAAACCAATGTAATTTCCACTCGACGGTTTTTATGCCGGTTCTCTTCCGTATCATTTGGTACGATTGGGACTTCGTCGGCATAACCTCTAAAGGAAATATGTTTTTCATCCATTTTGTAATTATCAACTAATGAATGTAATACGGCCTTTGCCCGATCTTCTGATAGTTTTTTATTGTATTCTTTTTTCCCGATATTGTCTGTATGTCCAGAAACTCGAATTTCTCTGTCGGGATACTTTTTTAAGATCTCTGCAATCTTCGCCACTGCGGTTTCGGCATCGGTTTTGAGTTTGCTATCATTAAAATCAAAAAGGATAGAATCCAAAGAGAATACAATTCCATCCTCAGAAGTGCGAACGGAGATGGGAAGTTTTTCAGGAACAGAATTTTTTTCCGGAATAGGAACCTCTCCTGTATCTGTAATACGTCCTAAATTATCGCCGTTCGGTTCTTTTCCATGGATTGGATCTTTCCTTGGCTCTCCTAACTTAGTTCGATTTGAATCTCCAGTATAACCCACGATCAAATCACCAAGGATATCTTCACGAATGGATTCTTTGTCTTTGGCATTGACTTGGTTACGAAGAAAGTAGATTCCTTTGATGTGAAAATTTGCTTCTTGGACGGTTCCGTTCGGATAGATAAAGGTATAAGATAGTTTTACTTCTTTGAACTCGGGAACACCTCTTGTCGCATTAAAGTAAACAGTTCCCGATGCAAACCCAAAAATTTTATACGGTACGTTCGGCACCATCTTTTCACCTTCTGGTTTTGCATAAAAAATGGGGTAGGTATAAGTGATCTTCTCACAATTTCCTTTATAGTTTCCTTCCGACCAAGAGGCAGTGCCTTGGAATGTATATTCGGGAACTACTTTCACACGAATGCGTTCTGCATTAAAATCAAAAGATTCTTCTGCAGGTAGTTTCCACACATCGGAAACAGAAACTGGTTCTTCGGGGAAACTTGGAAAACTGCGAAGGTTTGGCATTATGAATTCGTTTGGAACTTCATACCTTCCATTGCGAAAGATTGTAAAATCAGAAACAAATTCTTTGTCCTTCCAGAATGGGCCAGATGTTTTCCCATACCGAATGTACGTATCAAAAAAAGCATTCACCAAACAAGAATCAGATGAACATTTTTTTGGTTTCATCACGACTCGGTTTTTGTCTTCTCTTTCGACCGTTTTAGCGCCGACTCGGAAGTAAACATCATGGTATTCATTTAATTCCAATACTTGGTTTTCTTTCCATTTCCACTGGAAAGTGGTTTTTCCCGAGGAAACGGGGCTAGATCCAATCAGGGGAAGAATTATGACAAAACAAAGTAATAGGAATCGGTAGCGAGTCTTCACATTGCAAAGATCGGGGATTTTTTTGAAAAACTGATAGGGGAAATGGAAAAAACTAGCGGTTTTTGCGATTGACGAAGGATGGATTTTGGGCTTTACCTGAAATACCATGAAAAACCTTTCTCTGCTTTTTTACATTTTGATTACAATCAACTTTGTCGCTTGTAAGGACAAACAAACCCTGAAAGTGGCAGGTTCTGAAACCATGAACAGTATGATGCGGTATTTAGGAGCCGAATACGAAAAGGTTAATTCCAATGTTCGTGTAACAGTCGAAGGTGGTGGATCTGAATCAGGGATTGACAGGTTACGAAAAGGTGAAATTGATATGGCAGTTTCTTCTCGCGACCTAAACCAGGCAGAATTTGATGACCTTCGCAAAACGGGAAATTTAGAAAAAGTAAGATTGGCTTACGATGGTGTGGCTCTTGTTGTCAATACCAAGAACACAGTATCCAAACTGAACTTAAGCCAAACTTCAGATATCTTTTCTGGAAAAATTAAAAACTGGAAGGAAGTAGGTGGAACCGATGCCCCTATCTCGATCGTCATTCGAAATGATAAATCGGGAACCCAAGACTATTTTCAAAATCACATCCTCAAACGAAAGGATTTGGGTTTGAATGAATTTAATCAATATAAGGCTAATGTATTTTCTCCAGATGCCAAAATTGTAAAAGACAATGCGGAGATGTCAAAATTCATCCAAGGAAATCCAAATAGCATCGGTTATATGGGGATGGGTTCTGCACTTGTCGAAAACAAAGACAAACTAAAAGCCCTCGACTACGCCAGAACCAATAAAGATCCCTATGTATCACCTTCCGTCAGAAATGTTTATGATAGAAAATACAGACTGGCTCGGGAACTTTTTATGGTTTATAAAACTGACCAAGGCGATAAAATTGATGCTTTTGTTACTTTCCTAACCAGCGAACAAGGACAGGTGGCAGTGTTACAGTCGGGATATTTAAGAGCTTCTCTTCCCGAAGTAGAAGTTTCTGCAGAACCGGTGAAATAATAACTTTTGGTAGAATAGTATCGCGACTAATAAACCAATACTCGATTATTCCCATAATCCGCTATGTACAACCGACCCTGTTTATCAAAATGGATGGCAGTAGGTCGGTATAAATTTTGGGCTGTGGGTGAGCCGGGGGAGCAGGAACCTGAATTGTTATCAGCCCCACAGCTTAGGTTTCCAAATTGTCCAACGACTCCAGTTGCCGTCATTCCAGAGGTAAGGTTAGTTCTGGGGTAGATAAGTACGCGGTGTCCATTGAGATCTGCTACAAATAAATTCTCACTTTGATCTAAAGCAACTGCTACGGGGTTGTTTAGACCGTTACTGGATGTAGAGCTTGTGTTTGTCGTGAAGTTAATTTGGCCATAGACTCTGGTTGCAGTATTGGATCCCCTCGGAAAATACACCACTCGGTGATTTAAAGTATCTGCAACGTAAATACCCCCTTCGGAATCAGCTACGACTCCTTGGTTTGCATTGAGACCATTAGCAGATTGTGTCGACCCATTACTTACAAAATCGGGTTGGCCATAAACTGCGGAGGGAAGGTTTGCATCTTTGGGGAAATAAATTACACGGCTATCACCGGAGTCAGAGACGTAGAACCCACCGGAGCTTTCTAAACTCAAACCGATTGGCGTATAAAAACTGGATTGAGAAGTGGCGCCTCCTCCCGGTGTGACAAAGTTTGGAACGCCAATCGCTCGGAAGGGAACTGTACTTTGGTCTGCATAAACTAACAATCTGCGGTTAGCACCTGTATCAGCCACAAAAAGGTTATTTGATGCATCTAGAAAGATCCCTCGAGGATTATTCAAAGTAGTTGCGGCGATAGAACCCAATGGGGTACAACTCTGATTCGTATGGGCATTGGAAATGTCACACGTAAACGAACCATGTTGGCCATATACTCGCATAGCTGCTGTTTGGCCTTGTGGGTAATATAAAACACGATTGCCACTGGAAATGTATACCCCACCTGCATTATCAGCGATTACAGCATTGGGTCCTGATAAATTTTCAGCGGTGGCTGGCCCTCCAGCAGAACAATCACTGGCAGTTAAGTAAGGAAGACCACAGTTCAGATTTCCTAACTGTCCATAAACTTTAGTTGCTACCAAATCTCTAACTTGAATTGTGATTTGTCCAAGAGCCACACCCTTTCGTAAAACAGTATAACTCTGCCTATCAATTGGAGATGTAGGCGTTCCCGAAAGGGCTCCCGTATTTGGATCTATATACAATCCTTCTGGAAGATTGGGGCGTATACTGACTTCGGTTTTTGAACCTAACCTAGATAATACGGAGATGGGAATAGATTTATAAAATGTAAAATCTGTGAATCGGTACAAATCACCAGTATTGACAACTTGAAATTGGCAAAAACCACCTTCAATGTTTGCTGAAACAATTAGTTGAGGAAAGAAGTCCTTCGAATCAGCATCACAAGGATTGGATAAGGATGCCATTTGGCAGTTTCCAGAAAAACAGAATACCAAAGAAAAGAAAATTAGTCGGACATTCATCTATACAATAAATAGATTCAGGAAGAGGGATTTTGGCAATATGTTTTTTAATGCATTGCCTTGGGAAATAAATTTCTTCCGATTAACGATTGGAGACCATTCGTTTTGTAGTAAATTTCATCTAATTCACATTAGTTGAATCTTTTAGAGTTTATAACTCAAATAATTTCGTTAAAAACCTCACTCCGTTCCTTCTAGTTTTGCCACATAAGGCAGGTTACGATACTGACCTTTGTAATCTAAACCATAACCTACTAAAAATTCATCTTCGATAATGAAACCTGGATAATGAACGGGAATATGAGGATTTGCTTTGTTTTGTTTCCAAAATAATGCAGCCACTCTTAAGTCTTTGGGATTTTGTTTTCCCACTTCTTCCAAAAGATATTCTAATGTTTTTCCTGTATCCACAATGTCTTCCACAAGGAGGACCGATTTATTTTTCACAGATTTTTTAAGTTCTTTGGTGATTTTTAGATTTCCGGAAGTGGTTCCGTCTTCATAAGAAGAGGCAGCCATAAAGTCTACCTCATGGGGGATGGCAATGCTACGGCAAAGATCTGCCGTGAAGATAAATCCACCATTTAAGATGCCAATGACAACTAGGTCTTTGCTTAGGAAATCGCGCGAGATCTCCCTTGCCAGTTCTTCTACACGGTGATGGATTCGTTCTTCTGAATATAAAGGTTTCATTCTTTGCCTATTTGCCCAGGGATCCAGAATACTGCCAGTTGGCAACTTCCCCAACTAAGATTTTTCCATGATTCTTCGGAAAAACTCAAGCCGAGAAATGAGGCTGTGGGAAATTTCTGAAATTTTGTGGGACTAGTTTCCCCAAAGAGAAGGGCACTTCCCAATTCCTCTAACCCAGGATTGTGGCCGACCAAGCAGACAGAACGAACGCTTGGCGAAAGTCCCTGTAATAAAAAAAGTAGGTCTTCCTTATCCGAGTCGTAAATGGACTCTCGTAGTTCCGGTTTTGGGAACCGTAAGATTTCTTTACGAAGATTTGCGTATGTTTTTTGCGTCCTGTCTGCTGGCGAAACCAAACATTGGTCAAATTCAAAACGACTTTCTTTTAAATAATCTCGCAGGGCTTTGGATTGTTCTTTCCCTCGGCGAGAGAGTGACCGTTCCAAATCAGAATCATAAGGTTCATCCCATTCTGATTTGGCATGGCGCAGTAAATAAATTTGTTTCATACTAATAGATTAGTCGAAACAAACGAATCGGAAATCACGAAACTGCTATTTTTGTATTTCTTTTTCGTACTTGGAAATGAGTTCGTTGTTGTTTTTACAAGAGAATTTGGTACGCATTTGGTTGAGATGGTATTCCACGGTTTTTCTCGACTTTTGGATCCTGTCCGCCACTTCGTTTTGAGAAAGTCCTTGCACGAGTAAATTCAGAATCTCCATTTGAAACGCAGAGAAAGGAAGTTGCACTTTACTCACTCCTTCCGAAACAAAGGATCCACCCTTCATCACAAGTTCAATGACTTCGGGAAGTTTGGAAATGGGATCTGACTTTAGCATGTACCCATCGGCCTTTGCTTTGAGAGCATCTTCTACATACACCCGACTTCCATGCAAAGAAAAGATAATGACTTTTGTAGGTTGGTGTTTTTCTTTAATCTCACGCAAAACATCGATACCGTTACGATCTGGTAGGTCGATGTCTAAAACCAAAAGATCAATGGGACTAGATTCTAAAAAATGAAACAAATCGGCAGCCGTTCGAAATTCTCCGGCAAGAGAAAAGAAAGGATTGGATTTCAGGATAGATATGATTCCTTCAGTGACAACGGAATGATCTTCTAAGATGGCAATTTTAACGGATTCCACAGCCTTATGATTCTCAGAGTATTCTTCACATCCATCCAAAAATATTTTTCAGACTTACTTATTTTTTGTAGTTATCCCTTAATTTTGATCTTAATCCTTCTCGGCACCACCTCCTGCCGGTTTGACGCCTACCCAACCTTACTGGCAAAAGATGGTGTTCTGGACGTCCAGTCTGTGAACTTTTCAGGGGAAACCATAAACCTCACTGGGAAATGGGAATTCTATTGGAATGAGTTTTTAGACCCAAAAGCAGATTCTCCTGAACACAAATCTTACCTAAAAGTGGGTGTTCCTTGGTTTTCTCAGGAAAATGAAGATGGAGAAGGTTATCCAAGTTTTGGATTTGCTACATACCGCCTAACAGTTATTTTGCCTGAGCCACCTTATGGAAATGAACCTTTTACTCTTTTAGTTCCTGCATTGCATAGCGCTTATAAAATTTATGCAAATGGTGAGTTGGTTGCCGAAAATGGAGTCATAGCAAAAACAGCAGAGAAACACCGACCTTCCTTTCATTCCAAAATCATTCCGCTTAAAACTGTCTCTAAAAAGTTGGATTTAGTAATTCATATATCCAACTTTTCACATAAGTATGCCGGTATCCATGGACTCATACGGTTAGGAAAACTTCAAAATATCATTCACATCTGGAACGTAAATTTTACTGTCTCTTGGATCATTATGATATTTCTGGCAATCTATCATGCGTTAGTTTATTTTATCAATCGTTCCGAACGGAATGCACTTCGAATGGCTTTTGTATACTTAGGAATTCTGATTTTATCTTCTACTCTCATCGAAACAAGAATTCTATTTAATCTATTTTCGGATGAATATTGTATCATGTTGTTTCGATTTTCTCGGATCGGATTTGTTTTGGTTATGTATTTTGGGGCTTATATTCTACTCAATATGACTCAAATACGTTTTTTTAAACGTATGTTGATTTTTTTAAAACTATATGCACTCACATTTTTACTTGTCGCAATGTTCACACCTATTTCTTACCTCGCAGATATATCTTTTTGTTTTGAGATTCTTTCTGGTGCTTTTGTATTTTTGGGACTACTTTCTGTTTCATTGGCATTGTACTTTCAAAGAAAGGAAAGTCGGTTGTATTTTTTCAGTTTGTTATTGGCAATCATCGGTGGGTTCATTGACATTTTTTTGATCGCCAATCCAAGTTTTGGATATAGACCCTTGGGTCTTGTTTCTTTATACTTATTTATTTTCCCACAGACTTTAGGTGTTACCTTGGGCCTTGTTCGTGTTTACAAACGCTCTGAATCTTTATCAAAAGAATTGTATAAAAGAAAAGAAGCATTAGAAAAAAAAGTCAAAGCCCGTACATTGGAATTAGAAAATGCAAACCGTTGGAAGGCGAACTTTGTGTCTCTCATTTCGCATGACTTACGTTCGCCGCTAAACAGTGTGAATCAAATTCTAGATGTAATCGATTTTAGTTTTAGCGAAACAACCGAGGAAGAAAAAAAGAAATTTTTAGAAATTTGTAAAACAGGAGTCACACAATCTCTGCGAATGTTAGAGCAGTTACTCGATGTAAGCCGATTTGATGCCTTTGGAACAAAACTCATTCAAACTCGTTTTTGTGTAAACGAACTGCTGAATGAAATCATAGAATCAGTAGAACCACTTGCGACACTCAAAGGAATTCGAATCCAAAAAGATACTCCCATTCAAGCAGATATCATTGCCGACCGAACTTTGATCGGAGAAGTGTTTAAAAATATTTTAACTAACTCCATCAAATATTCTTATCTCAATTCTGAAGTATGGATTGGTGTTTCTTACAAAGGAAAATGGCTTTCAGTGGAAATTCGCGATCGCGGTTTAGGGATGAGCGAAGAACAAATCCATAAACTAACCGGGGAAGAAAATATCAAAAGTATGCCGGGAACGGCTGGAGAAAGAGGAACGGGGCTTGGTTTACAACTCTGTACAAATATTCTCGAAGCTCATTTTGGAAAACTGCGAATCAAATCTGTGCTTGGGGTTGGCTCTTCCTTTGAAATTTCTCTATCGAAGAGTATTAAGTCAGTACTCCTTGTCGATGATTCCGGTAACTTTAGATCTGACCTTGCGGAAGTTATGCGAAGAAATCAGTGGATTGTGATCGAAGCCGGAAACGGGGAGGAAGCTCTCTCTCATTTATCTAGAATTACTCCATCGCTAATTATTACTGATTTACAAATGCCAGGAATGAATGGGATTTCTTTGATCCACGAGTGGGAAGGGCGTCGTCACCAAGACCAAAAAATTCCAATCATCCTGATTAGTTCGGATGCCCCTCTTTCTGGTGGTGATAAATTTTTGGAAGAAGAAGGACTAGAAACTATCGTTTCTGCTTATTTTTCGAAAATGTATAAGGCAGAGGATCTCTGCCAACAGATAGAATCTATTTTACATTAATATTCGTTCCATGTGATTTTTGATATGTAGGCTGTGAGCAACTTCGTATTCTTCTTTGGTGAGATCACCATAAGCAAAATGAGGTCTTAAAGAAGACTCTTTTGTTTTGGAAAAATCATCGATGGCTTGAATCAGTCTTTTAATTCCCACTTTTAGTTCCGTAACATTGGCTATGTCTTCAGCACCAGGAATGGGTTCTTCCAGTCCGTGATTCATTTTGTTTTTGAATGCAAAAATGGAAAAGGCAACTTTGCCAACAGAGCCTCGAAAGAGGGAAGACTTCATTTCTGGATACCCTTTCAATGAGTACTCGATGCTTTGCGCACAGTGGGCAAACACCTTGCCTGGACTCCAGTTACCAGCCAGTTGAATTCCTTTCGGATCGGATTGTAACCCGACAAGTAAAACACGGAAGTCGGAAAGATCATCTGCTTCTAACCAAGGAGATTCTTTAGCGGCTGTTTGTGGAATAGTTTCTTCTTCTGATTTGGATTCACTTTGTAAAGGAAGTTGAAGAATCGTATACAACAAAGCAGATCGTTTGATAAATTCTTTTCGTTTCATTAGAATTCTCCTTTAATGTTTTTTTTCAGGTTGGGAACGAAGTTTCATATTTAAGAACTCTACCATCACCGAAAAACACATTGCGAAGTAAATGTACCCTTTCGGAATGTGTAATTCCAATCCTTCTCCAAGAAGTGCCACACCAATCAAAATTAAGAAACTAAGCGCTAAAATTTTTATGGTTGGGTGCCTATCTACAAAATCGGAAATACTCCCACTCGATAATAACATAAACCCTACGGACAAAACAACGGCCGTAATCATCACACCTAATTGGTCTGTCATACCTACTGCTGTAATGACCGAATCTAATGAAAACACAATATCCAAAATCATAATTTGAATGATGGTTTTGGTAAAAGAAACTCGTTTTGCCGATTCTTCGCCTAACTCGGATTCTCCTTCCAGTTTGTGGTGGATTTCTGTGGTTGACTTTGCAATGAGAAAAAGTCCTCCCAAAATCAGAATGATGTCACGGCCACTGATGGAATGGTTTAGGATCGTAAAAACGGGAGCCGTGAGTTTCATAATTAGAGAAAGGGAAAATAATAAAAGGATACGAGTAAACATGGCTAACATCAGACCAATTTGGCGCGCAGACTTTTGTTTGGTTTTGGGTAACCGAGAAGATAAAATGGAGATAAAGATGATGTTGTCAATGCCCAGGACAATTTCCAAAGCAGTTAAAGTAAAAAGGGCAAGCCATACCGAGGGGTCGGAAAGAATTTCTATCATACGATCCTAAAGTCTTAAAAATAAAAAAGGAATCAATCCAAATCCTAAACTTTGGTGCACAAAGCTTGAAACTAGCGCCGGTAAAAATACCAACCTTCACATTCGCCCGCCAACCGAACTCCTTTCCAGAGATTTAGATTTTCTTTGGATTCTGTGATTCCCCAAGAAAATTCTCCAAAAGGTTTTTCTCCTAGTCCTTTGTCCCAAGTTCTGTTGGAGATCCAGGGATAATAGACGGCTTCTTTTGTGAAAGGAACCAAAGTCCAATCTCTATCGGAAAAAACATAAATGTATTTGATCGGCCAATAGGTCGCAGCACCCGGAACTTTTTCGTCAAACTCGGAAAGACATTCTAATTTATGAGCCCGTTTGGTTTCGCCTTCCTTGATTGCATTTGCCAAAAGGGGATATCTTTCATTATAGAGGAAAACAATCCCAATAAACAAAGCTAAGGTGGCGAACGATCGAATGAGAGGAATCATTGCCACTAACCGGAAGACAAGATAAAAAAAACAAAAAGGCAGAAAGTATAAATAACGAAAGTTAAGCTCTATTTGAAAAATAAAAAGAGCTACCACGGATAGAATGGGAGATAAAAGAAAGACAGAGTCTAGAAATCCTTTTTTCCATTCGGAACGAAAAATCAAAATCAGAATGTAAATTCCGAATAGGACAAAATACCAATAAAACCAATCGACGAATATCGGGTGTTTGGTGACAGATTCCACAAGTGCAGAAATCCAAGCATTCGGATCTTTAAAAAACCAAACTACGGCTGAATGGATTCGTTCCATTGTGGGCAGGTCTTTGGAGGTTATGATTCCAATCCCTAAATGACGTAAACCCCATTGCCAAACTTTTCCCAAACCAAAACCTAAAAGAACCAATCCAATGGGATAGATGGACCTCCTACCTAAACGGACCACTGCATATACCAACAGGAAGGGCGCAATGTTTACAAAGAACCAATACTCGGAAATCCAAACGAGAGAAATCACAAAGAAAAACCTTAGACTCTGGTTTCGATTTTGCGCATCCCAGCGATGGATTTCATACAGTGTGTAGGCTGCGAAGAAAAAGATCATTGCATGGAAGGCAGGTAAAAAAAACTGCCCAAGGTCGTTTGGCCAAATTCCAGAGAGAGCCAAAAACCCCAAAGAAAACAAATACGATTTTGTGTTTTTGATCCCTAAGGCCTTGGCCAAATAATAAGGCATCACAAAGGATAAAAATCCAAAGGCCCAATGAAAGGAATACACTGATTTCAAAACAGGGTAAAATAGGATCGCAAGTCCAATTTCTGGAAACAGATAGGAACAAGGGGGAAGGTTCCAACCGCGTACCCCCGCCCATCCACTCATCCAAATATCTTTGGCAAAAAGATAAGGGTACAAAACATCACTATCCGTTCCCACACCCAAATGGTTTTCATAAATGGCATCATAAAATAAATGAAAGGTGCCAAAGAGAATGAGAAGGATTAATAACTTGGACATTTCCTTTCAAACGTTTTGAATCTTTCTGGAAATTCCAACTCCACTAAGATCCGTTTGTCGGGTATGAAGGGATGCGGGAATTCTAATCGTTTGGCAAAAAGAAGGAGGCCATATTGGGTATAATCTTTTGCGGAGCGAGAGTACAAACTGTCCCCCACAACAGGGCAACCCAACTTTGCCATATGAACACGGATTTGGTGGGTACGGCCTGTTTCTAACCCAAGTTTCATCAGACTAAATTTACGACCCGTTTGTGTTTGGACAATTTTTTCTGTTTTATAATGAGTGATGGCCATTCGTCCATCTTCTCTGACACACATCTTCACTCGTTCCACGGGATGTCGTCCAATCGGTAAGTTCACTGTACCTTCCGCTTCCACAGGAGCTTGGAGCACCCAAGCGTAATAGGTTTTATCAACCAACCTTTCTTGGAAAAGTTTAGAAAGTGCTGCATGGGCCCGATCGGTTTTTGCAATGATAAGGACACCTTCTGTCGGTTTGTCTAACCGGTGCACAATTCCTGGACGACGTTCACCGCCTGTGGCTGATAGGTTTTTGAACTGGTGTAATAGTCCATTCACAAGCGAAGGTTGGTCGTCCCCCGGTCCACTGTGGCAAGCAATCCCAGCTTTCTTATGGATAACCATAAATTCGTCTTCGTCATAGAGGACAGGTATGTCCATAGCAATCGGTTCGAGTCGGGAAGGGGGTCTTGCGATCACATCCACGACGTACTCTTCACCAAGAGTCACCTTATATCCGTTTTTATGGGCGAGTTGTTCTTTGGTTTTGTTTGTCACAAATCCAGAATCAATCCACTTTTGAACGGTAGAACGGCTGAGATCGTCTCCAGCATTGTCTTTTAGAAAGACATCCAGGCGACTTTGGTCATAATCTTCGGAAACGGTTAGAAATATTTGCATTTTCGGTTGTTATCTAATGAAAAGAACTAAACTATGGAAACATTAAGGTAGGTCAACTGATGAAAAAAGGATTTTTTTTAAGCCTCATCCTCCTCGCAGGTCTTTCGCTTTCATTAACGAATTGTTCGTCTTCTGAAGAAAAAGAGACACCAAAAGAAACAACTTCCACAACAGGAACAACATCCAATGTTTCTTCCAGAGATCTCAATGCAGCTCTTTTGGACGAAATCAATGTAGCACTCAAAGACTACCGTTATCCAGACGGCGTTCGTCGCAGAGGTTTTAGCTACAAACAAGCGGACATCCAAGCAGAAGATTTCAAAACTTGGGCAAAAGACAATGTTTCTTACATCAAAGATGCTCTTGCAAAACTTCCTGAAGGTTACGCACTTGAAGTGACTGGTCATGCAGACGCTTCTGGTCCAGAAGAAGCAGAAGGTGCTAAAAAAGGAAACGGATACTACTCACAAATTCGTTCTGATGCTGTGAAAGACGCTCTTGTAAAACAAGGAATCCCTGCTGACAAATTGGTGACGAAAGCTGCTGGTTCTTCTAAACCAATTTCTGGTTTTGATGAAAAAGACGCGATCAACCGCCGAGTGACTTTTCAAGTTGTTTCTAAATAAGAAAGTTCACTTTTTAAACTAGAGATTTTTCTCTAAATGAAAACCCACCCCTTTGGTGGGTTTTTTTATACCCGATGAGGTTTTGTAAGCAATATAGATTGGTTGATTTAAAAGTTTGGGCGCCTCGGATTGGTTATGCGAATCAAAGTTTTTTTCTATACCGACCGCGCTATCCGCTACAATCTTTCCTGCGGAAAAGATTTCCGCTTCTATCGCTGGCGCGGGGATGGGAACCTGAAATCTATGATTCAACAAATCAGATCTGAGTTAGATTTTTCTACTGTATCCCTTCGGAAATCTGATAAACTCACACACCATGCCAAACACCATCGGAGAATCCTTCCAAGAAGTAAATGTAAGAATAGACGAAAAAAAGAATAACGATCCAAGATGTTAACTCAGCTATGTTATATCTTATAATAAAATATTTAGTCACGGCGGCCCTCATTGTCATCATATCGGAAATCGCAAGGAGGAATGATCGTATGGGGAGTCTCATCGCATCGCTTCCATTGGTCACCATTCTTACTTTGTTCTGGTTGAAATTTGAAAACACTAGTGCCGAAAAAATCTCCAACCATGCTTATTATACTTTTTGGTTTGTAATACCCACACTCCCTATGTTTTTACTATTTCCAAAACTGAATGCCAATTACGGTTTCTGGATTGCTATCTTAAGTAGCATTGTTTTTACGATTGTTTTGTTTTATCTGTATCAGTTGGTTTTGAATCGATTGGGAATTCGATTGTTTTAGAAACTAAATATATTTTTCCCCTGTTGCTAAAAACAAAGAAGCATCTTCATGCATAAAAATATTTTTACCATGGTGGATGGTTCTTATCTCAATATTTTTGAACCCAACTTCAGCAAATAAGGATCTAATTTCGGTATTTGTAAATCCATTGTGGACTTTGGGGTGGTTTATCTTTTCATTTTTATCAAAATCAACCACTATCAGCTTTCCGTTAGGGTTTAAGATTTCATAAAAATATTTTAGAATTCTTTTTGTATCAGGGATATGCAAAAGGACAAGAGAAACAAGTAAGAGATCAGCTTTTTTTGTTTTAGTATTTTGGAGAAAGTTGGAATGGATCACTTCTGCATTGGTAATATTTGTTTTTTTGATTTTCTCTCTGACTAGGTCCAACATAGGTTCAGAAGAATCGATAAAGACGATCCGACCGACTAAGGATACCAAACTAAGACCTACAAGTCCAGTGCCACAACCGTAATCAAATAAGGTTTTGGATTGGCTGTCCCTACATTCGTTTTGGACTGCATTGGTTATGACTTGGGCTAAGTCTTTCCGTTCGGTTGTATCATACTTATTGGCAATTTGGTCGAAAACATTTGGTTCCATATTGGCTAGGTATTAGACGGCGATGGGTCGCATTTAGACTTTCAAGAGGTTTTGTAAATACTTTCCCTTTAAGTTTTTATAAATCGAAAAATCTGAATCAATACTTAAAATCTTTTCGATTCCTAGTTTTTCCGAAATACACATTAAAGAAGCATCTGCTAAATCCATTGGTAAATCTGAATATTTTCTCATTCGATTTTTGATATATTTAAGATCTTCAATGCTTAAATCAAAAATTTGGATACTTCCTCTTTCAATCCATTCAAGAAAATCTGATTGAGCTTCCATGGAAAAAGATAGCAGGTAAACAACTTCGGTAACGACAGGCCAGGAAGATATTAATTCACCTGTATATGATTTAAGATATTTTAAAGTTGGTTTGTGAAATTTATCTTTTGAATTAAATAGGGCAATGATCGGACCAGAATCAATGAGAGCTACGTTTTTCATTTTTCTTTCCAAAGACTTCATGTAGGTATGTTTTTCTATTCTGAGCTAAATCGGTAATTTCGGAATTATGTTTTCCGAATAAATCCAACCCAAGTTCAAATGGAGTTTTACTTGTACCTCGATTTTTAATGTATTCTAGAATAGAATCTTTTACTATTTCTGTACGAGTTTTTCCTTCAGATTTTGCAAATGAATCTAATTTTCTTTCTAGTTCTGGCGGTAGACGTAAACTGATCATATTTCGAAATGTATCACATATTTGTATTACAGTCAAGTAGTGTTTATAACTTTTTCTGTTTATCGGGTTAAATTTCGCAACCTCGCGGATGCAAGCTAGTTACAGGAGGACAATTTGGTGCAGGCCGAGCGAGGGGAAGAAACTGTTAGGCGGAGATTTTCTGTTGCTGGCAAATAATTTAGTGTAATTTTGTCGATTCTTCATCATTTGAAGAAGAGCCTCCATTCGTTTTTCTTTGATAAGCAGATCTGCTCGTTCTTGACTAATTGCTTTGTGATCTACGTGGAGTAAATTTCTGAATCCACGATGTTCCATCGTATTTTTTTTCAGACTATCGATCCAGCCGAAGCAAATACCATTAGGATTGTTGCAAAAATACTTATGCAACAAAATTTATCGACGGTCAAGCGAGGGCAAAGTTTGGAAGAGAAGGGGACGGCGGAGTTATGCTACGTCCCAAAAACTATTTAGTGATGAAGATAATATCTGATAGAGATTTAAAAGAATTTGGTTTGCCAGGATAGTTATATTCCACTAATAAATTCGATAGATTAACATTTTTAAATTTATTTAGAAAGGAATGTATGGCAGGAGTAAGTAAATCTAGGTTTCGCTTTAATTTCCATGAACCTGAAAAATCATCATTATCTATCAAAACCAGGAAAATCCGATTTTCTGATCCAAATCGCATCTCACCCTGATTTTCGTATAACCATTTGATTAAATCTCGAGAGTTAGAAATAGTGTTAGTGATTATTTTCTTATTTTCTAATCTGATCCCCTCTAATACTTCAGATGCTTCTTTAGTTCCTTTGTCCTTCATTTTCTCAGCGATTTCATAATATATATCTGAATCTTTAGCATTTTTATCATAAGGAATGCTGAGTTCCTTTGCTTTTGCTTTTAGAAAGGTAAGTTCGACAGGAAGACCAGATTCTTTTCTTTTCTTCTTTAGATACTCAGAAGGGAAATATGTTACTTTTAAGTCAAAAGGGATGTTGTTTATAAAGAAGTCGACACCCTTTATCTGACCGACTGTAGGTAAAACTGTGCTATGTGATTTGAAAATATGTTCAATCAAGATGCTAGACCAGTGATTATACCAACTATTGAGAACATAACCCTGGACGACTGAATTTATTTCCGTCTCAAATTTGGATATTAGAACATCAAAATTTGTGATTTTTTTCACGTAATGACTTATAAGATATTTATCTAAAGAATTTTGGTAATCGCCTCCCCATTGAAAAACTTTCAATTTGTAGAGCTCGGAGACTAGTTTCTGTTGATCTAAACTACTTAGAATATTTTTATTCGACTCCTTTATAAAACTATCAAGAAGTCGATGCGATTTTTCCGGATTTGTTTTAAGAATGTCAAATAATTCTACAAATGATTTTGTTAAGGTGTTTTGAGAAAGTTTAATTGAATTTTTACTTAGGAAATCACTTAGAATATCTTTTCGTATTATCGATTTTACTTTAAGCCATAATTGGGCTTCAGAGTTTGTGTTAAATTCTTGCAAGTTCTCTGAATTATGAAGCTTGAGCCATTTAATGAATTCTTTAGACATCTTTTTACTCTTGTTTAACTTTCAATTTTCGGTAAGTATGAAATCCAACCAGGTAGCTTTTCAAGCTCATGATTTTCCATTATGATTGACTTATTTTTAACCATCACTAATACAAAATCAGTTTTCATTCCACCTTTTCGATTATCTTGAACTACGGAGTTCGCAGAATATTCCATCGGAAAGGCACCTATATAATTCAGATTGCTTGTGCTAGACAATAATTCCATAAATTTCCAACTTTGTTTATCACGAGCATTATAATATAACAAAAATAGACCATCATCCTTTAATACTCTGCTCGACTCAGAGATAAATAATGTCATATCATTGATATAGCTTGGCTTTTTCTTATTTCGTTCTTTTGCATTAGAAACTATTATTTCATCTTCAAAAATTACTTTCTTATTGAGAATTGAATTCCATAGTTCACTTAATTCTAGATATGGAATTCTGTCGCTATGGGGAGGATCAGTACAGATTAGTTTAATTGATTTATCTGGTATTTCTTTTAAACTTAGAAGACAATTGGCGTGTATAATAGCTGCTCCATTATTAACTTTTAGAAGTGAGTCTATTGAATCGTGCACAGTATATTTTTTGATTAAAGTGTCTTGTAAAGATTTATATAATTTTGTTGCTCTACTTTCAAAACAATTCCACACGTTGATTTCGAAATGTAGGTTAGGTTTCCAAAAGCCAATAACCCAGCTTCCGACTTCAATTTTTTCAGAAACTAGATTTTTTGTTTTTCCCCGGCCAGTTATTGCAAAAACCATAGATGACATTTGACCAGAGGATGATGTTAAAGTTAAATACAATGCTCTTTTAATTGGATCTGGGTATTTTTCTACTTCATCTATTATTAAATCTATGTTATATAGTGCTCTTCTCGTAAATAAATCAGTTATTGCCATTTCTGCTTTTGAATTAATTCGCGAATTTGTAAAGAATGTTGATTTCCTTATATTTCTCGGTTCATAGTCTGAATACTTGTTGATTTGATTCTGATCTATATCGCTTGGATCAGCCTCCAGTCTATTCCGACCAGTTTCAGGTCGCCGCCAGACGCTAACCAGTGAACCTTCTTTCCAAAGAAAATGGGATGCAATTTTTCCATTTTCAGTTTTGTACGTTGAATTAATTTTTTCTTTTATTGATTTTTCAATTTCATTGAATGCTTGAATATACTCGCTTGGGTTTGGTAAATCCAGAATAAACTTGGTATGCTCAATAGAAAACGGATTGATATCAACACCAATGAACCTTCTGTTTCTAAGTAAACATTCGCGACTTATCAGACCGGAACCTAAGAAAGGATCTAAGACAATATCGGTTTCATCTGTGTAATTCTGTATAAAATAAGCCAAGCTTTCCGTTGGCTTTTTTCCCCAATATTTATGAAAAGAGAATATTCCCTTGTAAGTCTCGGGGTTACTGATATCATCAACGGTTTTTTCATTTAGGTCAAAGAGTGTCTGTTGCATATTGCCTTGTGCAAGATTAAAAAAAATAGTTCTTATAGTCTAGCACACTAAACTCTATAATTTCACAGAATATTTGAAATTTAGTTGCGTTTATGGGACGGCTTAAAACCTGAATTTTTTTGCTCTGTTTTGCTACAAATGTGTTACGCATCCCGAGGTCTACATTTCAGGATGGCACCTAAGTCCATACGTCCGCCCCTCTCGCTCTATTTCAATCACAACCAAACTCAGGTTTGTAGAGGCTTTGGCTGGCTAAGGTCACTGGAATTTTATCTGCATTTTTTGTATCGATTTCTTCACATATCACTTGTTATTGTGGATTTGTCAAGTAAGGAAACAAAATCCCATTGACTTTAGAAAGTATCGAAAACCTAACCTTAATCCTTTAACGATCCCTCAAAAACTCACCACCATCCCTATATAAATCCCGCGTAAGCTATCAAAGTTTTCGGATTTTTTAGGTAGGTTCATTTCCCAGGCGCCAGTGACAGAAGGGTTGGTGGAACCCAAATTCTCTGTGCTTCGACTCAACTGAATTTCATTATAATGTAAATAAGAGAATTTGGAGACGATCATATTGTAACCCACAAAGAATTTCATGTTAGGATGAAATGAATAGGAAAGAGAACCATCAAATTCGTATCCCCGAAAGATTCCACCAGTTCCTGAAGTGGATAAAGAATACTGAAACCGATCTTCCATAAGATTAGGTTGTTTGAAAAACCGAGTGCCTTGTGTATAAAACACATCCATGGTTAGGTGGAATGCAAAGTCTCCGGTGAGCTGGTAAATACTTTGCACAGAGACTTGTGGGCCATAGGTAAAAAAGTATTCTTTGAAAGTTCCTTGTCCTAGATAATTTCCATACAGGTAGCGATTGATGTTTCGAATCCCACCCCCTAAATAAAGCTTCCAATCGCTTGTGGGAGTGAAGGTTTTATATGCGTTGAATTCAAACTCCGAACGAGCCATAGGGGAAAGGTAAAACCGAGAAATATTGGGTCCTTGTGCCGGATGTTGATATAGGAGAGTGTTTGCGTTAACAATTTCAATTTCATAGTATGAGAGGTCTAATTTAAAACCCTTCGCCAAATTTTCATAACTGAATACAAAGGGAATAAGAACCTTTCCATTTTCCTTCAAAGCCGAACTAGAACGAGTAGGTGTTATAGTTTCATTTTTATCAGTAAGAGATGTGTATTCATAAGGCAAATACTGGTAGGTCTGTCTTTTTAAAAGTAAGCTAAATTTTGAGTTTTTATTTTTTTCTTCTGACCCTTGTGCGACTGCCACCGACTCCTCTGCAAATAGCATAGAAGAGAAAAAAATAAGTAAAATGGAAATGAGGCTCTGTTTCATTTTTCCTTTGTTATAGACCGATTTTTAAAAAAGAGAAACGATTTTTCCCTTCTACTTTCTCCTATTGTTTGGGGTGTTTCCAGAACCCCCGGTAAAAATTCATTTACTGGAAAGAGAATTCCCCAAACATAGAAGGATAGTTTAGAGGTTTCCATGCCAGAATTCTTTTATTCCGATCCCTTTCCACTTGGGGAAGATACAACTCCTTACAAATTGTTAACCAAAGATTTTGTAAGCACTGTCCCATTCGGGGATAAAGAAATTTTAAAAATCGAACCAGAAGGTTTGACCTTCCTTGCGGAAAAAGCCATGGAAGACATTGCCTTCTACCTCCGGCCAGGCCACCTGGAAAAAGTTCGTAAGATTTTAGATGATCCCGAAGCCACTAAAAATGATCGTTTTGTGGCAATGGCCCTTCTCAAAAATGCAGTCATTGCCGCAGACAAACAACTGCCTTCTTGCCAAGACACAGGAACGGGAATTGTAATGGGAAAAAAAGGAGAGTATGTGATCACCGGTGGAGACGATGCCGAAGCCCTCTCCAAAGGAATTTATAATACATACGTACAGCGTAACTTGCGTTATTCGCAAGTGGTTCCTCTTTCTATGTATGAAGAAACCAATTCCGGTTCCAACTTACCGGCTCAGGTGGATATTTACGCAACGCCTGGTCAAAAATATAGTTTTTTATTTATGGCAAAGGGGGGTGGGTCAGCCAACAAAACCTATCTTTATCAAGAAACCAAAGCTCTACTCAATCCAACATCTCTTGAAAAATTCATTTCGGAAAAAGTAGCAAATCTTGGAACTTCTGCTTGTCCTCCTTACCACATAGCGGTAGTTATCGGGGGAACTTCTGCGGAAGCCAATTTGAAAACCGTCAAACTGGCGTCAGCGGGTTACTTGGATCATTTACCCACTAAAGGAACCAAAGAAGGAACTGCTTTTCGGGATATCGAACTTGAAGAGAAGATGTTATTGGCTGCGCAAAAATCTGGAATTGGAGCTCAGTTTGGTGGAAAGTATTTAGCTCATGATTTTCGAATCATTCGTTTGCCAAGACATGGTGCTTCTTGCCCTGTGGGACTTGGGGTCAGTTGCAGTGCCGATCGCAATATCAAAGCCAAAATCACAAAAGACGGAATTTACTTAGAACAACTTGAATATGATCCGGCTCGTTTTTTACCTACAGTCGACGAATCAGATGCGGGAAACGAAACCGTTCATATCAATTTAAACCAACCGATGAATGAGATTCTCGGAATCCTAAACAAATATCCTGTCAAAACGCGTGTTATGTTGTCAGGAAGGCTGGTTGTGGCTCGTGATATTGCCCACGCCAAACTCAAAGAAAAACTAGATAAAGGCGAACCTCTTCCTGATTATTTCAAAAACCATCCTGTTTACTATGCGGGGCCTGCGAAAACTCCAGAAGGAATGCCGTCTGGTTCCTTTGGCCCTACAACGGCAGGACGAATGGATAGTTATGTTCCTCTTTTCCAAGAAAAAGGTTATTCCATGATCTCTCTTGCGAAAGGGAATCGTTCCAAAGTAGTGACCGACAGTTGTAAAAAGAATGGCGGATTCTATCTCGGATCCATCGGTGGACCTGCGGCTTTACTTGCCAAAGAAAATATTAAAAAGGTGGAAGTCCTCGATTTTCCCGAATTAGGAATGGAAGCCATCTGGTCGATTGAAGTGGAAAACTTTCCTGCCTTCATCGTTGTGGACGACAAAGGAAACGATTTTTTCCAGATGTTGAATTGAAATTAAGTAGGGAAAACTTTTTCATTTATTTGTCTAATAACCTATGAATGAAAAAGAAAAAAAGTTCCATTGGGACTCAAAAATCCCAGATGGTCCATTGGAAGAAAAATGGAACTTCTTTAAAAGAAATTCCAAATTAATTTCACCTAACAATAGAAAGAAATTTAAAATCATTGTTGTGGGTACTGGGCTTTCAGGGTGTGCAGCGGCAGCTACACTCGCTGAACAAGGTTATCAAGTATCTTCTTTTTGTTTTCATGAATCTGCTAGGCGTGCCCATTCCATTGCTGCTCAAGGCGGAGTGAATGCAGCAAAAAATTATAAAAATGATGGCGACAGTGTCACCCGCATGTTTAGAGATACATTGAAGGGTGGTGACTTTCGTTCGAGAGAGGCAAATGTATATCGATTATCAGAGTGTTCCATTCCTTTTATCGATCTTGCAGTTTCTCAAGGAGTTCCTTTTAATCGAGAGTATGGTGGTTATTTAGAGAATCGTTCGTTTGGTGGAGTGCAAGTTAGTCGAACATTTTATTCTAAAGGTCAAACCGGTCAACAATTGTTACTTGGTGCTTACCAGGCACTTATGCGTCAAATTCACCTTGGTAATGTTAAATTGTATACGAATTCTGAACTCTTGGATTATATCATCATCGATGGACAGGCCAAGGGTATTATCGTTCGAAATTTGTTAAATGGACAATTGGAAAAATACTCTGCTCACGCAATAGTTGTTGCTTCCGGTGGATTTGGCAAAATTTACTATCTATCCACTTTGGCATTAGGATGTAATGCAACGGCAGTTTGGCGAGCACACAAAAAAGGTGCCTTGTTTGCAAATCCCAGTTGGACTCAAATCCATCCTACTTCACTTCCACAATCAAACGGTTACCAATCAAAACTAACCTTAATGTCTGAATCATTGAGAAATGATGGAAGAATTTGGGTTCCCAAGTCAAAAGAAGAACATAGATCCCCTGGTGATATTCCTGAGGAAGATAGGGATTATTATTTAGAAAGAAAATACCCTTCTTATGGTAATTTAGCGCCCAGGGACATTTCTTCTCGAGCGGCCAAAGAGAGGATTGATTTGGATTTTGGTGTTGGCCCCCTAAAAAATGCAGTGTATTTGGATTTTAAAGACGCAAAGAAAACATTGGGAGAAGAAGTATTACGTGCTCGGTATGGAAATCTCTTTGATATGTATAAAAAAATTACAGATGTTAATCCTTTAAGCGAGCCAATGTTAATCTCTCCATCTGCACATTTTTCTATGGGCGGATTGTGGGTGGATTATGAACTGATGACGAGTGTTCCTGGACTTTATGCAATAGGTGAAGCAAATTTTGCGGATCATGGTGCCAATCGATTGGGAGCAAATTCATTATTGCAAGCTTCGGTAGATGGTTACTTCATCCTTCCTGTTACACTTCCGAATTATCTTCATGATAAAGTAAACTTAGGCCTCGTTTCAACAGATCATCCTAGTTTTTTGGAATCTGAAGAAAAGATTAAAAACGAAATTCACTTTTTTACCAAAGCAAATGGACAAAAACTTGTAGATGATTACCACAAAGAATTAGGTAAAATTTTATATGATGCTTGTGGTTTAAAACGTTCAGAATCTGGCTTAAAATCTGCAATCGAGACGATTCAAAACCTAAGAGAAAATTTTTTATCAGGAAACATAAAAGTTCCTACAGACGCATTTTCTAAAAATGCAGAATTAGAAAAAGCAGGTAGAATGAAAGACTATCTTGAGTTAGCTGAGCTTATGTGTTTGGACGCACTTTTGCGAGAGGAATCTTGTGGGGCGCATTTTCGAATGGAACACCAAACAGCAGATGGAGAAGCTAAAAGAGATGACAAAAACTTTCAGTTTGTCTCATGTTTTGAATGGTCAGGAGATGTTTCTAAACCCATTTTGCACAAGGAAACATTGGAATTCGAATATTTTTTTCCAAAAGATCGGGACTATAAGTAACAAAAAAAGAATCAATTTACTTCAAAAAGACGGAGTGAACACACTATTGTAAGAGTTGAAAACATTTGTCATTCCGGCACCTGATCCAAAAGGAATGATGGCGCCTTCTACATTGGAAGATGAATAAACCGATGTAAAGACTTTTCCACAGACTAGGCATCCAGAAGTCATAATATTGCCTGGTCTTTGTTGGGATGCCATCTTTGCAAAGTTAGTTGAGTTCAACTTCACTAATTCTGCTGTCGAGCTAGCTCCATCTCCTTTTCCATTAAACGCAATTAATTCGTTTTCATTTTTTTTGGCTAGGTCATAAGTTTTTCCAACGTCTCCTTGTCCGAAAGTAAAACTCGAATAATTAAGAGCGCCACTCGAACTTACAGAATAGAATAAACTAGCATAATTTGTTGGAGTAGATTCTGGGTGGGGGAGTCCGAGAGTTGTGACACCAACATTGTAATTTTTGTTAAAGACTAGTGATGAATCGGAAAATGTTACCATTGGGTAGAAGGGTGTCTCCTCTGGATTTCCCGCGGCGGAACCAAAATATCGATGCCACTCATAATTTAAATTAGAAGTTAGTTTAACGATCAGAGAGTTTGTGCTAGATCCTGTATAGGAGTTTAAACCATTCGGATACAAACTGAAAGTGGCGGTAACAAAGGCTTGCAAAAAGTAACCTCCGTTATTTGGAATCGATACAAATCTTTTAGGTATAAAATTAGTCAAAGGAGTCGGGACTTCATAATATCTTGTTTGAATTGCCTCGCCTGAATAAGACATTTTCAAAAGGAACCAGTCATTATTGGTTGGGGCAGCTGAGAGTATGGTGCCAGGGGAAACAAGTGCTGAATCAGCACTTCCAAAAAGTAGAATACCCGATTGGTCTTCTGTTTCCATAAAATCAACGACATACAAGTTAGAGGTTGCTGTGCTTCCATTATTGATGTATGTAAACCATTCAAGGTTCCCATCCGCTGTTATTTTCCCAACAATTGTATTTTGATCTGTGTCTGGAGTTCCAACAAAAGATTGTTTTGCGTTTGGCAATGAAGTGTAAATATTTGCAAAAAAATATATTCCACCGTTTTTAGCGTGAAGGATACTGAGTGGTAGATTTACTTTGCGTCCCAGGTATTTAATCCACTCTTTTCCCCCTTGGCTATTCTTTTTGGAAATAATCAAATTTTGGGAATTCCCAAGAGATCCTTGAAAAGCCGTAATTCCATCAGCCCCTGAGAACGCTTGGTTGGTCTGGCCGATGACATAGGAGTTAGCATCTGAATCCAGTACTGCTTTGAAACTAACCATTATACCAGAATTGATCGATTCCAGAAAAGATACATAGTTAGAAACTCTCGCACATGGCTCACAGAATCCTTTACCTAAAGCACATAGTAAGAGAGCCTGAGATAAATAAGCGTCGGAAAAAGGATCACCTGGGTTGTTTAAATCTGCTGGTTTGCAAGAGAGAAACAAAACAAGTATGGAAATCAATAATTTCATGACAGGAAGAGTTTAACAGACTATTTGAGGTTGCCAATAATTTAATTTTCAGAAAATACCAGAAAACCGTATTGAAAGGGACGAATAGAATTAGGAAACTTATACAAGGCAATGTTAGATGTGCAAAACAATTCAGCAGAAAGTTAAATTCAAAGCTCCACCAGTAACGATCTACCAATTCATAGCAGATTCTAAGAAAGTGACTGCACTGACTGGTGAAACTGCAGTGATCAGCAAACAGATTGGTGGTTCTTTTTCTACCATGTCGGGAAAGGTTTCTGGAATCATCGTAGACCTTAAACCTTCAGCGCGAATTGTACAAGCCTGGAGAAGATACGATTTCCCCGAAGGTATTTTTTCGATGGCTTCCTTCACTTTCAAGGAAACCTCTGAAGGTGGAACTGAAGTTGTGTTAACACATCGTGGCGTGCCAAAAGAACTTATCCCTGGTATAGAAGAAGATTGGCGCCAAAACTATTGGGATAAGATTCGGAATGTTGTGAAAACTTTGTCTGTCTAATCTGTTGTTAATACATTTCTCCACTTTTTCTTTCAACATCACTCTTCCTTTTTAGGTGAGACCATCTCCTCTGGTTTCACCCATTCATCAAACTGCTCGGCTGTAAGTAGTCCTAACTTAATTCCTGCTTCTTTCAAAGTGGATTTTTCTTTGTGGGCTGTTTTTGCAATTTTTGCTGCGTTGTCATACCCAATGTAGGGGTTGAGTGCTGTCACAAGCATGAGCGAGTTTTTTAGGTTGTGTTCTATCGTCTCAATGTTTGGTTCAATTCCCCGAGCACAATGTTCTTCAAAAGAGAGGGTGGCATCCGCTAACAATCGTATGGAGTTTAATACATTAAAGATGATCAGTGGTTTGAATACATTCAATTCAAAATTTCCCGAGGCTCCTCCGACATTTACTGCCACATCATTCCCAATCACTTGAGCTGCCACCATAGTCATAGCTTCTGATTGTGTTGGGTTGACTTTTCCTGGCATGATCGAAGAGCCTGGTTCGTTTTCAGGAATAGAAATTTCTCCAATCCCGCAGCGTGGCCCAGAAGCCAACCAACGAATATCGTTTGCGATTTTCATCATAGAACAAGCGATGGTTTTAAGAACTCCACTTACTTCCACAAGAGAATCATGTGCAGCAAGTGCCTCAAATTTGTTTTCCGCCGTGACAAAGGGGAGTCCTGTTTCTTTGGCAATTGCAGTCGCAGCTTTGACTGCAAATTCGGGATGGGTGTTGAGACCCGTTCCCACAGCCGTTCCTCCCAGTGCCAATCGGTATACAGAAGGTAACACCCGTTCAATTCTCTCGATCGAATATTTGAGTTGTTGCACATACCCGGAAAATTCCTGACCCAGTGTGAGTGGGGTGGCATCTTGTAAATGAGTGCGGCCAATTTTAATAATGTTTTCAAACTCTTTTGATTTATTGCTAAAAGTGTCGTGCAGCTTTTGTAAGGCGGGAACCAGTTTCAGTACCAAACTTTCTGCACAGGCAATGTGCATGGCAGTGGGAAAAGTATCGTTGGAACTTTGGGCTTTGTTTACATCGTCATTCGGATGGATGGGTTTTTTCGAACCCAAAATACCGTCGGCCATTTCGATGGCTCTGTTAGAAATGACTTCATTTACATTCATATTGGTTTGGGTTCCCGATCCCGTTTGCCAAACCGCAAGGGGGAAGTGGTCATCTAAAGTTCCAACAATGACTTCTTCCGCTGCCTTCACAATCAGATTGGTTTTTTCTGTTGATAGGATCCCTAATTCTTCGTTGGTAAGGGCTGCTGATTTTTTTAAGATCCCTAGGGCACGAATCATTTCCCTTGGGAAACGGTCTGTGCCGATGTGGAAGTGGTGGAGAGAACGTTCGGTTTGGGCCCCCCAATAACGAGTGGCGTCCACTTCGATTTCACCCATAGAGTCGGTTTCGATTCGTGTTTTCATATTCCCTCGAGAAATTCCTGATCTTAGTCCTTACTGTAGACTGGGATGGGTTTCTGGAAAAGAAAAAGAAATGTGGATTAAGAATTCAAACTGCCCCCTCTTAACGAAGAGGGCAGACAATACTGATGAAAATTAGAAAGGTTGGTAGAAAGCGAGATACGCCGCAAACAAACCCAAAAGTGGAAATACAAACCAAAGGATCTTCGCAAATTTCTCTTTTTTGGAAGCTAGGGCCAAAAGTCCACCAAACGCAAGCCAGATGACGATTTTCAAAATGACCCATACTGGCATTGCCGAATGAGAGATTCCTCGAAATTTCATAAGGCCAAATCCCGCAACTAAGAGGAGAATTAGTGCCACACCGTGAGTGATCGCAGCCACAGTTTTAAATTTGTTTTCCGATTTTTTTCCACCATTGATGGTGTAGAGGGTAACTCCTCCCAGAGATAAAAATAACAAATACATTCCGAAAATATGGATGAGTTTATAAGCTTCGTATGACACAAAAGTCTCCTTGATTCTGCTCTATTCTTTCAAATAGAACCATTCCTTGCGAGATTTTTCTCTTTCCAGGTAAGGAAAAAGAATTAGGGTTTGGAGAATGGAATCTAAGAATTTGCAATCAGGGGAAACCAGTCCAAACTCTATTATTGCAAAAAAAACACTCCTTGCCTTAAGAGGAATTCCCGGATCGGGAAAAACTACCTTAGCAAAAACTCTATCTTTATCCAATGGCGCCCCCATTTTCTCCATTGATTCCTATTTTGAAAATGAACTGGGCGAATACACCTTCGAGTTTCAAAAAAATCATATAGCCTACAAAGAATGTGAATCAAAAACCAAAGAAGCACTGGAAGAAGGAATCCCTTTTGTCATAGTAGATAATACCTTTACTTTGGATTGGGAACTTAAACCTTACGAACGTTTAGCGAATGAATTTGGATATTTGTTTTTTGTGGTAACTGTGGAAAATAGGCATGGCGGAAAAAATATACATCAGATCCCGGAAGAACAGATAGAAAAGATGAAAGCGAAGTATCGTGTGATTTTGTAAGTCTGTAAGAAAAGGATTTTGGAACGGAATGATTTAAGGTAAGTAAAATACCCCGGCGAGGATCGCCGAGGTGTGGGGAGAGATTATCTCCAGTTGTTAGTTTTAGGTTTTGCGATGTTTACTTTCATCTCACGGTTAAGAATGTTTTTTCCGTTAAGATCTTTGATCGCGTTATCAGCTTCTTTTCCATCTTTCATTTCGATGAATCCGAAACCTTTAGAACGGCCAGAATACTGGTCAGTGATGATTTTTGCAGAAGTTACTGCTCCGTGTGCTCCGAAAAGCTCAGTGAGTTTACCTTCAGTCATATCGTAAGAGAGGTTGCCAACATAAATGTTTACTGACATAGTTTTTGTCCTGTTTGTTAAAGTTGACTCGGGAATTCTAGATTTACAATCGTCGGAACCCTTTACGGGATTTTGGGTAAGAACTCCAGAAAAATGCAGGGAAAAACTTGGGAAAGCTACCAGCGTGCAAGCTTGAAAGGACTACTTCGGCGGTGAAAATCAACAATACTCTGAATCTTCTGTCAGTCTAATTACCCTTTCTAAAAAAAGCAATCTGAAAGAAGATTCAGAGGAAAAATATCGAAAAAAGAAAACTCTTAGTGGTGGTGGTGTCCGCCTGGACCGTGCACGTGGCCATGTTGTAATTCTTCTTCTGTGGCTTCTCGAATGGACTTAATCGTTACCGCAAAGTGAAGGGTTTCTCCAGCTAACGGGTGATTGCCGTTCAGAATGACTTCGGCATCCCGAACTTCTTGAAGATATAGAACCATTCTACCTTCTGGGGTATCCGTTTGGAATTCCATTCCCACTTCTAACTCGGCTTCTGGTGGAAGTTCTGTTTTTGGAACTTGAAAAATAAGCGCTTCGTTATATGTCCCATAACCATCTTCAGGTGGTACAGTTACATTTTTCGAATCGCCGTTCACTAATCCTTCTAGTTCTTTTTCCAAACCGGGAATGATATTTTGCCAGCCGTGGAGGTATAATAACGGTTCGTCTGATTGGTCCAGAGTTTCTCCCTGGGCGTTCTTTAGGTGATAGGAAAATCCTACAACCATTCCTTTGCTGATGGTTTTTGACATATTGGTTACAAAGTACCAACGGAAAAAAATACTGCAACCGAATAAAAGGTTGGTACCAAATTGTAATCAAAGAAATTAAACCTTGGAAATATCACATCTATGAATTGGTCACTACTCATTCAAGTTTTAGGTGGACTCGGGATTTTCATCTACGGGATGAAATTACTAAGTGAGTCCTTACAACGTGTAGCGGGAGATCGGCTTCGTTCCTTTCTTTCTTCTATGACGCGAAATAGAGTTTCCGCTGTGTTCAGCGGGCTGTTTATTACATCTACAATACAATCTAGTTCGGCCACCACCGTTCTTGTGGTTGGATTTGTAAATGCTGGTTTAATTTCACTCGCCCAAGCCATCGGTGTCATCATGGGGGCCAACATTGGAACCACCATCACCGCATGGATTGTATCTTTTTTAGGTTTTAAGTTCAACATTGCATCATTCGCCTTACTGGCCGTTGCGGCAGGGGTGATCTTAAATTTTTCAAGGAAAGAAAGCAGATCCGGTTGGGGAAGTTTCCTTATCGGTTTTGGATTTTTGTTTTTAGGATTGGATTATTTAAAATCATCCGTTCCTGATAGCGCAAAGGATCCGGATAGTTTTCTATTTTTGCAACAATACACAAATATGGGATTCAACACCATATTGTTGTTTGTTCTCATTGGAGCCTTGTTAACCATTGTCATCCAATCTTCTTCTGCTTCCACAACCATTACCATTACACTCGCATTCTCCGGATATATACCGATTGATGCGGCTTATGGTATGATTCTCGGTGAAAACATAGGAACTACGATTACAGCAAACCTTGCGGCCATTCCGGGAAACCGAAATGCCAAAAAGGCTGCCCTTGCACATACGTTATTTAATGTGTTCGGGGTGATATGGGCCTTACTTTTCTTTAAGCTGTTTACCGGAATTGTAGATGATTTGATTCCTGGGGATCCACTCACAGATAAAGAATCTACTAGGTTCCATATCTCTCTTTTCCATACAATGTTTAACATCACAAACACACTCATCCTCATTTGGTTTGTGAATACAATCACCAAAGTAGTGAGTGCCATTGTGGATGGACTTGCTTCCAAAACAGGAAAAGATAAAGATTCCATTCGTCTTTTGCAAGCTGGGGCAGTCAAAACCACAGAACTTGCTATGGTGGAACTTGTTGAGTTCACTAAAAAAATCATTCGCGATACGTATGACTTCCTTCGTTTGACAGAACAAATTTTATTACAACCTTACGATGCTGCTCGTGTCCTACAGGTATTAAAAAAAGAAGAAGAGTTAGACCAAGTTCGAACCGAAGTCCTTACCTATCTAAACCAAATCCAAGAGACCGGTATTACTGGTAACTATGCGAAAGATGTTTTAGGTATTATGGAAAGGGTGAAGGCTGTGGAAGAGATGGGAGATAATTTCGCATCGATTGCAAGAAAGATGAGAAAATCACATCGCCAAAAGGTATCACTGGACAAAACGTTCGGTAATTCCGTAAAAGAACAAATGGATTTACTCAAACACCATTACGACATTTTGCTAGTGAACTTGGAACAAAGTGAGACTTTTGATATCCTTGGCAACCCACAGATTCGTAACCAAAGTCGTGAATATCGTTTTCAAATGATTCGTTCTGTCAAAAAGAACGATTCTAAAGTGAAGAAGAAAAAGTATCAGAAAAAAGACAATTTGATGCCAGCGCTCCTTTACTGCGATATTTCTCGTAACTTGGACAATATTTCCAGACTATTGAATGCAGCAATTTATGCGGATGTTTAGTCCGCATTTTCTGTTACGTAATTTCAAATAGAATAAAAGTTATATCATCGTCTGCGGGACCTTCATTGTTCCGTAGGCGAATGTGTTCATCAATCCCACCATACAGAGATTCCACCGATTCTGCTTTCCTAACTAGTAACCAGTTCAGTAACTCTTCTTCCCCAGAGTCTCCATTTTCCCACAAATCCCAAATTCCATCTGTAAATAGTAAAATTTTATCACCAGGAGATAGTTTGTGAACTTCTTCTGGGTAATGTACTTCTTTGGAGTAGCCGATGAGTTTCCCTTTGGGCCGGATGACTTCGATGGAAGTGGAATTTTCATTGAACTTGTATAAGGCGGGGTGACCTGCGTTTGCCACTTTCAGTTGTTTGAGTTCCAAATCAATAAAGATAGCACTAGCTGTCAAAAATTGATTTTTATAATTTCCGGCAAGGGACACGTTGATACTTTCTAACACCTTACCTGGTTTGTTGGCAAAAGCTAACGTCTGCATGTAAGCAATCTTTAACATGGCAGCTTCAATGGCAGCAGGTACTCCGTGTCCAGTCACATCAGCAATCAAACAACAAATCTGGTGTTTCCCAAAAACGGTAATATCGTAAAAATCACCGCCGACCAAAGAGGCAGGGAAATATCCTGTTTTGATGATGAGTCCAGGAAATTTGGGAAGGACTTGGGGAAGAGTGGATTCCTGGAGTTTTTGAGCTAATTTTAGTTCTTTGCCATAAGCAATTAACTTCTGTTTGTTGATTTCTGCTTTGAATTGAATTTTTTCTTTTTCTTTGCGGACCACAGAGATCCGATCTCCCAAACCAAATGCCATGAGTAACACTTCGATTGCCATTCCTACTTGGAATGAATTTTCAGTGAAAGCATTCACTGGAAAAAAACCCATATATCTGAGAACGGTGGCAAGTCCTCCAACAATCACCATCAAGTATCCGGAAAAATAGAATCGTGCTGGCGGAAATTTTTTTACGAATGCGATGTAATAGGAAACAAACAGAGCAAAGAAAGCGAGTAAAAATGAAAAAATATCTCCCGCTTGGTTCATGAGTCGGTAAGGTAAAAAAGGAAGAAGGCAAATACTAATGATAGGAATGGTTGCAAGAGCCAAAAACCATTTGTAGATGAGTGGCGCGTTTTCCTTAAGGTTCATAAAGGTGATGCTCATCGGAAAACAAGTGAATAAAAATAGAAAGTAGAGAAGGTTATGTACATCGTACACAAATTCGGGAGAGTTCGGAAGAAATAATACGGGTAACAAACCTTGGAGAGAAAACTGGAATAAAATTGCTGAGATAAGCAAATACAATACATAAAAAATATATGCTTTGTCTCGAACCATAAAGTAGACAAAAAGATTGTAAATACTCATTACACCCACAATCCCAAAAAAAATACCTTGGAGGAGAGTGTCGAAAGATACAAATGTATAAAAATTCTTTTCTTCTGCCACCATGAGGGGGACCGACATGGAACTATCTGTTTTAACTCCTACAAAATAGGTTACTGATTCGCTTGGCAATATATCCGTTGCAAAACTAAACCCACGATAATCTATATCTCTGTTTTTAAAAGGATAACGTCTTCCTTGTTGGTTCTCTAAAATGTCACCTGATTCTCGTATGGCGATAAACTTAACATCGTCCAAAAGTGGATATTTGATGTAAGTGATAATTTGTTTATTGAGATTTTCATCATTATGAATGACAAAACAAAACCAATATTGTTTGTCGGTGTTTCCGAAATTGGGAATGACTCCATTTGATTTTAGTAGAGCAGCCGTTTGGAATTGTTTCGAAACTTCGGCCATTGAATGGAGGGAGGGACTTGCCGTGAAGTAAACTAGATGGTCGGAAAGGTCATAAGTATTTCCATTCGTGACGGAAAGCGGAACTGGATTTGTATTTGGGCAGTCTTTTGGGTTAGCAAATAGGTTGGTATGAAAGAGACATAACAGAATGAAGGTGAAGGTCTGTTTCATACAGGAAGGTCACAAGTATAAGACGAAGACCTTCCGTTGTAAATCTGTTTGTAGCGGAAAAAAAGGAATTAAGCGGTGACTGCAGGGATTCCTGCAAGGATACGAAGAGAGTCGTAAGCCTTTTCTTTTTGTTCCACTTTCGTTTTGTTCACAGCCTTGCGTATGATAACGTCCCATTGTTTTTCTGGGTGTTCCATTTTCATGTTTTCCAGAATTTCCAGAATGTTTTCATCATCGGAGGCATTAAAAATCTCATCCGAATCATAACGAAACATTCCAAAAAGGGCATCGATATAATCACCCACGCTCATGGCTTCTTTTTCACCAGGTTGGATCTTTTTCTTTTCTGCTTTTCGCAGTTCTCGTTCCCTGCGTTCTAGTTCCGTGCGTTTCATCTGATGGCCTCTAGCTCGTTTGCATTGGTTCCAAGACCATGTTTTCAAAGGGCAGGAGGGGCGACACCAAATTTGTCCAAAAATTGGCTCGATTTTTGGGTTGGGTGGGCTAGCATGGGGTAGATGTTCTGCAAACGGTGGATTGCCGGTAGTTTGGCCTTATTCCTTTGCACCCAATTCCTATTTTTAGGGAGTGGGTTACTTGGGTATTGCCTCGAGTCCAACTCCAAAATCTGTCACTGTAACCACGGATCCAAAAAAGAAAAACATGCGAATGCAGAAGATGAACTCTTTTCCGAAGGGAACGGGACCTCTGTTACTTCAGCCGACTCGAATGACCACCAAACTACAAAAGAACTCGCTCTCAAACCGAGTTGTCATGATGCTAAAGATGGCGAGGTTCACCTTTGTTCTTGTAAAAAGAAAAAAAAGATGCCCTTTCTTTGAGATCCCACCACCAAACTATGGATAGACCCAATTTAGCATTTGGTTTTGCTGCTCCTTCTGTAATTTTTTATACAATCAATGAGTCTCCCTCCACTCTTGAGGATGGAAGAATCCTCACTTTACTTAGACCACCACGTATCTAAATTTTTTAATTACAATCAAGTATATTGGTAGATGATTCTTTTATCTGCTGATTTAAACAACAATCGTATTTTAGAATATTAGGTATTTATGAATTTATTTAAAACAATTATTATCTCCATTTCGATCATTGGATTAGTTTCCTGTACTCCGAAATCCCAATCCGATGACACAGAAACATTAACACTTTTGGCTTTGGCATGGCCCCAACCTGTCAATTTAGAATTTGAAGCATTGGCTAATGGGCAAAAGTTAGTTACTGGTACGAATATTGATGCCGATGGTCGAACAGTCCGGTTTCGTGATTTTCGTCTGTATATTTCAGATGTAAGGTTGATACGGGCGGATGGTTCTGCTGCTGATGTATCTTTAGCTGCTGACAACGTTTGGCAATCCAATGGTGTGGCTCTTGTAGATTTGGAAACAACTCAAACATCAGAAACAAATACAAAAGTTACTGGTGGTGTAGCACCTGGGACATATACTGGAGTTCAATTTTCTGTAGGTGTTCCGGAAGCTTTGAATCACATGGATAGCACAACTCAAAAATCTCCTTTGAATATAGGTTCTATGTATTGGTCTTGGACTGGTGGGTACAAACATGCTAATATTGAATTTAGCGCTAACTCGGGTACTAATTTTACAAAATTACACCTAGGGTCGACAGGTTGTACTGGTGCTCCTAACTACGGTAATTGTACTGCTAAGTATAGAGCTTCCATTCAACTAACGGGACAATACAATCCAGTTGGTCAAAAGATTTCCTTTAACGTGGACAAATTGATTCAAGGTCATAACCCTGGGGCGGATGCAAATTGTATGCCTGTTCCTATGATGGGTGGGCCAGTGCCATGTGATACGTTAGTGCAAGCATTTGGTTTGTCGAATGGTGGAGCAGTAGATAGTTCCATCACACAACGAGTGTTTAGTCTCAAATAATTTTATATCACTAGGTTGGTAATTTTTTTTGCCAACCTAACTTTTAATAGGATACATTTATGAAGTTTATTCATTTCTCTATGTTAGTTTTATTCAGTTTTCTTTCGGGCTGTATCATCCTCCCGTTCCAGAAGAAGGAAAAAAACGATGATATGCTGTTATTAGCACTGGGAATTTTAGCCAATGCTTCGGACTGGGTTTGGGATTTACCGCCAGGTTTTCCTGTGCCAAATGTTCCCGCAGACAACCCCATGTCAAAAGCTAAGGTCGAACTCGGCAGACATTTGTTTTACGAAAAAAAATTGTCAGGGAATGGGACGATGGCTTGTAGCGGTTGCCATTTTCAATCACTGGCATTTGCCGATGGAAAAGATTTTCCCGCTGGGATCACAAACCAACCCCATCCTAGAAATGCCCAACATCTATCCAATGTTGCCTATATGCCTAGACTCACTTGGAGTAATCCTAAAATGACGAGTTTGGAAATTCAGGCTCGTGCCCCTATGTTTGGTGAATCTCCGGTAGAACTAGGATTACAGAATAATAATTTTTTAGGTGCATTGGCCTCTAATTCGATCTATCAGCCTATGTTTGAACGTGCATTTGGTGGCTCTGGAATTACAGAACAAAATGTGCGTTATGCTCTCGCGAGTTTTCAGAGAACTATGATTTCGGGGAATTCCAGATATGACCAATACACATTTAGAAATAACAAATCAGCATTAAATGCTTCCGAAATTAGCGGACTTAATTTATTTAATGGAGAAAAAGCCGAATGCTTTCACTGTCATGGAGGATTTAACTTTACTGACACTTCCTTTCATGGAGGGGCAAAAGAGGAATTTTTTTACCATAGCAATGGGATTCATGATGATACCTATTATGCAGTTTTACCGAGCAACAAACAAGGATTATTTGACCTAACAGGTGTCGACTCTGATAAGGGAAAATTTCGAGCCCCATCTTTACGTAATATTGGTGTTACCTATCCTTATATGCATGATGGATCTTTTATGTGTGATGATGCAAACAATCCTGATAAACCAGCAGGAGCTGGAAAAACAAAAGTGGATTGTGCACGGGATGCATTGACAAAAGTCATTCAACATTATGAGTCAGGTGGTCAGAACCATAGCGGAAAAGATTCAAGTCTTATTCGTATTTTCACACTTACACCTGCAGAAAGAGCAAATATGGTAAACTTCCTTCTCGCACTTACCGATGAAGAGTTTTTAAAAAATCCGAAGTTTGCGAGTCCTTTTTGATGAAGCACTTGGTTAGTCGACTTATCTTTATTTCCAGTTTTTTAGTTTTCTTGGCACACTGTACTTTTGGTTCGGTGGGTGATAGTAATAAAGACAAACTTGCGATCTTGCAGAATTTGATCTTTTTTAACAACAACCAAACGGTCGCCGTGGGAACAAACCTTCGATCTTATGATGACCAAGCGGATGATAATCTAAATCAGTTTAGTTTGACGAGTCCTGCACCTACAACTTATAATGTCACCATCCAAAGTAGTACTTATATCAATTGGGAAACGGGAACCTACCGAATCAACCCACCCAATCAGACGTTAGGTGTATCGGCCACTAGTTCTGAAAAAAGTTCCACAGCCAAGACCCATACCCCATATACGGTCCCTTTGGATTTGCCAGCAGATGATTTGTATGGTAAATCGTATTCGTTTTTATCAGCGGGAACTGTGTCCAATATCACACAATACAATAGCACTGTGGAAACAGGAGCTAGTTTCCTTTATCCCAATACTAGACTTTCGAACATGCCACTGGGGGTGGTGGCGGTGGCAAATGTGAGTTGGGAAGAGATTTATATTCGGATGGATGTTACTGGTGGAACCACAAAATCAGTGACCATTCTACTGCCTCAAGGAAATAAACTGATTACACCTAAGTGTAAAATTCCGATAAAAAATGGTCGTAGCGGCAATATAGAAATATTATTTTCTTTATCCTCTTTATACCAAGATCGGAGTGTTTCGGGAACGCCCATTAGATTTTTAAAAGACTTATTTGACCTTCCAGACACAACCGTTGTTATATCCAAAGTCTCCAATATTCCCTTATACAATATTCTTCAACAAAATCTCCAAGCGGAAGATATTGTTTTTAGTTTCCCTGGATGTTTTCCTGGAGTAGAAAGATGAAACAGATTTGTATTGTCTTAATTTTTTTACTCTTAAGCATTCAATCTCTATATTCGCATCACACGGGTTCGTCGGATAGTCCCAATGCAACGGCCAGGTTTGTGGATCCCTTTACTGGAAAACGAGAGAAACCAACTAACTATTTGGTAATGACCCAAGATTATTACCAATCGACTCGGGAGAATAGTCACCTCTTCACAACCACTGCCTTTGCTGAGATGAATTTTTTTGATGGACGGTTTGCTCTCAATGCTTCGGTTCCTTGGAATTATTACCAACAGAGAGGGAGAGAGGATGCGGCAAGGATTGGAAAAACCTACCTTGGTTTTAAATACCAACCCTTCTTTGATTTGGATAAACCTTACTTTTTTGTGATTGAGGGTTCGGTTGGTTTCCCCAGTGGTCCCGACACGGATCGATTTACTGGTGGAAATTATTATACGGGCACAGGGTTTATCAAACTTGGCTATTTGTATGAGAAGTGGTCCTTTGTTACAAAAATCGGCGGATTAAGTCCCCTTTCTAGACCACAACCAAACAACTTACAAGACAACGACGGTGTTCCTTATTATTTTAGGAAGGCTTCTGCCTCACCACCAGAGCCGGAATATGAATTTAAAAAAACCGCACTTGTGTCGGCTTATGTGACGTATTATTTGATGCCAGAGATTTCTCTTTTTACCGGGCTCTTGTATCGCAATCCCTATAACGGTGTTGATTATTCCAAAGAAAAAGATAAAGCCAATCCCTCTTATTTTACGGAAGGCAGTGCAGGGTTTTCTTGGAATTTTTCGGAGAAGTATAACATGAGTCTCGCCTATCGATACCCGTTACAAAGAGATCGCGAGTACAGGCTCTACCAATCTGCGTGGACATTTGCCTTTTCTATGGAGTGGGGAAGCGATTGACAACTGATGCCTTTTTTAAAACGTTCTAAGAAACTCTATAAATTTTATTCGTAAAAGGTAATCTATGAGCAACGTAGAAATCGTACCAGTAGGGGAACTTCCTCCTATTGGAGTTGTGCCCAAAAAAATGCACGCGCAGGTCATTCGCCCGGAACGTTACGGCGAACCGAAAACTTCTTTCCAAGCAGAAGTCATTGATGTTCCGGAGATCGGTCCGAACGAAGTTCTCGTGGCCACAATGGCTGCTGGGGTCAACTATAACAACGTTTGGGCTGCCCTTGGGTATCCAGTGGATGTGATCGCCGCTCGTAACAAAAAAGGCGAACCAGAAAAATTCCACATCGGTGGATCTGATGCGTCCGGTATTGTCTATAAAGTTGGATCCGAAGTTAAGAATGTGAAAGTGGGTGACGAAGTTGTTGTCCATTGTGCGATGTGGGATCCAAAAGATCCTTGGGTTCTTGCTGGAAAAGATCCAATGTATGCACCTTCTCAAATCATTTGGGGATATGAATCCAATTGGGGATCCTTTGCACAGTTTTGCAAAGTGCAAGACCACCAGTGTCTTCCTCGCCCACAACATCTAACTTGGGAAGCATCCGCAGCTTATATGTTAGTTGCTGCTACCGCCTACAGAATGTTACACCATTGGAAACCAAACGATGTAAAACCGGGAGATGTTGCACTGATTTGGGGTGGAGCTGGTGGACTTGGTGCCATGGCGATCCAAATTGTAAAAGCAGCCGGCGGGGTTCCTATCGCTGTCGTTTCTTCTGATGACAAAATTGATTTTTGTAAAAACTTAGGTGCTGCTGGTGTGATCAACCGTAACAAGTTCAAACATTGGGGAGCCCTTACTTCCGATATCAACAAACCAGAAGCATTTGTTGAGTGGACCAAACAAGCACGTGAATTTGGAAAAGCGATTTGGGACATTGCCGGTAAAGGTAAAAACCCTCAAATCGTTTTTGAACATCCAGGGGAAAGTACACTTCCTACATCCGTATTTGTTTGTGAAACAGGTGGTATGGTTGTGATTTGTGCGGGAACTTCTGGTTTCAATGCAACAGCTGACCTTCGTTATTTGTGGATGAGACAAAAACGTCTACAAGGTTCTCACTTCGCAAACGACGACAACTGCCGTGATTTGAACCAACTCGTGATCGATAAAAAAGTGGATCCAGTTTTGGCAGAAACATACCGTTTTGAACAAACTGGTGAATGCCATCAGTTGATGCGCGAAAATAAACACCCTGCAGGAAACATGTCAATCCTGGTTGGTGCAAAAACTACAGGTCTTGGGAAGAAGTAATTCTTTCCAGGTGAGTATTTAGGTACATGTCCCCGCCCTATTTAGACTGGGTGGGGTTAACCACCCGCCACCCAATGGCTCCATCTACCATGAAACGTCCGTTTTGTGAAGTCTGTTTCTGTTTTCTTATTTTTTATTTTTAGAAAGTTCATGTTTTGACAAGGGAGAATTGTGTATGTTTCCACGAATCAATTTAATCACTCTAGGGGTGTCCGATTTGAAACGCTCCATCGATTTCTATGAAACTGGACTTGGTTGGAAACGATCAGAAGAAAGTAATGATAGTGTCGCTTTTTTTCAAATTGGGGCAGTTGTCTTTGGTTTGTTCGGTGAAGAAGATTTAGCAAAAGACATAGGAATCCCATTTCAAAAACGCCAAGAGTTTTCGGGCATTACTTTGGCTCAAAATCTCGCTAGTGAAGCTGAAGTAGACACGGTGATAGACAAAGTAAGAAAGTTAGGTGCAAAGATTCTCAAAGAACCTCAAAAAGTTTTTTGGGGTGGATATAGTGCTTATTTTCAAGACCCGGACGGCCATATATTTGAACTAGCATACAACCCATTTTTTCCGTTAAACGAAAAGGGTGAAATTGTTCTTAGTAAGTAATCACATCTAGACGTTTTATTTTGTAGTTTAAGATCAATTAGAGGAATAGATGAAACAGGCACAGATCCTTCGTTTTGGTTTGGATCATTTAGAAATTATTGATGTTCCTGAACCTACAAGTCCAGGCCCCAGCGAAGTTTTGGTTCGTTTGCGAGCCGCATCTTTAAATTACCGAGACTCTTTAGTTGTCGAAGGAAAGTACAATCCTAAATTTCCACTTCCTTTAGTTCCTTGCAGTGATGGTGCAGGCGAAGTGATTGCGATAGGTTCCCAAGTGACTGAGTGGGCCGTGGGGGATCGTGTTCTTTTAACATTTGCTCCCAAGTGGATCGCAAAAGAAGCAACACATGCAGAAATGCGTCATACGATTGGTGGCCCACTTCCGGGAACCTTGCGGGAGTTAGCTTTAGTTCCAGAGACAGGCCTTGTGCGAATTCCTTCCCATTTATCTTATGAGGAAGCAGCAACTTTACCTTGCGCAGCACTCACGGCATGGTCTGGTCTTTTTCAATTCAGCAATGTAAAGCCGGGTGAATTTGTCGTTGTACAGGGAACAGGTGGGGTTTCGATCTTTGCCTTGCAATTCGCTAAACTTGTTGGTGCCAAAGTGATTCTCACATCATCCAGTGGTGAAAAATTGGAACGAGGAAAAGAATTAGGTGCTGATTATTTAGTTAATTATAAGGAAACACCGGAATGGGGAAAGGAAGTCCGACGGATTACCAATAAAGTGGGTGCCGATCATATCATTGAAGTGGGTGGAGCCGGAACTTTAGAACAGTCCATTGCCGCCTGTCGTCCGTTTGGTGTCATTCATTTGATTGGAATCCTTGCTGGTAAATCGGGAGAATTAAATTTACTGCCGGCAGTGATGAACAATTTGAAAATCCAAGGCCTGGTTGTCGGGGGGAGAAAAGCCTTTATTGAAATGAACCAAGCGATCGAAGTTTCTGGTTTAAGGCCGGTTGTTGATAGAGTTTTTACATTAGAAGAATCGGCAGAGGCGATAAGATATTTACGATCGGGGTCTCATTTTGGAAAGATAGTCATTCGAATCTAGGACTGCGATTACTATGATGTTTCATAGTTAGCACAGATAATATTTTTTTAGGTATAAGTTCTTATTTTGATACAGAATTCAATATTGAATTTCTTTCTATGTCTAAGGCAATTACTGATAAATGGATTTCAATTAGTGCAAGTATAAGTGAGATTACCATAAACAAAAGTGACGTAGCAAATAAAACCCAAGCTACTATGTTATAAAATGGTATCATACCCATGGAGCAGGTACATAAAATCAAACTAAAGATTCCGGCACTTTGAGCGTACAAAATCAAAGAAATTCGAAACCGTAGGTTGTGGATTTGTTTTTCTAGGATTTCTGATTTAGATTTTTCGTATTCTGATAAAAGTTGTCTCGATAGTTTGGCGAGTCCAAAAAATCGGTTGGTATAAGCAAGCATCAGTAAGGAGATCGCTGGGAAAAGAAGTCCTGGTATACTATAAGTTAGGTTGTCCAATGAATTTAGCCTTGTTTCACTTGAAGAACTTGTTCTCCTAAGTCCATCTTTCCATCCGCAGTGCGAATCGTTGCTTGGATCAAATCCCCTGGTTGCAAATACTCAGTTCGTTGTTTTTGTCCTTTGATAAAAAGTTCCCATTTTTTATGTTCAGGGAAAAAACTTGCAAAGATTTGTTTTAGTTTTCCCGGAGCTTTGAGAGCACATCCTGCGGGTGTCCCAGTTAACAAAACATCACCGACTCGAATTTGTGTAAATAATGAGAGTTCTGCGATCGATTCCTTCGGTGGAAAAACCATTTGGTTTGCCTTTGCTGATTGTCTTAACTGTCCATTGACCTTTAGATTCAGCTCCAAAGAATGGATTCGTTCATAATCACCAGGTTCGAGTACAAGAAGTATGGGACCTGCAGGGAAAAAGGTTCTATAGGATTTTCCTTTATACCATTGTAATTGTGGAAGTTGGATGTCCCTTGCTGAAATGTCATTGGCAATGAAGAGGGCAGCAATGTACTCACTCGGATGATAAGATTGAACATCTAACGGAAAATCGATATCTTTCCCAAATACAATTCCCAATTCAATTTCATAATCTAAAAGTTCTACATGATTTGGGCGGATCACATCACCGATGGCAGCGGTGAGCGAAACATCAGACTTGGTAAAAAACAAATTGTATGTTTTGGATTTGGGATCGAGTCCCGATTCCAAAGTATGTTTATGATAATTAGCCCCTTGGCAAATGACTTGGCAAGGTGCAGTGATCGGAGAGAGGAGTGTAACATCCTTTCTAGGAATCAGTTTTTTAGATTTAGAATTTAGTTTGATTCTTTTTTTTTGAAGATCGACTAGCAAATCTTTGGTGGGTTTGTCTCCCGTTTGTAGAGGGAGGATGTTTTCCTCAGTGACGAACCCCCAATCAATTTTGTTCTTATATTGGAAACGTACAAACTGTTTTGCCATCGTAAACCTATGGAATCATTACTGGGGTGGAAAAAATACGAGGGCCGCAATTCGGGCCCGGTTTGAGTTGAGAATTAAGTCTATTCTTCAGAGAAAAGGTTGTTCAGTGAATCGATGAGAGTGTCTACTTCTACACCGTAACCCATACAAACTTGTTCAATGGTTTCTACTTCATTGATGGAGCAGTGTGAACATCCACCTAAATGGTAGCTGGAGAAAACTAGACCTGCTTCTGGGTGGATTGCGATTGCCTCGCCCACAGTCATTTCTTTAAAAAAGCGCGGTTTTGTTGTTTCAGTCATCTTAAGAACCCTCGAAAGGAAATTACTATACAAATATTGGACTATGCTCTATTCGTCAATGGAATGTTTACCCAGGAAAACGGGAAATTTTATGTCCGGATTGAAGGTCGGTTTGAGTCGGCCCATTTCCTCTACCAGTACTTTGCCGATGGCTCCGATGAGCCAATCCATGGCCATTCCTGGAAGGTAGAAGTATTTTTGGAAGGAAATACGAACATTCGGCCAGACGGCATTTCTTACGATTTTCTAACTGCACGGACCAAACTCATGGAACTTGTGCATTCCATTGACCACATCCTTATCAATGACCATCCAGATTTTAAGGGCATCAACCCGACTTCGGAGAATGTGGCTCGCTGGTTTTACTTTGGTTTGAAGGAAGATGTAAAATCCTCTGAAGGAAGGATCCGACGGATCGTGATTCATGAAGGGCCAGAAAATCTTGCTTTCTTTGAACCCTGACCTAGATTCTCACTCTATCCAATTGATAACATTAGTTAGGTACTACCCCTGAGTTTTTAGCCTTTCTTTGAGCAATCACTCATTAAACGATTTGTTTCGCACCAACGCCTTCGCTTGTTTGTGGGAAGATTAAACGAATTTGCGTCTAACCAATTTAAGTATCTGAAAAAAGAACATCTGGTAGAAAAAACGATCCGTAGTTCGGATCCTTACGTAATATTTATGTCAACAAACATTCGTTTGTGCTTAAAAATCGACATAATCCTCGACCCCTGAACTTTTTAGTAATTAAGAACTGACATTCGTTCAACATTTGCCTAAAAATTTTATTGCAGATGATTTAGATTTTTTTCATTAAATTTTATCGTCTTAATCGATTGCTTTTCTATCGGCTAATTATGAAGATCGATAGAACACTCCATGCCACTTACGGAACTCAAACATAGTTTAGGTCATATTCTACTTGTGGAAGATGAAGCCATATTGGCAATCTCACAATCGGAGTTTTTAAAAAACAAAGGGTATTCAGTGCAGTATGTATCAAATACAAATGATGCTTACGACTATATAACATCAGGTGAGAAAGTAGATTTAATACTCATGGATATCAATCTTTCTGATGGTATGGATGGAATCCAACTTGCAGAAAAGATTCTCTCATTTCGTGAGATTCCCATCCTTTTTGTCAGTGGTTATTCTGATAATAAAATATTGGATAGAGTTTGTAAAATAAAACACTACGGTTATGTTCCCAAAATTTCGAGTCCAGAAATAGTAGAATGTATGATTAGATCTGCACTTCAACTTTATAGGGCAGAACAAACGTTAGCTGTTAGGGAAAAAGAACTTCGTATCACTTTTGAGGCAATGGGTGACGGAGTGATTGTTCTTTCACCGGAAGGTTTGATTCGAGAAATCAATCATAAGGCTTTGGATATGTTTGGTTACCAAAAAGCCGAAGTATTAGAAAAGGATCTTAACTCTTTCTTATATTTAGTTCAAGCAGATGCAAGGACCAGGGTATCCTATCCTTTTTTTAACTCATCCAATGAATTGCTTCAGACAGAACGTAGAAATGATTTGATTATCGTCTCTCGTACTGGTCGCGAAACACATGTTACAGAAACTATATCTCCCATTTTGGATACTGAAAAAAATCTAAACGGAATTGTTATTGTTTTTCGAGAAACTCCAAATGCGTCTGTGATGGTTCCCCCAAAGGATGGGGAAAGTCTGTATGCAAAGGTTTTCCAACTGAGCCCCATTGCTATGGCCATTTCTACAGTCAAAGATGGAACGTATCTAGATGTAAACTCTTCCATGGAGACTATCTTCCAACTGGAAAAATCCAAGGTTGTCGGCAAAAAAACAGAAGAGTTTAAAGCCTGGAGTAATCCAGATCAAATAGAACAACTAAATAAAATCTATCAGGCAAACGGAAGGTTGTCTGGGGAAAGGATGTCTGTCGAACACACCGATGGAACCAAATTTGAAGTTCTCGTCTTTAGCCAAGCCTTTGAAATTGCTGGGGAAAATTTCAATTTATGGATTAACTTAGATGTCACAAAAATTTTGGATATGGAAGGTCGCCTCGCAAAATCTTTAGAAGAAAAAGATGTTCTCCTAAAGGAACTGCAACACCGAGTTAAGAATACTCTCGCTATCATTTCTGGTCTTTTGAATTTAGAATCCTTTAAGGTTGAAAATGAAGTCGCCAAACAGTCGTTTTTGAATGCACAATCTAGAATCATGTCTATGTCCAAGGTTTATGAAAACCTTTACCAATCGGAAGATTTAGAATCTGTCGATCTACGTAAGTACATTGAAGATTTGGTTTTTAGTCTTCATGATATCTTTGTACTCAATCCTACAAAAATAAGATTTGATGTGAAGTTAGAAGAGATTCGATTGGATCTAAAAAGAACATTACCACTGGGTTTGATTCTCAATGAACTTTTAACCAATGCCTTGAAGTATGCTTATCCTAATGACAAAGGTGGGGACATCCGCATTCATTTGTCTCGTTCGAATGAAAATATTATTTTATCCGTAGGGGATGATGGAGAGGGATTACCTGATTCAGTGAATATCGAAAAGGGAAATCATTTCGGATATGAGTTGATTCGAAGTTTGACCTCCCAATTAAAAGGAGTTTTCTCTTCTGTTTCTAAAAAAGGAGAGGGACTAAATATAATGATTTCTTTTCCAGGGCAAACCAAAGACAAAAACACTTAAATCGTTTTTGTTTCCTAAATTTTCTTTACCTTCGTTTTCTCCCCCGAATCGTTCCAATAAAAACCAACCTAACTTGTTTGATTGTTTGTAGTTTTAGTTTTCTCATTTCCGAATGGGCATCGGTCGCAAGATCTAAAAAATCAGAGGCCATTTGAAAACAAATACTAACAATCAACTCGGAAGCAAATTGGATATCGGCATCAGGAATCATTTTTGGCATTCGCATATCTTTGGCCAGTTCGGTGGCAATGGCCTTCATGGATTCCCGAATTTTTTCTCGGATCTTCTGGTTGCCTCCTGTCCGTTCTCTGGCAATGAAACGAAACAGGGACCTGTTGTTTGTCACGTAGTCGAAGAAAAACCCAATCGTCAATCGCAGAGCTGACTTATAGGCACCCTTGTTTCTGGCATCACCCACAATGGCTTGGATTCGCCCCCCACAGTCATCCACTAAGGACAAACCCAATTCCTCCATATTTTTGAAATGCCGATAGAAAGCGGCAGGAACGATTCCAGCACTTCTCGTAGGCTTAGGTCTCCAAGCCCCTTTTCCTCACCCATAAGCCGTAATGCGCCCTCCAACAGATTGCTGTGGGTGCGAAGTTTCTGGGCATATCGTTTGTTGAGTTTCATGAGTTGAATTCAGTAAACGATTGTTCACTTTTTTTGAAAATGCAAGGATTAAAACCCCGTTTTAGGGTTGACGTACCTAACGATGTAAATTAACACTATTAGATATATCCGTGAACGAGTGTTCACTTAAATGCGAAATACGAGGCGAAAATGAAAACATTTCCTTTTATCTTTAATGAGCCCAAGCAGTTCCTGAATTTCCTCCAACCCAAAGAATGGGCGGATTTTCTACTTGGTGAAATCAATCCGAGGTTCTCGGTAACAGCCATCAAAGCAAAGGTTGTTGCTGTCAGAGAAGAAACTGCGGACGCAAAAACTTTGGTTTTGAAGCCCAATTGGCTTTGGAAGGGATTTTCCGCAGGCCAACATATTCCTGTAACTGTCGAAATTGCAGGAAGGCGAGTGACAAGGTTTTATTCTTTGTCTTCAACTCCAGGAGAAAAGTATTTATCGATCACCGTGAAACGTCAGTCAGGTGGTCTTGTATCCAATTTTATCAATCAAAATATCAAAAAAGGTGATTTGTTGGAATTGGGTGAGGCATCAGGAGAGTTTGTCCTTCCCAAAATTTTACCTTCAAAGTTTTTATTTTTGGCGGGGGGAAGTGGAATCACTCCTATCCATTCCATTCTTAAACAACTGCAATCGTTGAAATACAATGGCAAAGCCACTCTTCTATATTTTGTTAGGTCTTTTGAAAATATCATTTTACGTTCTTCCTTAGAAGAGATCGCAAAAACCACAGGTTGGTTAGAAATTCGTTATGTTTTTTCAGATGTTGCTAAAGACGGTTACGATTCAGGTTTTTTAACCAAAGAAATTTTACAGAAGTATACAGATGATTTGAAATCTTATTCTGTTTATGTTTGTGGCCCGGCACCAATGCAAACCAAAGCTCTCTCGCTTTTAGAAGGCAACGAAGTAAAGTCAGAGTTATTTATGTTGCCTGGACAATCTTCCTTGAAGGTAAAAAAAACTGGAACCGTGGATGTTTTTTTATCTCTCAGTCACAAAACCATTCAGGTGAAAGGGGAACGTTCCTTATTAGAGGAATTAGAAGACCAGGGAATTTATCCTCAAAGTGGATGTCGAATGGGAATTTGCCATACTTGTGTTTGTAAAAAAGCGGCAGGTTCTGTAACGGATTTATCGAAAGGCGAAGTATCTGAGTTAGGTGAAGAGAACATTCAGATCTGTATCTCACGTGCTGAATCAAATTTGGAATTAGAGCTCTAGAGATTTGAAATCTAAAAATTAGAGAATCAAAATTTAAAGAAATAATCATAGGAATAAAAAATGAGAACAATTAGCAAAAAATTAAATAAAGAAGAAATTGAATCTTTTGGAAAAGAAGTGGATGCCCTTCGGGAAGAGGTGATGTCCAAAGTAGGAAAGGAAGATGCAGACCATATCCGGTTCATGTATAAAACCTATCGATATACTGAAATTTTTGGTCGTGGACTCATTCACTTTAGTTTTGAACCAATTTCTTTTGTAGCAGGTACATTGTTACTCTCCATATCAAAAATCATAAACAATATGGAACTTGGTCATAATGTTCTGCATGGACAATATGATTGGATGAATGATCCTCGTTTTAATTCTAGAACCTTTGAATGGGATATCGTAAGTGATGCTCACCAATGGAAGTTTTATCACAACTATATGCACCATACATATACAAATGTATTAAACAAAGACCATGACTATGGTTATAATTTTACTCGTTTGACCGAAGGACAAAAATGGAAGCCGGTTCATCTTACACAACCATTCACCAATTTATTCCTAGCGATGAACTTTCAGTGGGGAATTGGTGCACATGGATTCCGTGTAGAACACTTGGAAATTCCAAAAAAACAGAGAAATAAAAGAACTTTAAAAGATTTTAAGGCTGTTTTCTTTAAGAAGGTTGAATTGCAACTTGTAAAAGATTATGTTTTGTTTCCACTTCTTGCCGGTTTGAATTTTCCGAAAATCATTCTTGGGAATATGATCGCAAATTTAATCAGAAACCTTTGGACTTATGCAGTGATCTTTTGTGGTCATTTTACAGAGAATGCAGAATCCTTTTCTGTAGAAGAAATTGTTGGTGAATCGAAAGCGCAGTGGTATTTGAGACAACTCAAAGGTTCCTCTAACTTAGATGGTAGTAAGTTGTTTTATACAATGACAGGACATTTGAGTCATCAAATCGAACATCACATGTTTCCTGGTATGCCAGCAAAACGTTACCGTGAAGTGGCTCCTCGTTTGAAAGAAATTTGCGCTAAGTATGGCCAACACTACAATACAGGAAGTTTTGTGAAACAGTTCGCTTCTGTGTGGAAACGTATTATTGCTTATTCTTTTCCTGATTCGATTGCGGGGAAATTAATGGGGAACCGTAAAGTGTATTTGGAACCAAAAGGTATCATTACTCAACCCAGTTTTCAAGTTTCCCTTCCTACCGGAGAGAAATCAGTCACCCTCACTTAACCTGAATAACTTTAGATTTTCCATTGGCGCATCTTGGAAAATCTATCCCTTTCCATGCTTAGGGTCCTCAATTGCGAGGACCCTTTTTTTTTACTTCACGTAAGTCTGATTTTGTTTGCAGATAGGATCGCCAAACTATCGTTATGGAATCCTTTACACCACTGGGTGCGCAAATCCTTTCTTTTAGTGGATTTGTTTTTTGCTCTTTCCATCAGATAACCAACAACAACTCGTGCTGCTGATTCTACCACTTCGAAACTATATGTTTCCTTAGTTTGTTGGTCTTCTATGGACTTGTATGTTTCTACAATGGATTCAAAGAGGTTTCTGATTTCTTGTAGTTTGGGATTGACTTCGGACCCTTTTGCCAAATGGTCTAGGTAAGCACGGAAAGTACCTGTAGGACTCATTCCAGAAGTGACTCCCCCTATGGCCGCATTGACTTGGATTTGTGTGGTTCCATCATAGATGTTGGTAATCCTTGCATCTCGGTAAAGTCTGGAAAGATCATAATCTTCTGTATAACCTGCACCACCTAATACTTGTAATCCATCGTAAGCCAGGTCATTACACATTTCTGAGTTGTAGTATTTGGATATGGGTGTAAGTGTGTTTGCTACCTTTTCCCAAAATTTTCCGATTTTGGATTCTTCTGGACTTACTGTTCTGCCGTCTTCATACCAATAGTATTTGTCGACCGAATAAGCGGCTTCAACCATAAGACAACGCATTGCAGCAAGTTCCCTTTCCATACGATCCAAGATACGACGGACTGCAGGAATTTCATAAATGGGTTTTCCAAATTGGATTCTTTCTTTTGCATATTTGAGTGCCTCTTCATAAGCAGCAGTCACAATTCCTGTGCCTTGGGAGGATACACTGAGGCGGGCACCATTAAGCATTCCCATCACATACTTCACAAGCCCGAAACCTTCTTTGCCAACTAAGTGGCCTTCGCTATTTTCAAACACAGTTTCACATGTAGCAGATGCTTTGATTCCCAGTTTCTTTTCAATTCCTTGGACTGCATAATTTTTGTTCTCAACGATAAAGAAGGAAAGACCCCTCGCTCCACTTTCTTGTGTTCCTGTTCTTGCTAACGTGAGCGTAATGCCTGGACTTCCATTGATTCCACAAGCTACTGTTTGGAATCTTTTGGTTCCATTGAGAAACCATTTGTCATCCTTCTTTGTTGCCTTAGTTGTTACATTCGGCAAATCAGATCCAAAGTCTGGTTCTGAAAGTCCCATAGTGACTGTGTAATTTCCCGAAATTAATTTTGGGATCCATTCTTCTTTCATTTCGTCGGAAGCACAGACTTCTAAGATAGAGGCAAGCCCCATACTTCCCACAGCAATGGTGATGGAACTATCGGACCTGTACATTAACTCTGCAATCATCGCTTTGATGATACTAGGTGTTCCTAGCCCACCATACTTTCTTTTAAATGCAGCGGGGCCAAGACCTGCGTCATGGTACATCTTGATTACATCCACCATTTCTTGAGGGTGGATTACATTTCCATTATCAAATTTAAGTCCTTTGGAATCGACAATGGCCGCAACTTGCGATACATACATCCCGCTGATTTCTCCACAGGATTTAAGAATTTCTTCGTAAAAGGATTTCGCCTCATCAACATTAGATGGTGCATACTCTAATCTAGGATTATGGTTTTCCGAATAAAGTTTGGAATCTGAGAATTGATTTTCGTAGATGGGAACAATTTCGTTCCAATCGATCAACTCGTAAAAATGTTCCTTTAAATCTTCGTTGGTTTGAAAGTAGTTGCTTTGGATCATATAATTTCCTTTTGGATTAGAAGATAAATTTTATAGATGTGAGGCGATTAAAAAATAATCGTATAACAAAAAAAATTGGATTTGGTATTAGTAGGTGAACTGATCGGTATACGCTTGCTGTGTGAATGTTATCAAAAACAAAAGAGAACGTAGTAACAAATTATTAGATTGGTGAAAATCTTGCAAATTTGCTGAGAAATTAAGGTTTCTTTTTTACAATTCCATTTTAGAATTCTAAATCTATCTCCGTCGAAGGAACTAAAATTTCGATTTTCGGCGGAACAGGAGCCGTATGAAACAACTCATTTCCATTCTTACCCTCGTTTTTGGCATACAATGCGCAAGCGTACCCACTTCACAACTCCCCGTAAAATCATCAATTTCGGGAACTCCAGTGGAATATAAATTGGACGGGAAAACTTATGAAGGTTATCTCGCTACTGATTCCTCCATTAAAGGAAAACGTCCCGGCATTCTAGTGATTCATGAATGGTGGGGATTAAATGAGTATCCGAAACAACGTGCAAGACAATTAGCAGATTTAGGTTATGTTGCTTTTGTTATGGACGTTTATGGAAAAGGAATTCTTGCGAAAGACCATGTAGAAGCAGGAAAACTATCCGGTGCTAATGGAGATCCAAAAATTATACTTAAAAAAATCAATAAGGCTCTCGATATCTTAAAATCAAATCCCAATGTGGATTCAAGTAAAATCGGTGCTATTGGTTATTGTTTTGGTGGCGGTGGAGTCATCGAACTAGCATTAGATGGTGCTGATTTAAAAGGTGGTGTGGTTTCCTTTCATGGTTTTTTAGGGAGTAAAAACCTCGCTACGGGCGCGAAAAAAATCAAAAGCAAAGTTTTAGTACATCATGGTGCTGATGATCCTTTTGTTTCGAAAGCTTCAGTAGATACTTTTATCAAAACTGTAACGGATGCGAAGGCTCCTGTGACTTTTGTTTCGCACCCAGGAGCCGTTCACGGATTTACAAGACCTGGTTCTGAAAAACACGGTCTACCTGGGTTGGCATACAACGAAAAAGCAGACTATGCGTCTTTTGAAAGTATGAAGACTTTCTTTGCAGCAAACTTCAAGTAGACGAGAGGAAGTACAAAGAGGGTAAGTGCACTTGCAGAGACTAACCCTCCTATCACTACGGTGGCAAGGGGTCTTTGGACTTCTGCACCGGGTGAAGTGCTAATCGCCATTGGTATAAATCCAATCGAAGCCAAAAGTGCTGTTGTGAGAACGGGGCGAAGTCTCGAAATAGCTGCTTCTTTTACTGCCTCTTCTTTTGTGGTCCCCGAATGTTCTAAACTTCTGATAAAACTAATCAACACAAGACCGTTGAGTACGGCAATACCAAAGAGTGCGATAAAACCCACTCCAGCAGAAATACTAAATGGTAAACTCCTAAGATACAATGCAAAAATTCCTCCCGTGATGGCAAAAGGAACATTCAGAAAAATGATGATGGCCGCCGACACCTCATTAAATGCAAAGTAGAGAATCAAAAAAATAATGAGGAGTGTGATAGGAACAACAACATAAAGAGTTTTTGTTGCTGATTCAAATTTTTCAAATTCACCACCAGTTGTATAATGGTAACCTACAGGAAACTTGATTTCTTTTTGAAGAACATTCTGCACTAAACCCACCGTGCTTACCATGTCCTTTCCTCGTATATTAAATTGAACGAGCGCATATCTATTTTGATTTTGATGGTAAATTTGTACTGGTCCATCTTCGATTTGTATTTCTGATAACTCGTGTAAGGGGGCAAATGTACTTTTCCCTACTTTCACAGGAATATTTTTAATTTGTTCTGGGTTGGAACCAACATCTGTTTTTACAACAATTTCAAATCGTTTCATACCTTCATAAACTATGCCCGCAGGGACTCCCGAGGAAACGGATTCCGTGACGCGGTTGACATCCAAAATCGATTGGTCATACCTTGCCAACTTTTCTCTGTTAGGTTTAATTCTGAGATATTCCAATCCGTACAATTGTTCGATACGTAAGTCCACTACACCAGGGATATGTTTAATTTTTGCTGAGATTTCTTCAGCAATCAATTTTAACTGAATCAAATCATCACCAAATACTTTGATTCCCACATCGGCTCGAATACCGGCCATAATTTCATTGTTTCGCATTTCAATTGGTTGCGACAATCCATAGGCCACTTGAGGAGCAACTCTTTCAATAATCTCTTGTAACTTGGATTCGATTTCTTGCTTTGTTAGGTTCCACTCTGAGCGTGGTTTCATATCCATATACATATCTGTTTTTTCTACACCCATAGGTTCGATGGCTAATTCAGGAGATCCAGTTCTTGAAACCACTTCCGTGATTTCAGGTATTTCTTTAAGAATGGCTTTTTCTATTTTCATAGAAGATTGTAAGGATTCGGTTAAAGTAGTGGATGGATACCGGCTAATTTCGATTAACATATTCCCTTCATCCAATTTGGGAAGGAACTCTCCACCTAACTGAAAGAACAAAATTATAGAGAGAACGAGGATACCGATTGTAGAATAGGTTACTTTTTTGGGTTCATTCAGGCAATAATCTAGTTTAGGAGTATACCAGTTATGTATTTTTTGGAAAAACTTTGTTTCTCCTTCGGCGATATGTCCTCCTTTTAATAAATAAGATGCTAATACAGGGATGAGTGTAAGTGTCAAGAAAAATGCACCGATTAATGCAAACAATACGGTCGTCGCCATAGGGATAAACATTTTCCCTTCAGTTCCGCTTAAGGTAAGAATGGGAATGTAAACAATTCCAATAATAATTTCACCATAGATGGTGGCCTTACGAACTTCAATCGTCGCAGTTAAAATGGTTTCTCTCTGTTCTCTGTCGGTGAGATCTCGTTTTAATTCTTTTCGTTTTAACCCTAGTCGCCTATGTGAGTTTTCAATTAGGATGACTGCACCATCCACAATAAGTCCAAAATCAATTGCTCCCATAGACATAAGATTTGCAGGGAGGTCACGCATAAACATAAGAGTAATTGCAAATAACATTGCCAGGGGAATGACTGATGCAATCACAAGGCCTGACCGGAAATCACCAATCATCAGGAATAAAATAATGATCACTAGGATCGCCCCTTCTGATAAATTCCATACAATCGTGTTTAAAGTACTTTTTACCATAATCGAACGATCATAGTAAGGTTTGATTTTCATACCAGTAGGTAGGGTTTTTTCGATCTGGGTAATTTTTTCTTTGACCGCCGTTGTTACTTCAAGTGAATTTTCACCAAGTAACATCAATGTTACGGCACCCACCACCTCTGATTTTCCCGAGGCAGTGGCAGCACCTTTTCGTAACCTTGGGCCTTCGACAATTTTTGCAATACTACTTAAATAGATAGGAAATCCGTCTCCCATTTTTCCCACTTGAATTTTTTCGAAATCAGAAATTGTTTTTAGTAACCCATCACTTCCAACAATCAACTGTTCGCCGGACCTTTCGATATAGCCACTTCCTGTAGAGAGGTTATTGGATTGTACTGCATTCACTATTTGGTTTAAAGAAACACCGAGAGAAGCTGCTTTGAATGAATCCACAATGACTTGGTATTGTTTTGTTTTTCCTCCGAAACTATTGACTTCCACAATTCCAGGAACTGTTTTGAGTGTTGGGTTTATGTACCAATTCAAATAAGTTGTTAGTTCCATTTGGTTATGAAATTCACTTTCTAAAGTGAATTGAAACACTTCACCAAGCCCCGTGGTAATAGGACCGATTACTGGTTTTCCGAAAATTGCAGGAATGTTTTCTGAAGCTTCCGTTAATTTTTCGCTAACCAACTGTCTACTTTTCCATAGATCGGTTCCATCGGCAAATACAGCAGTTACAAGAGAAAATCCATATCTTGAAACCGATCTGACTTCAATTAAGTTAGGAATACCAGTGATGGCTCTCTCGACAGGTAAGGTAATGTACTGCTCAATTTCTAAAGTCGATAGAGCTGGTGATGTTGTGATCACCTGGACTTGGACATTGGTAATATCAGGAACAGCATCTACTTTTAAATGGTTGAGTGAATAAAATCCACCGAACACGAGTAATACTGTAAGTATGATAACTAACAATCGGTTTTGTAAGGATACTTGGACAATTTTTGTTAAAAATTCCATGGTTATTCTCCGCCAAAAGTAGATTTGAAGAGAATGGCCTTGAGTTCAAAGGCCCCTTTGGTGACTATGCGATCTCCTTCTGCGATTCCAGAAAGTACTTCAGTTTTTCCATCGGTGGTACTTCCGGTTGTGATTTCTATCCATTTGAATTCGTTGGTTTGCGATTCTATAAAAACAAATTTTCGATTCTGGTAAGATTGAATGGCAACTTCCAGGATTTGAATTCCGGATCTACCGTTGACACTTAAAGATGCCTTTCCAAACAAACCAATCTTTGCTTTACGATTTTTATTTTTAAAAACAAGTCTTGCATGCACTGTTCTTGATTCGGGATCTACTTTTTCACCAATGTGTTCTAAAATTCCTTCAAATTCTGAATCTGGGTATGCGTTCAAAATGATTTTTCCAGAAATTCCTTCCGAGAGGTATTTCAAATCATTTTCGAATATCTTTGCCTGAAACCAGAGGTGAGAGAGTTCTGCAATCGTTGTTAGAATTTGATTTCCTAAAACAATGGATCCAGGAATCGCATTTCTTGACAATGCAAGACCCGACCTAGGAGCAAAAACTGTATACACTCCTGATGCGGAGTTATCAATCGCAAGTCCGTTTGCCCGTAAATTTTCCTCTGCCGAAATTTTTTCTGATTCGATAACTTTCAGATTTGCTTCTGCGTCAATAAGCTCCTGTTTGGCGGCTAAATTCATTTTTACTAATGAATTGATTCTGTTTGAATTCTGTTCCGCGGCAGTGTATTTTGATTTTGCTACTAAATAGGAAGATCTGAGTTTTGCAAGTTCCGGGGAATCAATGTTTGCTAATTTTTGTCCCTTCTTTATGGAATCACCTTCCACAAAGAAAACAGAGGTAATACGTCCAGAGATTCTTGCTGGTACATCAATGATTGCATCGGGAACTGCTTCTGTTTCTCCAATCAGTTCAATTTTAGTTTGAATGGGTTCTATTCGAATAACTTCCGTTTCTAAGGAGAGGTTCTTTCGATTCTCTCCCAATAATTTTACGATGTCTTTCGGTTCTTCGGAATTTTCTAAATTAACATTTGTTCCACGAAATTTCCATAAATAAATAGAGAAGGCGATGAGAAGAAGGGAGCTTATAAGTAGTATTGTTTGTTTTTTCATGGTTTGACCCCTAATGAGTCGCTAGGTAGGCCGAGAACACGAACCAGTTCAATTTGTGATAATTCAAATTCAGATTTTGTGTTCAGGTAATTCAGTTTCGTTTGTAAAAGGATTCGTTGGTGATTGATGGCATCTATGATTTTTATTTTTCCAAATCGAATTGCTTCTTGCAGATTCTTTAAATCAGATTCGGCCCGATCCATTGTTTGTGTATCATAGAGTTTGATTTCTTCAGAAAGAGTCAAATAGTTGGTTAGTGCAAATAGAACTTCTTGTTTGATATTTCTCGAAACGGATTCTTTCAGTTCTTTGGAACTATCAATTTTTGATGAAGCTATGATGGTTTCCCCTTCGTAATCTCTCCACACAGTCATAGGGAAACTTAACATTCCGCCAACTACTCTCTCATTAAATCCATCATTTTGTGCAAAAGCCCCAAGAGTAACATTGGGGATTTTCTGACGTCTAACTTCGTTTTGGCGTAATATTGATAACTCTATTTCTTTTTCAGACAAAGAAAGTTCGGGGCGCATTTGCATTGCCATTTGGATCAAATCGACTCTCTCTTTTGGTAATTCTTTCGGTAAAACTAAATGATGGATTTGGATTGAATCCATTTCTAAAGGGATACCGAGTAAAACCTCAAGTTCCGATTTTGCATTTTCAGACAGCCTATGGGTTTGGTTCCAAATTTTAAATATCCGAATTTCTTCTGATTCAGATAACGACTCATCAATACCGGGGGATAAACCTTCATTCACTCTTGCTTTTGATACTTTTTTTAGTTCCTTAACAAGATTTAAACTGTTGAGACTATTTTCTTCTTCCAAATGAAGATAATGAAATCTTGTTATTTTTTTTATAGCATTAAACTCTAAAATTCGCCTTACAGATTCTAGACGAAACACTTGGGCCTTAAATTCTTCATCTGCGATTTGAACTGCAATTTCTCGTTTCCCATTGGTAAAAACTTCTTGGTTGACCATGACCTGAAAGTTATTAGCTCCGGTGGGTCCTGATAAAAAAGCGGGACCAGAAGAATCGCCTTTTCTTGTTGCCACATAACTATTGAAAACGGGATTTGATGGAAAGTAATAAGAAGCAATTTTTTTCCTTCCAGAAATTTCCCTGAGTTTGATTTCTTCGATTCGAAAGTCAGGATGTTTGTTAACAATACAATGACTGAGCTCCATTATGGAATTGTATTTTTGACAATTAAGGCCAAAGGAATCATTTGATTCCGCCTGAAGTGGGCCAAAGGTAACGTAGATATAAACCAAACAACTTAAATGTATTATAAGTCGTTTGGGGAAATGATAAAAATTCATGGAACCTCCCAAGTGTTCACGCAATGTAATTGCGAATTAACTATGTGAGGTTATGTTTTGGAGGTCGGAAAAAACTATTCAAAGTAACAAGTTTTGGTATGAGAAGATCAGGTTGGTGGACATAAACTTTGTGAAGTTGGATGAGGACGTGAGAGAGATATAAATCCCAAGAAGAAGACATAATCAAATTGCAAGGGCAAGAAAAACAAACATGGTCAGTATGTTCGCCATCTTCCTGTAAATCGTGGCCTGGATTCACACCCAAAGCATGATCTAAAAAGGCATAAGGGCATCCACTTTCTGGCGAACCAATGAGTCCGCAGTTGATTTCATTATCAACAATACGTTGGTACATGAAATTAGCGGAAAATAAGAATAGAAAGCTAAATAGAAAAAATTTTCTCCAGAAATTGAGATTTTTTAGATTTAACTTCATAACTTTACTTAAAGTTTGGAATCTCCTTTGCGATTTGCAATAACTTATCTGCAATTTCCGGAACACAAATGGGTGAAACATGGCTACTATCCACAAAAGTTTTACAATTTGTATTTCCTTTGTTCAAGGATATGAGACGAATATTTTTTGAATTTGGATTCACTAAAGGCCTACCCAAAGTCTCCAATAAATTTCCCCCTGTGATCGATTTTCTCAGTTGGTTGTAATAGGGGTGGACCTGCGGTTCCCAAAGGACGGTTGGGATATTATGTTCCTCTGCATGTTGGATGATTTTTTTTAGAAATCCATATTCTGTTTCGGAAAAAGTATATTTTGTAAGTAAAAGTTCACGTTGAGATTCGCTATAATCTATGATGCGATCTTTGTATTCTTTTGGTGTAAAATTATCTAATTCGATTCCAACGTTTTTGGTATCTAAAGGTCTCTTCTTGTTTAAATAGGAAGCAAGGGCAATGAAGTAGGTGTCATCATTCGCTGTTTTCCCTTTGATCCAGTTGGAAACTCCTTGTGTGGGACTAAAATGGTAGTTATAAGAAACAAAGAATAATTTTGCTAATATCTCTCGCTGATACTTAAAATTAAAAGTAGGATAGATGTCGATTAACTCATCTTCATGCAACATTAGCTCTTGCCATTTTGATTTATAAGAAAATACATTATTTTCATTTAACATTTCTTCAGAAAATTCCAAAAACAGGACATCCGGTTTAAAACCTGCCTTTGTCATGGATTGAATCATTAAATAAAATAAAAAATATTCGGATGCTTTGATGGAAGATCTGGTTTCGAAATAAATTGGTCCTGTATATGTAGATGGGTTTACAGGGATTTTTTCCCATTCGTGAAAAATATCGGAGCGAGAAGTTCCCGTAACAACAACAACTTTCGTATTTTCTGATTGGAGTTTTTTATCTTCTTCCCAAACTTTTGGCAATCCAATGAGTACGTTTTGTCCAGATTTATAGGCTCGTCTACCAGCTTCTCTTAACTCAGGTATACAAACCAGTTTATCAATCAGAAATACAATTAAGATGATGAAAAATGGGTATAAATAAATACGTTTTTGGTTCATGGGTTCTCTCAGAATTGGAAATAGATAAACGTTTCCACAGGGTTCTCAATTTTCACTAATGCAAAGAAAACCAATACAGTAAATATGGGAACTAACCAATGTGTATACGGTTGGAGTTTTTCTTTAAAATAGTTTTTATATTCAACAAATTGGAAGAGGTAACAAGCAAAGATCAGTAACCAAAAGTCAGGTTTATAAATAAAATTTTTAGCAGTCGAAGTAGAAGCAGACCAAAACTTATAAATTCCTTGTAAAGAATCTAATCGAAAAAAAGGACTAACCAAATTGAACCCAATGAACACATAAATAAATCCAATGATCTTCTGTTTGGTGTTCATATCTTTCCGATTCAATTTACCAAAAGTAAACCGTTCTATTGCTAGGAAAATTCCATGCAAAAATCCCCAGATAAAAAATGTGTAGGTGTTCCCATGCCATAAACCAGCGAGCGCCATTACCGTTATCGTATTGAACATAAACCTAGATTCAGATACTCGGTTTCCACCTAACGGAATGTATAGATAGTCTCTGATCCAGGTTGACAATGTGATATGCCATCTTGACCAAAACTCGGAAAAACTAACGGACAAAAATGGGGAACGAAAGTTTTCAGGGATTTCATATCCGAGTAAAAATGCCGAACCTCGGGCAAGATCCGTATATCCAGAAAAATCACCGTAGACTTGTAAGGAAAAAGCCATGGTAGAAATGAAGATACTCAGTCCATCATATCCAGCGGGATCTGCAAAAACAGGATTGATCGATTTTGCAATTTGATCGGCAATCAAAACCTTTTTGATGATACCAGAAAGTATATGCAAAATTCCACGATGGACAAAATCCCAATTGAGTTTGGCATGATCGATTTGTTCATAAAAATCGTCATGACGCATAATAGGGCCCGCAATGAGTTGTGGGAAAAATAAAATAAAAAGTAGGAAGTTTAAAAATGGTGATTCGCTAAACTTTCCATGCCAAGCATCAACAAGGTAAGCAATCATCTGAAAAGTATAGAAACTAATGGCCAATGGAAGCGCAAACTCACTCAAAGATTGGATGAATGGAATGGAGATTTCTCCTTCCTTACTTAAAAATTGCAGATAAGTGAGTATGTACTTAAAAAAACAAAGATTTAATAAGTTAATGACCACACCTAAAATTAAAAAGATTTTCTTTCTGGTTTTGAGGATTCCTAAAACAAAAAAATGTGTGATGAGAATAAAGAGTAAAAAATGAGTTAGAAAAGAAAGACTCCAATACCCGTAAAATACTAAGGAAAAGAAAATGAGGATGTATTTTCTGAACCTTCCGGGAGCCATCCAATAGATAGTATAACAACCTACAAAAAAAAGAAAATAGTCAATGGAATTGAACAGCATTTTCCCTAGAATTTCTGCGATATTTTTTTCTACCAGTCATTTTACACAATCATACTTGCCTCAAAAATCAAATCCAGGAAGATCAGTCTTCATGGCGACTCAAAATATACTTTGGACACCTCATTCAAAAAATACGAACCTTTCCCGTTTCCAAGGCCATTTGGAAACAAAGTTTGCAAAATCATTTTCTGATTATGTTTCTTTACATAAGTTTTCAATAGATGAATACGAATTGTTTTGGAAAGAATGGTTGTCTTATTCAGGTTTTAAGTTACACAAAGAACCGGAAAAAACGATAGAACAAAGTAATCATTTTTCAAAGTCGATTTGGTTTCCAGGTGCTTTGTATAATTTTGCTGAGAATTTATTAGAAGTAGGGAATCCTAATGAGTTGGCTTTGGTTTTTTATTCGGAAGATGGCCAAATACAAAAGTTAACTTATGCGGAACTCAAACACGAAGTTCTAAAATTACAAAAACATTTTATTTCCCTTGGAGTCAAAAAAGGGGATCGTGTAGTAGGTCTTGTACCAAATGCACCTATTTCCACTATCGGCATGTTGGCAACGACATCGTTAGGTGCTATATGGTCTAGCGCCTCACCTGACTTTGGTGTTCGAGGAATTCTTGATCGATTTGAACAAATAAATCCCAAAGTACTAATTTCGGTGGAATCTTACTTGTTTAAAGGTAAAAGAATTTCCATTGAAGATAAATTGGAGGAAGTATCCATTCAATTAGCCAATGCCAATCATTCTGAATTTAAACAGACTTTGGTATATGATTTTGTTGAGCCAATCAAAGACTTTGGTAAGATCCAATTTCCATTCCGATACAGTGAGATTGGTTCAAGGAATGTTTCTGAAGCGTTGGTTTATACATCCGTTTCATTTTCAGATCCAGTGTATATCATGTTTTCGTCCGGTACTACTGGCCTTCCGAAATGCATCGTTCAGGGAGGAGGTGTTTTGTTAAATCACACCAAGGAACTGTCGTTACATTGTAATCTATCCAAACAAGATCGATTTTTTTATTATACAACTTGCGGTTGGATGATGTGGAATTGGTCCCAATCTGTGTTGGCCTTGGGAGCCACGCTTTATCAATTTGATGGGAATCCATTCCATCCGTCTTGGGAAACTTTATGGTCCATGGCCGAAAAGGAATCCATCCAAGTTTTCGGAACCAGCGCCAAATACTTATCTGTTTTGGAAGAAGAAAAAATATCGGTTCAATCTAAGTATACGTTGTCTGCACTCAAGGTGATTCTTTCCACGGGTTCTCCTTTACCTAACTCTGGATTTCGTTATGTTTATGAAAATATAAAAAAAGATATACAACTTTCCTCCATCTCTGGTGGAACCGACTTAAATGGATGTTTTGCTTTGGGTAATCCCAACTTACCTGTGTTTGAAGGCCAAATTCAGTGTAAGGGTTTAGGGATGGATGTACAAGTGTTTGACGATATGGGAAAATCTGTGGAAAACCAAAAAGGGGAATTGGTATGTCCTACACCTTTTCCTTCGATGCCACTTTCTTTTTGGAATGATGATTCTGGTGCAAAATACAAATCAGCATACTTTGAAACTTATGATAATATTTGGTGCCATGGCGATTTCGCCTCGATCACACTTGAGAATGGTTTGGTGATCTATGGTCGCTCCGATGCCACTTTAAATCCAGGTGGTGTAAGAATTGGTACTGCTGATATCTATTCAGTAGTTTCTACCATTCCAGAAGTAAAAGACAGTGTTATCATAGGACAAGAGTATAAAGATGATGTCCGTGTGATTCTTTTTGTTGTACCAGCGGATGGTGTTATTTTGGATGAAAGTTTGATCAAAAAAATAAAGGAACGTATAAAAGTAGAAACTTCCCCTAGACATGTTCCTGCCTTAGTAATTTCTGTTCCCGAAATTCCTTATACGGTGAATGGCAAAAAAGTAGAAATTGCCGTAAAACAAACTGTAGCTGGTCTAGAAGTGAAAAATAAAAATGCTCTCGCTAATCCGCATTCTCTAGATTATTTTAAAAATCGAAAGGAACTTGGAGTATGAAATTTTTTCAAATTTTCATTGGGTTTCTATTTTTTTGTTTTTTGACATCTGTAAATTTGAAAGCCGATGTAATTCATTGGCGTTCTTGTTTTCAGGCAAATTGTATCTCGTTTGATCTTCCAGCGAAGTGGTATCTTACGGAACGTAGGTCCAATGGATTAACAACAAAGTTTGATCATTTCAAAACATCACCACTCAAAGAAGAGTCTGGTAGAGAAATTATTCCAGCTCTTGTTATCCTTTTTAAAGAATCAGAAAACAAACTTCCGTTACATCCAATTCTTTTCCATGCAGAATCCAAAAGATTTAGTTTAATCACCAATATTCGTAAATCCTTCGCCTTACAAAAAAATGCGAATTCTGATAACGGGTATAAGTTTTTAGGAATGTCTGGAAGTTTTAAAGATAAAGAAGATACCATCGTGCAACATTATATCACTGCGACTGAAGACAGATTGGGGTTTACGATTTTAATTACTTGTTACGAATCGGTCTATCCTCAAATCGAAAAGGATATTAATTTGTTTTTGGATAGTTTATTCTGGGGAACAAGGTCTATTCCTTGGAAGTTCCAAGGTCCAGAAGATCAAGTTGCTAAAGCAAAGGAATTGGAAGCCAGTGCCCTAAATCGATTGAAAACTAAAAAATCGGAAGAGATTGCTTTGGCATTAGAAGAGATGAGTGACTCTTGTGAGTTAGGTTCTGTAACCGCCTGTGAAATGTTTACTACGTTGATGAATTTAGGAAGATAAATTAACGGAAGTAAGGTTATCTTTGCATTTTCTGAACGTAATCGGCAATAGCATCAATTTCCCCTTTTCGCATGTGTGAATAAGCTTTCATATACGTTCCTGGAATCCCGTTTTTGATTGTTTTTGCAATGGCTTCTTTGGTTGATCCGTAGATATACGTGGACTTATCTTGAAAATTAGGGATCCGCGAGTTCGCTAACAATGCCGTTCTTGTGCCACGTCCATTACCTACTGGGCCATGACAAGATACGCATCCGTTTTGTACATACATAGCTTCTGGAAAAGGAACGGTCACTGCTGGTGGGGGGGGAGGTTCTTTTTTGGGAGATTCATTTTCCGAAGAACAATCTATCAAGATTGGGAAAAGAATGACCAAAAGAAACAAATTGAAAATTTGAGAAAAATTTTTAAGGAATGATTGTATCCAAATCATAGGCTGATTACTAAAATATAGGATCATTCCGTTAATTAATCACACACGATTCCTGTTCCAACCAAACTAATGTTATACTTTTGAGACAAATAACAAAAAACAATAGTCCTGCCGGGACCTGATAGACTGGTTTTGTAATAAAGAACTTCTGCGATATGACCGGAGAAGAAACTAGAGGTAGTTTCATTCGTTCCTAAATAAAGATTGTATGGAGTAAATACCTTAGTTATGTCTGTGGAGGTTCCACCGCTACCACCATTTGAATAAAAACCTAAGGAAGTTCCTGAATTGTATTCTGCGGCAACCAAATAAGGGATTAGTGTCCCTCCAAATATCCCGGTACTACTTCCAATGAGGCCTTCTGATGGTTTTGCCATTCGAATGATATTGGAATCTAAATAGTAGGAAACTCCATCGGTGGCTGATTCAAATAAAGTTCCATTGGTAAGTGTTGTACGGCTAAAAGCTAAGAAGAAGGTTGAGTTATTGAAAGGAATGTCTAAAGCAGAACCTCGGAAAAGATATTCAGAGTTTGACGCATTAAAAGATACAGATGGTTTTCCAATGAACCCAGCGTTATTGTATGTCGGAGCCATCGGTCCATTAAAAAAAGAGGCGGCATTACCACTTCTATCATGCCAAGTAGTCACCGCTGTTCCATTTCCTTGGTTTGATAAACTATCGGCACTTAGGTGGAGGCGTAAGCTACTCATTGCAAGTGTTGGAGACCAAGTAACTACCTGTCTTGGATCAAAACCTGCGAGGGATTGAATCTCGTTGGGACCAAGAGCTCGGTTATAAACCAAAACATCATCAATCAATCCGGAAAAACTAGTTAATAGATCGGTTCGTGTCCCGATAGTAAATGCAACAGGATTAGTATCCCAAGTATTTTTGGTTTCTGTCTTTAGTTTAACGCCATTATGGTATAAATTTGCAGCATAACCACCGTCAGGTCCTTCGTAGACACCGCAGAGTTGATGCCAAACATTTTCATGGTTGAAGTAAGATTCTTCCACATCATTTCCGAATCCTGCAAAGTAATACTTACCTCCACCAGAACCTGCTCCAAGTGCCACCAAACGGTCGGTAGCCGTCTGTCCAAAACTTACCATCGTACCGGGATTGGTGAGGTTCGATTTAAAATGAACACAAACGGTTCTTGGCTGTTGGCTTTTTGGTAATTGGGTATCAGTTGTCGAAACATTGATATAATTAGTACCGTTTGTACTAATGGCTCCCGCTGCATGACCAAATCTGTCAGTGAAAAGACCTACACCCATATTGGTAACTTGGTTTCCAAACCCACTTACATCCTGAAGGTCTTTGTTAAAATCAAAACGAGCCACAAGACCCACTGGAATTTGAGCAGAAAGTCTTCTCACTTCTTTATCAGTTAAAGCTTTTGAATACACACGGAGGTCGTCTATTTTACCGGCAAAAGTTTGGGTAGAAAAAGTCATGATTCTACCTATATAAACTCCCGTACTAGGAGTAGTGTTGATGGAGGATCCGATATTGGATGGACCAACGATATCAATACCATTGACATAAATATAACCATAAGTTCCATCGAAAGTTCCGCAAATGTGGGACCATCGGTTGAGTGGGATGGAATAGGTTGTATAAACCTCGCCACCACCTAACCCCCCGAACCGAATTAGATTGTCACCAAGCCCGCTTTTAAAAATAGAAAGTATAAATTCGGTTCCGCCGCCTGGGGTTCCATAAGAAAAAATGGCAGAGTGTTCATTGGGATTGATTGGATAAGTGTCTGGGTTCACCCAAACACAAACACTTCTTGGATGTTGGCCTAAAGGTAATCCTAATTCTGAACCAGTCAAAAAACCAGAGTTACCCAAAGTAAATCGCATACTCGAATTAGAACTTCTGTCCCGGCCTGGAGCGTATCCTGTCATACCGCCATTGATAGCAAGCGGGGTCCCAACTGGACCCAAAGGGTCTGTATTTCCTTTAAATTGGTAATTCATCAGAAGTTCGATTGGGCGAGAGGAATAGGAATTACCAACAAGAGCAGAATCTGCTGTCCGCGCTAAGTCATTGATTTCTGCATCATTTAGATTTTTTCCGTAGTACCTAACATCGGCAATGCGGCCAGGAAAGAAAAAAGAACCACCTGAACCGACTCCGACAGTAAGATTTCCTGTGACAGAATTGGTGGATCGTTGTTTTTCATAGATTAGATTTCCATTCATATACACACGATAAACATTATTGGTATCAACAGTCATCGCGACATGGGTCCATACGTTCGGAATGACTGTTGTGTATGTGGAGTCACTAGGATAACCTCCCCGTGCCACAACCAATTGTTTATTGGAGTCGATAAAAAGACCATGTCCGGAAGAGGCAATGTCACCATTAAAAACAATGACCTTACCAATTCCTGCATTGGTTCCATCCCAATTGAACCAAGCGGATAAAGTAATGTTGTTTATGGATCCCGATGGTGATGGTGCCGTTCCTGCATTTCCAATGGAGGTTGCCACTGCCCCTGCAGCTTCTCCAAATCGACCGAGTCCAAATCCTGGACTTCCCACAGCAGTGATTGTTTGGTTATTCAAATAATTTTGAACGGATCCATTGAGAGGATAGTATGCTAAAAGTCCAGAAGCATTGAGTGACCGAAGAGCATGTGCCGTTCCAAATACTAAAACATTTCCAATATTTGCAATGTACAACGGAGTATCAAGATATGCATTCACACCTTCTCCATCCGCAAGGCCTGTGCCACCAGATCCTGCGATTGTGAGTACTTCGCCCGTTACCATATGGACACGTCTTATGCGGTGATTTCCATAATCTGCTACATATAAAAAAATTCCATCATGAGTAAGTCCATGGGGCATTAAAAAACTGGCGCCAGTACCGGCACCATCGACAAAACCACCTGAAGAACTTCCTGCGAGAATGGTTGTGGCCCCAGTCACTTTATGAGTTTTAGTGATATTATAAGTACCCATATTTGTTGCATAAATATAATCGCCGAAAATAGTAATTCCTTCCGGTTGGTTGATATCACCGCCACTGGTAAGGGTAGTGACTTCGCGGTTTCTGAGTTTGATCACTCGAATCGCAGAATTATTACGGTCGGCGATATACAATTTATCATCGTCAAAAACAATTCCCGCAGGTGAGGCAAACCGTGCAAGTGTGGGATCAGCAGAATCAACATTTGCATTGGCTGGTGAGATTGTTGTATCATCACCTGCAAAAGTTTCCGCATAACCTGAGCTAATGAGAACTCTTTTGATTCGATTTCCACTATAATCTGTGACATAGAGATAGGTTCCGTCGGTTGTTATGGCTCTTGGATTATTGAAGGCACTGACAGATCCCGATCCTGAAGTATTCCCTGCGATCCCATTTCCCACAAGCGAAGTCACAGCACTGGTTGTTGGATTAAAAACTCGAATTTTATGATTTCCTGAATCAACAATAAACCCTCTGGTTCCATCAAAAGTGATCCCACAAATACTTGTGAATGTGGCTGAAGTTCCTGTTGCATCGGTCGACCCATTTGAGGCTTGCCCCGCAGCGGTACTTACCTGGCCTCGGTAATACTGTATTTGTAATGGTGCTGGTTTTTTGGCTGTGATCGTATTTCCATACCGATACCCAGCTACACAGTTCACTGCCACATTGGTAATGTTAGCTCCTTGGACAGTACCCATATAATTGGATTGGATCGCACAAACATGGCCGGGAGGTTCTGCTGTGATAGTGATATCATAATTGGTTCCACTGGCAATCGGCGTTGTAAAGGAGATAGGAGTGGTTGTAGCACCACCGGGAACATTGATGGTATCAATTCCATTGGTAACGGTCAGCCCAGAAGGTAAGGGAACAGTACTTGTGATATTTCCACTCATTGCATATTGATTGACCGTACAAGCAATGGCTACGTTTATAATGGCTGTAGAAGCGATCGTCCCTGTCCCATCGGTAACAGCACAAGTCTGCCAAGGGTTTTGGGGATTGGAGAGAACTGTGACAGAATAATTGGAACCAGTAGGGATGGCTGTGTTGAAGGTAAAAGTTCCGTTCCCCGCAATGGTTAAATCATCCCCTAAATTGTTTTGCAAAACAAAAGTATTTATGCCAAAGGGAATGGTTAAGGTACTAATCGTTCCACTAACAGTATAAACATTGGGTTGGTAGTTTAAAGTCAGAATGTCACTACTTGTATAATCTAATTTACACATTCTGACTTTTACGTTTTGAGAAGAGCCTGGAGTGGGGAATACATAATTACCTAATGTTCCCGAAGAACAAGTGTTCGCTGTCGCACCACAAACGGGATCAGTAGGTGTCCCCGCAGCTCCTTCCTGACAAACCCAAGTGGTTCCCGTTGTCGTAGTTGAAAAACTAACAGATTGTCCGGAATTCAAAAGAGAAGCTGTCGCCAAACTAGGAGTTGGCGTGGCCACCTTCAAAGTGTAAGTAGAGTTTTGAACGGTGGAGTCAAGCCAACCCGTTTTACAATGAATGGCTTTGATGACAGCTTGGTTTGTATTGGTGATGGGAACTGTATTCGTTGTCATTGTCCCTGTGGAGCAAGTTGGGTCCACTTGCCCGCCATTTCCCAATGTATAACGATACTCGGACCCAGGGATCAGAGTGGTGAGAGTTACAGTTCCATCATCATTAAAAACAGTTCCACTCACTGGAGAAAATGTAGGGATAGGCAGACTACAATTGACTATGGCGGTTCCCTGATCCGAAGTGGTTCCTGAGTGAGTGGCTCCTGCTGTCATCGTACAAACTTGGTTAGGTGCTGATGCAGAAACAACTATCTCGTAATCAGAACCACCGGGAATTGAGGATGGAAAGGAAAAATTTGTCACACCTGCATTTACAGTGATGGATTGAGTCACAAAGGGAGTTCCACCTGTATTGACTAAGTCCAAAGTGACAGTGCCACTGAGGATACTGGTTGTGGTTCCCCCAGGACTCGAAACCGTGCCACTGATAAGAAATGCATTGCTACAATTAACAGGAATGGCATAAACACCATTGGCAACGGTGATTGTACTGGATGCTAAAGAACAAACACCTGTTGTGATGATACCACCAGGGTTATCAATGGTTATGGAAAAGTTCCCTCCACTCAAATAGGTTCCTGGAAAGGCAAACGTTCCATCGGTAGTTACATTAATCGTATTCGATCCATCTAACGTAAGTTTGAGTTCATTGCCAACAGTGAGTGTTCCCAAAATTCCTGTCACTTGTGCATTTACCGCAAATGAGTTTGTGATACAGTTAATCGTTGCTGGTAAATGAGCAGCAGTCATTGTACCTGAGGTCATTGCCGGTGTTGTGATCGAACAAGTTTGGCTTGGGCTTGTGGGTTGGCTTATGATGCTAAAATTATACGTTTCTCCAGAAGGAATGGGTGGAAGTGAAAAACTTGAGGAATTGACATTGATTACATCAGTTCCAGCACCAGTTACATTTTGTACTTGGAGTCCATTGCCAAGAAGACCGGTGGCTGTTCCATAAATAAGATACAGTGCATCTCCGCAAACAATTTGAATCCCTTCAATATTGCCACTGAGTACGGTTCCTGATCCAGAAGACACAATGCATTTTTGGATGGGTGAAGTGGGTTGTGTTTTGACTGTTACATTATAAGGGGAGCCAGATTGTATTTTTCTTGAGAAGGTATAAGTTTGGTTAGCCGAAACATTCACAACATCTCCGTTGTTTTCAATTTGGAGGCCGGATCCCATAAGTCCCGAGACACGAAAGGATACAGAATATGAGACAGTATTGGTCTGTAAAAATCGAAAGGTGGAATAGGTTTCCAAAATAGAACGGTCAATCCCTGGAAATTTACAGGTAAAGAACAGCAGTAAAATAAGATAGAGGCAAATTCTTTGGAAGTAACTCATTTTTTTACTGAATAGGCAAAGCTTGAGAAATCTTGTCTTTGCGACCCTTTCTAGTATCGAAAAGTAAAATACAAGAATCTACAAAGTCGAGAAAATTTCTTTCTTAACCCTCAGTAATGTAACTTATATTTTAGTAAATTTAATTACAACTGGTACTTCCTGAGAAAGAGTTGCAAAAAAGATTCCAAAAAAACAAACATTTGTTTGGTTTAAATCAGTCCTTTGGATGCTAAAAATTCAGGATTAAAAATTTTAGATTGGTATTTTGCTCCACTGTCACATAACACCGTCACTATGGTATGACCTGGGCCTAAATCTTTGGCAATTTGGTAAGCAGCAGCCAAATTGATTCCTACACTTCCACCCATAAACAAACCATCATGTTTCAAAACCAAATTCAAAATACGAAGTGCCTCTTTGTCATGGATACGTATAGCATCATCGGCAGGCATTCCCTCCATGTTTTTGGTAATTCGCCCTTGTCCTATCCCTTCCGTAATGGAAGAACCTTCGATGGTAATTTTTCCTGTTTTGACAAAGGAATAAATTCCTGATCCATAAGGATCCGCAACAATGCATTTGATATTGGGATTTTTTGATTTAAAAAAAAGTCCTGTTCCTGCATAAGTTCCGCCGGTTCCGAGAGACGCAGTCCAAACGTCAATTTTCCCTTGGGTTTGGTCCCAAATTTCGGGTCCCGTAGTTTCAAAGTGTGCATTTCGATTGGCTAAGTTATCAAACTGATTGGCCCAAACAGAGTTCGGCGTTTCTAAAGCAATTCGTTCTGAGACACGTACATAGTTTCCTGGATCTGCATAAGGAACCGCTGGGACAAGTGTTACATCAGCACCTAACGTGCGTAGCATATCAATTTTTTCTTTGGATTGTGTCTCAGGGATGACGATGACGGATTTGTAACCTTTTGCATTACAAATATGAGTGAGCCCAATTCCTGTATTGCCTGCGGTTCCTTCAACAACGGTTCCCCCTTTTTTGAGAAGTCCTTTCCTTTCTGCATCTTCAATGATGTATAAGGCAGCCCGATCCTTAACGGATCCGCCAGGATTTAAGAATTCCGCTTTTCCTAAAATTTCACATCCCGTTTCTTCGCTTAAGGAATGGATGCGTATGAGAGGGGTATTTCCTACAGTATCAATAAATCCGTTTCGTATATCTGTTTTCATGAGAATCGACTTGACTCCTTTCCTTTAGACTTACATCTTCCAAGTCTATGTTACAAACCATTCGCCTATGGTTCGCTCCTGCTCCGTCCATACCGCAAAAACCAGAATCAGAAATCCAATCCCTCTATCCGAAATTTCGCTTTCGAGTGTTGGAATCAACTTTTCTTGGTTATACGACCTATTACTTAACTCGAAATAACTTCTCACCTGTTTCTAAAGAAATTGGTGAAGCGTTATCCTATTCGAAAACAGATATAGGTGACATCCTCGCAGTCACAGCCATCACTTATGGGATTGGAAAATTTTTAATGGGAGCACTCTCCGATCGTTCCAATCCAAGAAAGTTTATGGCAGTGGGTTTGTTTCTTACAGCCATTTTGAATTTTTCTTTTGGATTTGCGAATCATTATTGGATTCATCTATTTTTATGGGGAGCCAATGGTCTTGTGCAAGGAATGGGTTGGCCACCATGCGGACGTTCCTTGGGACACTGGTATTCGGTGAGAGAACGCGGAACTACGTTTGCATTTTGGAATATTGCACATAATATTGGAGGCGGCATCGTAGGAGTCATCGCTTCTCATTCTGCATCCCAGTTTGGATGGCAGTATGCCTTCTTTGTCCCAGGGATCATAGCTCTTATTGGATCTGTGTATTTATACATCCGACTCGTGGACACACCTCAGTCAGAAGGCCTTCCTCCTATCGAAGTCTATAGAAACGATTACCCACCGGAAGAAAAGGAAGATCACGAAGCTGAACTTACCACCAAACAATTGATTGTTGAGCAAGTCCTTATGAATAAATACATCTGGTTGTTTGCCATTATCAATTTTTTTGTTTATATCATCCGTTATAGTTTGATTGATTGGGGCCCCACTTACTTAAAAGAAACCAAAGGAGCCGACCTTTTGGGTGGGGGATACTCTACTTTTATTTTGGAATTTGGTGGGATTGGCTCTACCATTCTTATGGGATGGGTCTCGGATAAGTTTGACGGACGTCGGGGAATGGTAAGTTTACTTTGTATTATACCCATTTTCTTTGCATTTTTAGGAATCTTATTCAATCCACCTGGGTCTCTTTGGATTGACTATGTGCTCTTTGGACTGATTGGGCTTTTTATTTATCCACCGGTAATGCTGTTAGGTGTTGCTGGTATGGACTTTACTTCCAAAAAAGCAGTGGGAACAGCCGCCGGGTTTATCGGGCTCTTTGGATCTCTAGGTCGAACGGCTCAAGGTAAGGGACTTGCTATCCTTGCTACAAATTACTCTTGGGATGTAGCCTTGTCCGCTATTCTTGTTTCTACTTTGATTGCCATCACCCTCCTTATTTTCAGTTGGAATTTACGGCCTCGTGGGTAAATAAATTGACTAAATCAAAAAATATCAGTAGGATACTTTACTTATGACACTCGGCAGAAAAATTTCCATAGGAATCATTGGCGTTATCGCTATCCCGCTCATCGTGGCTCTCTTTCTACCTACTCAATACCAGGTAGAACGTTCCATTGACATTGGCAAACCAGCTTCGGATGTATTTGCGTACATTCGAATGTTAAAGAATCAGGAACAGTACAGTGTTTGGGCTAAAAAAGATCCCAACATGAAGAAAATTTACACAGGCCAGGATGGTACTGTTGGATTTGTTTCTCGTTGGGAAAGTTTAGACAAAGAAGTTGGAACTGGCGAACAAGAAATCAAAATGATCAATGCGGATGCTTTAGAAATGGAAACAGAACTTCGATTTTTTGAACCATTTGAAGGCACTGAACGTAGTTATATGAAAGTATCCTCTTTGGACCAAAAAAAATCCAAAGTCATCTGGGGATTTGATGGTTCCATGCCTTATCCCTCGAATTTAATGTTAGTTTTTATGAATTTTGAAGAAATGATCGGAAAAGACTTTGAAGAGGGACTATCCAACCTAAAAGTAGTTTTAGAAAAATAAGGAAATTCATTTCGATTGAACAAACAAAACATCTATTGGCAATTATACCAAGACGATCCCATTCTAAAACCCGGATTCCCATCACCTGTTTTGGCGGATCCGAGTTTTTTGTTTCCTGAAAATTGTACGGATGGCCTTTGGCATCTCTTCGCTCACAACATATTCGGTGTACAAGAATTTCTCTCAGAAGATGGTGTTCATTGGAAAAAAAGGAAAACCGTTGTATGGAATGCCATGCGTCCTTTTATCTTCCACGAAGAGGGGACGTACTATCTCTATTACGAGAAATATAAATTCCTGCATGTTCTTATGTCTTGGTTTCCGTATAGAAAGTGGAAATCGCGGATTGAAGTCCGAACTAGTAAAGATTTAAAAACTTGGTCCTCTCCTAAAACTGTCATTGAACCAAAATTCCCGTTCCATAAAGATTTGAGGTTTGGTGAATCAGTCAGTAATCCATGTTTGGTGAAGTTTGGAAATAAGTACAGAATGTACTTTTCTTCTTCGTTAGTGTATATTCCTGACTGTGGGTTTTGTGAACCCAAATACATCACCGTTGCGGAATCAACTTCTCCTCTCGGTCCATTTTCCTATTTCTCTGATCCCATCCTTTCCCCAAATGAAATGGATCCATTTTGTAATTTGGGTGCCGGCTCCATCAAAGTCATCGAATGGAAAGGGCGTTACCTTGGATTTCAAAATGGAATCTTTTGGAATCCTGTAAGGAAGGAATCTTGTTCGGCGATTTTATTCTTACAAAGTGAAGATGGACTTAATTTTGAAAGGATCAACCAAACTCCTATCCTTGGCCCCACGGGAAAAGGGTGGAAGGCAAGCCATGTCTATGCTTGTGATGTGAAATATTCTGAAGCAGAAAAAATCTTTATCCTCTACTTCAATGCCAGAGACAAAGCTCATTGGACCCAAGGAAAAGAAGCCATTGGACTTTTTGTGGGAAAGGTAGAGGAATCAAAAGGGACTGTGGGCAAAACGGCAAACAAACCGGCCAAAAAACAAAGACCAAATCCGAAAAAGAAAATATCCAAACCAAAACCAAAAGTGAAGAAGTCTAAACGCAAATGACAAGATCGCTCGTCGGACACTCCAAAGATTTAGGAGACAGTTTTATCATCCGTCGCGTTCTTCCTGCGATGGAAAAACGTTCTGTGGGTCCCTTTGTTTTTTTCGATCATTTTGGTCCAGTGCCAGTGGTCACGGGAGAAGAACTTGTGGTTCGTGCTCATCCACACATAGGTCTAGCCACCATTACTTTTTTGTATGATGGTGTGATTACCCACAGAGATAGTTTGAAAGTGGAAATGGATATCAGGCCACACGAAACCAATTGGATGGTGGCAGGTTCCGGTATCGTACACAGTGAACGTTCTAAATTTGATCCTAAATATGAGGTTCTTGAAGGGATTCAAACTTGGATCGCTCTACCAAAAGAAAAAGAAGAAATAACTCCTAGTTTTGAACACTTCTCTGAATTGGAAATTCCTGTTCTAAAAAAAGATGGATTGGTTTTTCGATTGTTAGGTGGGAGTTTCTTAGGATTACATTCTCCCGCAACAGTACATTCTCCGTTATTTTATGCTGACATTGAAATGAAACCTGGGGCAGATACCGTGAATTGGATTCTATCAGACAAAGAAGAAGCTGGCCTTTATGTTTCCCGTGGTTCCATTGAATCGAATGGAGAATCCTACGCAGCGGGATCAATGGTTTTATTTGAAAAAGGCACAGCTGTTACGTTTAAAGCAAAACAAAACAGTCGTTTGATGCTACTCGGTGGTGAGCCACTGATTGAAAAAAGACATCTCTATTGGAATTTTGTTTCTACGAGCCAGGATCTCATTGAAAGGGCAAAGGAAAGATGGGCAAAAGATGAATTCCCAAAAGTTCCAGGAGAAACAGATCGGATTCCTTTACCCACCTAAAAGGAAGATTCGAAATTTATTTCAAATTTTCAGCAGCTTTTTTGTATTCTTCTGCTTCTGCTCGAAATTCTTTTGCAAGATTTAGGCAATGTTCTTTAAACTTAGCTTCGGTGATTGCCTTTCCAGCTTTGTTTCCAGCCATTTTCTCGTGTCTTTTGGCACTAGCTTCCTTCTCTTTTGCAATGGAGTTTAGGTAAGAACGTGCAGCTTGTTTACTTTCTGGTGAAACTGCCTCTTTTATCATCAAGTTTTCCAAGTCAGACAAAGCAAATACCGATGTAGATGCTAACACGAGTAATAGGGTGATTATTTTTTTCATAGAAACCTCTCTGGTAACAATTATACTGATTCTATTAGAATGTCAATAGGGCAGTTATTGATATTTTACTGAATCGGAACCAGCTGACATAAAAGCAAGTTTGGTCCCAACAGAGGCAAAGGCAGATATGGTTTCCGAAAAACCGGTTGCGGTGATCATAAATGTTTCGTTCGAGCCAACAGACTGATTCATTTCAGGAAAATAAACAGATCCAGAAACTGTATAAAATATACCAAAGGTCACAGGATCACCTAGCGGTGAGAAGGTGAAATTTTGCGCTTGGTTGAATTCCCAAGATTCCAATCGAAATTTATCATTCGAAGTAAAAAGGTATCTGGGGAATGGATGGTAGGTGATGAGTTGTTTGTTTTTCTTTTCTGAACCATCGGATTTTTGAAAATTAAGAACTGCCAGGGCTTTTTCTAAATGGAGTTCTCTTGGATTTCCATCATCCCCCAATCGACCATAATCATACACTCTGTAGGTGGAATCAGAAGATTGTTGAACTTCTAATAATAAAACTCCTCCACCTATGGCGTGGATTGTACCGGGGTTCAATAAAAATACATCCCCAGACTTTACTTTCCATTTCCGAAGAATGGTTTCTCCGAGATTTTGTTTTACGAGAGTTTCATATTCTCCCCGGTTTGTATTGTTATCAAATCCAACTACTAGGTCTGCATCGGGGTCTGCGTACAATACGTACCAACATTCTTTTTTACCATTGGATTTAGGATCGTATTTGAGTGCGTATTCATCATCGGGGTGGACTTGGACAGAAAGTTTTTCTTTGGCATCAATAACCTTGACTAGTAAAGGTAATCCTGATGGAACAAAAGGTTTACCTAACACTTCGTTTGGAGATTTTCGTATAAGTTCTGTCAAGGGAATGTTGCGAAACTCGGGATTGTTGATAGGGGAAATATCGGTTCCGTAAACAGAAACTTCCCAAGATTCTCCTATGGATCCTTCTGGAATTTTACGACCAAGAGCTGTTTCGAATTTTCGTCCTCCCCAGATTTTTTCCTTATATATGGGGGTTAAAAATAAAACTTTGGGAATCTTTTCCATCGATTTCCTTTTTAGACAGCACTCTTCACTCGTAAAGGGATATTTTTATGAACTAAGAGTTTCACTCGTAGGTATTTTTTCTTAAAATGAGTAAAGGAATCGGGTCTGAATTTGGAAAGATCAATTTCAAAAACCTTTCCATGGATGAGTGCAGATCTAGGGAATTCTACTTTCAGGTTTCTGTAACCTTTGTAGCTTCCGCGGCCGCTACAAGCAGGGCAGTGGGGATCCCCACCCATACAATCTCCACAAACAATTCTTACAGTAAGGGGAATGACTGCAATCACCGGTCGCATAATCTCTGATTCTTTTATATCAATGATCAAATCATAATCAATTCCTGTAACTTTTCGCCTGTCTTTATTCCGGAATCCTTTTCTCATTAACCCGCGTTTGGCGAGCTCTAAAATTCCAGTAGTGAACCGAACCCGAGATACAGGTAGGACCACGGGGTGTTCTTCTAGTTTACGTTTTAAAAATTCACGAGCATAATTTTTTTTGAATTCTTCATCGTAAGCCTTTCGACCTTCCCCTGTTAGAGTTTGGTAGGCGAAGTAAATGATTTGGAATTTGGAATAAGAGCCTGTGACTGGAATGTCTGGATGGAATTGTTTTACGAGATGACGGAAAGAGGATTTAATCTCTTCCGTCGTGGCTCCAAAGGGAATCTCTAGGACTTCGTAAAGGTTGGTAGGCTGTGGTGGTGGTATGGAGTGACTCATTCCACCCTCGTAATCATTATGGTTCTTGGAAATCCCCGCTGACAGAAACTTCCATTACCGATTCAGAAACCATTCGAGTTTCTAAACTTCCTTTTGCTTGGATGTATCTGTCAATGGTTCTTGCTACTTCGCGTAGTCTGTCACGGTAAGCTGTTGCTAAACGCAATCGTTCCCAAGGGCTTTGGATTTTTTCTAACTCAAAACTTAACGTGTTATCATCTGCATTAGTAACTGTACGAACAGAGAGAGTTAGTCCCTTCACTCCACCAGAAGAATTGTTTTTTAATTCACGGTAAGTAGTCACGGGGTCTTTACCTTTTTCTGTGAGTGATTTTCTGGACCAAAAGGATAATTCATCTAAAGAGAATCCACCACCTTCGGCTCCACCGCCACCTTTCAATTTCATGACAAAACGGCTGTGTAGGACATAACGTGGTTCAAATGGCAGGTGGATTTCCCTTGCATTGGTCACTTGGCCATAACGACTATCTTTAATTTTCTTTTCGAAACTTAGGAACTTTACCTTCTCATTGATGACGGCATGGTAATCATCTACTTCTTTACCAATTCTTTCGATCTTCTGTTGTTGTTTCGCGTTATAAGGGATGATGGCGATGCTTCCATCCGGATTTAACTTTTTAGAATCTGCTTGGCTAACAGGTTCATTTTTTTCGTCAGCGGCAAAAAGGCCAACGGTGAGTAGAAAGGATAAAATTAGGACAAACGAGATGCGCATACGAACTCCCAGGTAGTAGACTCTATATCTATTTTCGACTTTTGAAATGAAATCATTAATTTGTTAAAAATAAGGTTGATAAAAAACGCAAAAACCCGACTCTAGCGGTAGGTCTCCCATGGAAATAAATCTAAAAAAAAATGCCGATGCCTATGTGATCAGCATTTCTGGAAGTTTGGACATTTACACTTCCCTGGATTTTAAAAACTTCCTGGAAACCAATGTTCCTACTCAACCCACTGACAATCTACATGTTATCATCAATTTAGAGAAACTCAACTATATTGATTCTTCTGGGATTGGAATGCTCATCAAACAACTGAATTATGTCCAAGAATTGAAGGGAAAGTTCTCCATTGCGAATATGAAACCAGCCATCGAGAAGGTTTTCAAAGTGGCAGGCCTTACTAGCTATTTCCAAACCATTGGCGAAGACGAATACCGCGAAAAATACGCAGTATAATCAATCTTTCGCATCCAACCGATTTTCTAAAACAAAAGCATCCCAAACTCCCCAAAAACGACCAAGTGAGTTATGGCTTGGCACTAGATCGACATAAATCTTCCCATCTGGATATTCGGAAGGCTCTAAGGGAATTTCGACTGGATTGGCAAAACTTTGGTTTTTGTCCGTATAAACAGAAAGTTTGGGCCTTCCATTCACGAGAATGTTCAGTTTCCTCGGTTTGAATTTGGAACCCTTAAGAGGGCGGTAACGAGTTAGGTCTAGGTAGAGATAGACTGTCGATTTGGAGACAATGGGTTTTTCCAAAAGGAACTGGAGCCCTGTTTCTGGAACCATTCTACAGATATAATCCTGAAGTCCGAGGTGCGCAGTGTCTGGTTCTAATTCATAGGATTGGTAGATGGCCCATGTTTTTAACTCCGGGAAGGTAGAAATATCTTCTGGGAGTAGACCTTCTTCTAATCCAAATTCTTGTTTCGGGATTTTAGAGTCTGATGCAGACACCGAAGCAAAGGATGATAAAAAGATTGCCGTAAGGAGAAGGATTCGTAGTTTCAATGGAAGCACCTAGTACAAGTATCGGATTACGAGACAAGTCCCCCTTTGAAAATTATTCGCTCTTTAGAATCGATCCAAAACGAGTTTCAAACTGGCTCTTCCTTGACACTCGGCAACTTTGATGGAATCCATGTAGGCCACCAGACCCTACTTTTGCGAACTGTGGAAAAAGCTAAGGAGTTAGGTCTCCCTTCCGTCGTTGTGACATACTACCCAAACCCTTCTGTGGTTCTTGGTAAAAAACCTAATTTCAAATACTTATCTTCTGAAAGAGAAAAAGAAGAACTCATCCGTGGGTTTGGAATCGACTACTTAGTTGTATTAGATTTTACATTAGAACTTTCTAAAATGTCAGCAGAAAACTTTTTAGAAAAAATTATGATCCAAACTTTGAATGCCAAACATATTGTGATTGGTTATAATCATTTTTTTGGAGCAGAGCGACGCGGTGATTTTAATCTTCTAAATACAAATAAACCTAAATATGGTTATGCGGTAGAGTTGAAAGAAGCGGTTTTAAAAAAAGAAAGTAAAATCTCTTCCTCTCTGATCCGTGGGTTTTTGGAAAAAGGAGAAATGGAAGAGGCCAAAATTCTTTTAGGTAGGAATTATCATATAACAGGTATTGTTTTTGAAGGAGCCAAAAGAGGTAGAACCATTGGATTTCCTACGGCAAACATCAAAGTTCCAGAGGATAAACTTTTGCCGGCTATTGGTGTTTACGCCTGTTTTGCGAAGTTTGGTGGCAAAGATCATAAGGGAATGGTGAACATCGGGCACAATCCCACTTTTGATGGTCTGGGACTTCATGTCGAAGTGAATGTTTTTGACTTTGATGGAGATTTATACGGTAAAGAAGTTGAATTGGAAATTGTTCACAAAATTCGTGATGAAAAAAAATTCAGCGGTTTGAATGAACTGAAAGAGCAACTAACAAAAGATAAAGAGGAGAGTGTTCGTATTTTAAATTTTAACTAAATGGTATAACTTTCCTTTCCGTTTGATTTTTCCTAATATTTGTCCATTTGTAGAATCTTTTTCTAATAATCCTTCCAACGATGTTTTTGATACAGCCCAATCTTCTTTCAGTTCATCAAAATAAAAACCATTGTCTTTTTTTGAAGAGTCTTTCATAAGAAGTACATTTTTTTCTTTTTTTTCACCTTCTTCCATCAAAACAAATCCAGGTCCTGGAAACAAAGGTACTAACTTGTCCTTGAGCCGTAATTGTTTTTTGAAGGCAGGAATATTTCTAAGAATGCGGTAACTTTTTTTAGGAATTAAGAAATGTACACCTTCTAACACATAACAAATAAAAACCAATTTTCCATTTAGCTTTTGCAATGAGGATGATGAGTTTTCCTTTTTTTCCGTGAGGCGATTGGCAATGCGAGTGATTCGATTTTTTAAAGCAGAATCTAAGAATTCTATTTTATCTTCTGATTTAATTTTTTCTAAGATATGAAATAGATTATCGAACTCTTTTTGTTTGTATTCATTTTTAATTTGGAACTTATGAATTTCTGTATTTAGGCGTTTGCTTCTTTGCAAAAAGTAGGGTGATTCGTTTGTTTCAGAAATACGAATCAATTGTTCCGAAAGTTGGACCATGTTTGTGATACAATTTTTCGAATCTCTTTCCAGTTCTTCCAGACGAATCAATTCATTTTCTAATTTGATTTTGGTCTGAAAGAACTCTTCTGCCCCCAATTCTTTTTTGGTCGGTTTCATGGCGATTTTTAGTTTGCAAACTTACGTTTTTTAATCGAAAGGATAATTCCAACGGCAGTCATTGCCATTACCAAATGGGATCCACCATAACTCATAAATGTAAGCGGAACACCTGTTACTGGGAGAAGCCCAATCACAATACCGACATTGATGGCAATATGAAAAAAAATCATCGCAACAATTCCTGCGGCAAGTAAGGACCCGAATCTATCTTTACTTTCGAAACTAATTTGTAGCCCTCGTAAAGGTATCGACATTAGAAAGAATAGTAGTAATACACTTCCAAAAAAACCTGTTTGTTCTGCCCAGGAAGCAAAGATAAAATCTGTTCCCGATTCGGGAACATGTGGGATTCTTCCTTCGGTCATCTCTCCATGAAAGAGTCCCTTTCCAAAAACCTTTCCTGAACCAACCGCTGGTTTGGAAGCTCTTAGTTGGTAACCCGCCCCTTGTTTGAATTGGTCAGGGTTTAGAAAAGCTGTGAGCCGTATAACTTGGTTTTCTCGGAAAGGAATGGATTTGTGAACAGCAATGGCAGAGAGAATGGAGAGCCCTAAAATTCCGATCGTAATGTAATAGTTTCTAAGATGTTTGGAACCACGCGCAATACGGATAAAAATCATCACCAAACTAATGAGAGCAAGTGTCCCACCGAGACCAAACATAAATGGCTCGTTGGATAGAATTTTAAAACCCAAACTTGCATATTCGTCTTTTACGATATCAGCAGCTTCCCGGATCATCTGTAGATTTTTCGGGTTTTCGATTCCTGGTAAGGTCAAACCAGATACTTTTTTCCCGTCTAAAATGAGCCAAATTTTACCTTGGAGTTGGTTTACAATCGATACCAGTTCTACTTTGTTATCTTTGCGAAGTAAATCAACAAGTGGTTGAATCAGCGTTAGTTGAGAATAAGCAAGATACATCGGTACCATGAGGGATATTCCACCAAAGGTAAGTAGAGATCCAATATGTAAAATATCTGCCCCACCTAAATACAACATAGTGAATAACATTGGTAAAAAGGATACTGCTGTTCCAAAATCTGGTTGTAAAATAATGAAAAGCATAGGCACCAAGCAGATGATAAACGGTACAACTAGTACCGTTATTTTGTGCATTTCTTTTTCTTTTAAAACCAAATACTGGCCAAGTAAAATCACTGTGGCCAATTTGGAGAACTCTGAGGCTTGGAGAGTGATGGGTCCCAGTTTTAACCAAGAACGAGCCCCACGTCCAGAAGGAAGGTATCCAATACCTGGAATGAGTGTGAGTACAAGTAATACAATGGAAAAGATGTAAATGAAAAGAGCATAGGAACCTATCAACTGATAGTTGATCCTAGACATAAACCACATGGCAGCAAGACCAACGAATACAAAGGTGAATTGTTTGTACCAACGACCCAGTCCGTCGGCGGTGTTGGCTTCTTGGGTGTATAAAGTAAGAACTCCAGCCATTGCCACGAGGACTACGGAGAAAATGAGAAAAAAATCGAGTTTTTCTGTATTGCGATCAGCCATTAAAATGCCTCTTGTTCTACTGGTGCTTCTTCTAACATGGTTTTGGCACGAGACCTATCCGTTCTTGGGAATGATCCTGGTGGGAAAGCAGCTTTAAATACTTCTCTGGCGGCAGGAGCAGCAGAAGCAGCACCACCCACTCCATATTCTACGAAGGCAGCAACTAATATCTGTTTTTCGGGAGGAGCGTTCACAGGCGCATATCCAATAAACCAAGCATGGTTTGAGGAGGAAGCTCCCCTACGTCTAGTTTGTGCCGTTCCCGTTTTACCAGCAATTTCTGGAAGTGTCGGTGAGTTGAGAACACCGGATGCTGTTCCTGAGTATCCCACTAAATACAAACCTTCTTTGAGTGCTTCCACTGTGGAACGTTTGAGAGGAATGTCCCTTAAAATTGTTGGTTCCGTTTTCTGGATGAGTGAGTTGTCGAGAGGACTTCTGATTTCTGAAACTACATAAGGTTTATAAATTTTTCCATTATTAACAACGGCCATATAAAACAGTGCCATCTCAATAGGAGTGGTTGAAATAAAACCTTGTCCAATGGAAAGGTTCACTGTGTCCCCATCAAACCATTTGTTGCCGTAAGTTCTTTTTTTCCAATCGGAACTGGGAATAAAACCTGTGGCTTCCCCAGGTAAATCGATTCCTGTTTTTTTATCTAAACCAAATAATCTACAATAGGCGAGAATTGGTTCGGCACCTAACTTATATCCTAATTGGTAAAAATATACGGAGTTGGATTTTTCCAAAGCTTGAGCCAGGTTGAGGTCTCCGTGATTTTTTTTGTCCCAGTTATAAAACACTTGGTCCGGCACACCTTTGAATGTTGACTTTAATGTAAAACTTGCGGGGCAAGAAAATGTTTGTTTGGGATCAAAATTAATTTTGTGTTCACTCTCCATTGCGGCAAGGCCCACGAGAGTTTTGAAAGTGGAAGCAGGTGGAAACCTGGATTGGATTGCTAAATTTAAGAAACCACCGTTGTTGGTAACACGCGTAAAGTGGTTGGATCGATCCAATTTGTTTTTTCCTGAGAGGATATTGGGATCATAAGAAGGATTGGATGCCATCGCCAAAACTTCACCTGTGGTTGCTTTGATGGCAAGGACAGTTCCCCTAACACCTTTTAGGGCGCGATAAGCAGCAATTTGCATATCACGGTCAATAGTTAAAACTAAGTTGTTTCCGGGAACCGAATGTTCGATGACACGTTCTTCTTCGATATTTCCTTCAGTGTTTCTTTTTTGGATACGAAACCCGTCTTGACCACGAAGAGTTGTGTCATAGAGAGATTCAATTCCACCCTTACCGATCAGTTGGTAGGTTTTGATTTCTTTTTCTTGTAAATCGCTCGTTGTTGGTTTTCCCACATAACCGGTCACATGCGAAAGTGCAGGCCCCATGTGATACACACGTGCTGGTGAAGAAACCAAATAGACATATTTATTGATATTATCAAGTACAAGAATTCGTTCTTGTTGTTCGCGAGAGATTCCTTCTAAAAGAACGAAAGGTTCTCTAGAACGAATTTTTTTAATCATTCGAGAATCTTGGAGTTCTTTTTCGTAATAAACGATGGGGATCGAGAGGGCTTCACAGAACTTGTAAATAAAATCCTTCACCTTTCTTGGATCATTCTTAAGCAAACTCGTATTTAGGATGACATCTAAAGATGCAGAGTTGGATACAAGAGGTTGGCTTGTTTCTGGAGTAAGGAAGTTACGATCGAATATATTGCCGCGATCAGCTGGGATGGACTCACTTCTGCGAACAAAACGTTCGGCCTTTAGAGAGTTCTCACTACCTTGTACAATTTGTAGATTAAACAATTGAAGGATATAGGCTGTTAATGTAAAAACAACCATACCTGTAAAAAAATATAATCGTTTACGAAAACTTGTTTCTAAGCGAAACTCAGATGCCGACTGGCTCATTGCCTCACCTCATCTGCATCTAAACGGAAGGCCCACGAGAATAGAAAAAACAAGGCAGGGCCAATGAATGCATTGTACAAAGATACATACAAAAAGGAATAACTATGATTGGAGTGAAAGAACATCAAAAATAAAAGATAGGTGATGAATCTTGAAACCAATGTAAATCCAAGGATATAGATAGTAATGGAAATGTAATTTTCTGTATAGGAAGATCGCATCACCTTTCCTACAATGTATCCTATGATGGCATAAGAAAAGGAATGGAGTCCTATCTTATAATAAACAATGTTGTCTCCGCCGATTTCGCCACCGAGTGCTGTATCGGTGAGTAGGCCTCCAAAAAATCCCAACCAAAGTCCATACAGTGGGCCTTTTCTAAGTGCAAAAAAGACAACAAAGATAACCATAAAGTCGGGTCTGACTGCATTTCCTAATTCAAATAGGTTAGATCCATTGAGGAAGTGAGAGAGTAACAGCCCTATGATGATAAAGAGTTTATCTAAAATCATTGTGATGTCTCCTTGGGAGTTTCTGGAACTGAAGGAGTAGAGGGAACTGTCGGCGAGGAATCAGGTGTATTTGTATTCACAGATGGTTTTGTATACTGAGGAGTTCCGAAAGTAGATGGGAAACCACCTTGTTTTTTATCCTTCTCTTTTTTGTTATAATCTTTTTCCTTTGGAAAATCAATTTCTCCAAAATAAGGGCCATCAATTTGAATCGTTTTTTCTGCAGGCCACTCTTCGCGCCACTTTTCAGGAAGTTTCTTTACAACAATTACATGTAAAAGTTTATCAAACTCAACAAACGGCCGTAATATGGCAGTTTTAAAAGATCCATTTCTTGGACCTTCTTCAATAATGGTTCCTACAGGAATTCCTGAAGGGAAAACTCCTGATCCACCGGAACTAAACACTGCTTTTCCAATTTTACTGAATCCTTCTGTAAACATTGTATTGGCTGATGTTTGTGGAAGATTGGGACCCATTGGAAAATTTCCTATGGCTTTTGGATCGATTACAATCCCGGCATCAATGTAATCTAACAGAACATCTGTTCCGCGGCCACTGTTTCCATTGAGTGAGGCCCAAAGGTTGGTTCCCGGAATGGACACTCCCATAGAAAAGTTAGAATTGATGATGGGTTGGATGACAGCAGATCCTTTGGAAACGGCGATGATCTTACCCACCAGGGCTTCCGTAAATTTTCCCTTTTCGTCCAAGGCCCGAGCGACCACTGGCATATAGGGTTTAATTCCCACTTCGGAACCTTTGTTGATGATGATGGTGCGGTAGATGGCGTTCAATCGAACACTCAAAACTTCAGCGCGAACCGAAGGATAATCGATATGGAGAGGGAAGTTCAACTCTTGTCTGAGGATAGCGTTCTCGGCTTTTAGTCTTTCGACATCTTTGGATAGTTGGCGGTATTCTTCCATAACATTCAAACAAGAGTCGCGCTCTTCTCGGACACGTTCGAAAGACTCCAGTTTGTTATAGCTACTTTTGATTAAGGATCCAAAGGAATCAAAGGACCCAGAAAAAAAGTCGCCTACACCCTGAAAGCTGGCAATCCCTCTCACCATGAAGTTGCCGTTCCAAATTAGGGAAGTAAAGGAAAACAGGAATACGAAGAGTAGGGAAAACAATTCGTCATTTTGATTGATGCGATTCCACTTCATGGACTTATGTCACATTAATTTTATTGGAAATAATATTTCAAGCGCGAATCCAATTTGGTCAATTTTTCAATCTTTGGGGTTCGTAAGCTCGGGAAGGAAATAAAATGAGGAGGGGGAGGCCATTCTCACCCCACCTCGAATGGTTTGTGGTCCCTTCGGATTGCGAAAGACAGTGACCCGAACGCTGTCCACGGAAGGGAAACTGGCTTTATCAAGTCCCAACTTCAATCGAACTTCCCCGGCCCCAGGATCTACCACTTGAGCGAAATAGGTTTTGGGTCCCATTTGCACGATGGCAAATTCTCGAAGGTGGAAAAGAGGTCTTGGGTCGCCTGCAGTTCCTAAAAATTTCGAGATGAGCGAAAGGAAGGCCGGAAAGTCTGTCCTGTCCAGAGAAGACACATAAGTGAGCAGGTGTTGGCGGAGGTATTCTTTGGCATGGTTGTGAGCAAGGACTACACGATGGCGCCTGTCCAGTTGGCGGTAAAACGACTGTAAAAGTTTGCGTTCCTCCTGGTTACAACCGGCACGGAATGCCAAACGATCCAAACGTTTGCTATGCAATCGGACAAGTTCTATCCTTTGGGTGATGTAGGCGGAGATGCGAAACGAAAGATAAAAGAAAAGGAGAAGTAAGATTAGTTTTAAAAGTACGAACTCTTGGTTACCCTGCCAAATCCAAACTGGTCTTTCTGGAAACATTGGTTGTTAGACGTATGGATTTCCCGTTTTGTGCTTTAGTTAGGATTGGGGATGAGGTAACTTGGAGTTAGATGGGAAAACCGAATTCTAAGTTAAAAATGATTCCATTGATCCATTTTTTTTTAATCCTACTGTTTTTATTCAAATGCGCTAATACAGCAAATATCGAACTAAAAAAAGTTTCTAAGGAAGATTCGGTGAGTAATCAAAAAACGATTACCATTAAACTCAACAACTTCAAGGATCTAAAAACAAAGGTGATTGTTTCTCTTCAAAACCTAAAATCGTTTGAAGCCGAAAACTATAAGTATGAAGCAGAGTATTTTTATAACCAAACGATCGAAGGAGATTCTATCATCCTTGCAATTCCTGAAGGTAATTTTGTTGGCTCAATTACTTTATTGCCTTCCCAAACAACCCCTTATTACAAAAGTATCAGTGGGTATCATACGATTTATTTCGGTACAAATGAAAATTATGGAAAAAACGAATTGAAAGACCTTAATTGTTATTTAAGATATTTGAGAGGCAATTCGATCCTTTATTCTAAAGCAACAGCTAATTTTTGCCCTATCCTTGATTTAACAGAAAAAAACAAAAATTTTGAATTTTCGATTCCGAAGGAAGAACTACTGAATCCCGCAGGAACATTTTTTGGACTTTACTTAAGTATTAGGACTGCCTTTGTCCCCGCTTTTGTATATTATCCTTATGCCCCTTTCCTTGTCTTTCATGGAATTTTCGGAGTCACTCAAAATGTAGTTTTGATTCAATTAGACAAACATGATTTATTTTAATTTGCAATGATACAAAATGAAAAAAGAAATAGAAGACATCTTAACTTACACCGAACATAGGCCTTGGAAAATACCAAACCAAAAATGGTTTTGGTACCAAGAGTGGAATGGTGTTATTTTTCTACATTATCAAATCGAAGAAAAAATCTTAAGAGGTTTAGTTCCAAGTTCTTTAGAACTGGATTCCTTTGATGGGTCTTATTGGATTTCTGTTGTTGCCTTCTCTATGAATGAAATCCATACTAGGCATACATTCCCAATCCAATACCTTTCTAATTTTTATGAAGTGAACTTACGAACTTATGTAAAAAGTAACAATAAACCAGGCGTATACTTCTTAAGCATTGAAGCAGAAAAACTGATTCCCACTTTGCTCGCAAATCTTCTTTCTGGATTGCCCTACAAACATTCCCAAATCAAAAGATCATCAAATTCTTATTCTTTGCTTGGGAAACGCGCTAAAATAGAGATTGAATTCAAGATTGCAAAGTATAAATCCAATCCATCAAAATTTGATTTATGGCTAACGGAAAGATATTGTTTGTATCAAGGTAAAAGTGATGATCCAATCCCTTTGGAAGTTCATCACAAACCTTGGGAGTTATATGGTATCGACATTGGAGGTTTGGAGATTCAATACAATCAATTGGATCACATTGTAGATTTTCAGCATCCAGCTTTATGCCATTATTCGCCGGGAGTCAAAGTAATCGCATGGAATCTTTAATCGGGTAGTCGTTTTCTAGCGGATATAAGAAACAAAGAACATTGATGATTTCCAAATTTGACCATTTTCTTCTTTATTCAGATAAACTGGAAGAAACTTACCGGTTTCTATTAAATCATTTAAAGCTAGTACCGCTGACTCCACTTACAAATTATGGATCTTTTCAAAGTGGGATGTTTGTATTCCAAAATGGAATCCTTGAATTACTTTGGTACCAAAAAAATCCAGAAGAAGTAACTACGATTGCCTCGACCAATCATTTTGTTGGATTTGCACTTAGATCTGATCTCGATATACAAGATACTAAACTGGCTTTAAAAAATTTCAATTTTGATTCATCTGAAGTAATCGAACAAAAAGTTTTAAATGCAAAAAAGGAAGAAGTAGTGATTTCTGAAATTCTAATCTTAAATCATTTCATCAATCATCTCCAAATTTTTTATATAGAATATAAAAATGACTATTTGCCCAAAAAATTTGATGAACTTTCAAAAACATCTCCATGGGAAATTGATTCATTTGTTTTGCAAGTTTTGAATCAAAAATCGATTTCGGATCAATTTGTTACCTTAGGATTTAAAAAGGAAAATGATGATACAATAGCAGACCAAAATGGTATCAAAATACGAATTCAGGAATCTTCCTCCCAGAATATGATTCCATCGTTTCTGATAAAATCAGAGGAAGGAACAATCAATATTTTAAAAGTTATCGATTAGTAAATAAATTCTTTCAAAATTATCAAATTCAGTATTAATGAAGCCTATGAAAAAAGTCATTGTGTATCTTGTTCTGGTAAGTGCGATACTTCACTTCTCTTGTGCCTTCTTTGCCATATCCACGGCTCCCAGTAAAAAACAGAATACCACCGAATCCGAGTTAGCCAAAACGGCGAATGATTTTTTTTGGAAAACACTTCCTGGTGGCGATTATCATCAAATTCCAAAAGCGGATGATTAACAGTCCATTCAGTTGTGTTGGGTGTCATCAGAAATAGGGATCTAATCTTGCGATCTATGGTTGCATTTGATCACTTCGCAGAAAAATCCATTCCTTCGTTTTTATAAAATACGAACTGATTGTTATATTCATAACTGTAAGAAATATGAGAATTTCTGGGAGTTAAGATTTCAAATTCGTTTTTATCGTTTTTTTGATCGTCTTTCTTAAAAACCAAAATGGTTCGAATACACATCAGAAAGTCGGTTCCTGTTTTTAGGATTACTTTGTTATAAGGATAATCATCATTCATATAGAAAGGATATTTTTTGGAAATTATACTCCCTCTTTTGTAATAGGAGTAAGGATAAAAATAGGAAGTTCTAGATTCGTATGAAATGTCGTTTAATTGAAAGTGATGATTTTTGATATCTTCTGTAATGTTAATTTCTTTTTCCTTATCATAACAATACTCATACATAATATGGATTTTGTTTGGATCAAACGGTTTAATCTCCAACTTTTCCTCTTTATTGAATGTGGAATTGTTGATATCATTGGCAATGAGTTTTAGGTTTGCTGATTCTATATAAAAAGCAGAATGATTATAGTGTTTGGAGCCATAAAAGGCGGCCTCTTCAAATTTTATATTTGTTATGTTGTCTAATCTATAGTGAGAATTGAGTCCTGGAGAAATGAGAGTTAAGGCGCAAGCGTGTAAGGTGAAAAGTAAGATGATGACAAATTTTTTGAGTAACAATTGATATGGATTCATTTTGACTTACTTATCTCCTCCATTCCCATCTTCAATCCGTCAAATCAACCTCTTCGAAGTTTTCTGTTTGGTGGCGAAACATCCAAAGTTTATCTCCTGCATAAAAATTGATAAAACCATCTCTCATCTCAAATTGGTGGATTCCTCGAAGGAGTAAGTTCTGTTCGAACTGGGCTTCCGATGGAAGATCAATCACTAAAATTCGGCGGGTGGTTGTAATAGCAACTTTGTCGTATAAGTTGGCAAAAGATCGAATGGTTTCTTGTTCTAAACTGATGGTTTCCCAATGGTTGGTATAACTATTAAACAGATATAATTTTCTGTCACTAGCAACTAAGGCTGCTCTATGACCCATCGCAACTCGGTAACGTTCCTCGCCAAAATGATGGCCTTTTTCCCACTCAATACTGGAGTTACTAACACCTAACAAATTTTTTTGTGTGACCAAAACGCAAAGGTCGCCATAACATTGTGAATGCCATATATGTTCCCCCCGAGTGGAGTATGAGATTTCTTGACCACTAGATAAAAAAGCCTTATAGGAAAGATGGCCTTCTACAAAATTTAAAGTAGTTTGAATATAGGGATAGGCAGTTTTGTCTGTAACATAACTTTCAAAAGTGGTGACCTGATGTTTAGGTGGTGGAGCATTCAGAATACGGTTGGCTTCGGGAGAGAGTTGACGTAGTGGTGTGAGACGCGTTTCATGATTTCCTTGTCTCTGGTCATGTTCACCATGTTTTGGGTCTGCTTTCATAACCCCAAAGTTTGCAAAAATAAATCCAACCACAAGGAAAAGTGAAAGGATATATAACCGATTTCGCATAGAAGATTTCATTTCAGTAATAGAACTTTATACATTTTCTTCCGACAACCATTTCTCTGTTTTAGACGGTGAATAGTTTTGAATGGTTTGTAGTAGATCCTGAGAGGTTTCTAGAATTTGTACGAGGGAGGCATTTTCTTTTTTCAAAAAACCCGAATCCATCATATTTTGCATTAGTGTTAGGAGGGGATTATAAAATCCACGCCAATTGAGGATGATGATGGGTTTGTGGTGTAAACCTAACTGAGACCATGTGACGACTTCGAAAAATTCTTCCATGGTTCCAAACCCACCAGGCAAAACAATAAAGGCGTCAGACAAATCGAACATTTTTAGTTTTCTCTCATGCATACTCTCCACGAGGATGAGTTTGCCAAGACCTGAATGTTCGATTTCTTTGTTTTTTAAAAAATTCGGCAAAACCCCTGTAACTGATCCATTTTTTGACAAACAGCCGTTGGCAACAGCTCCCATAAGGCCTACACTTGCTCCCCCGTACACCAAACCAATTTGTTGGGAACCCAAATATTCACCTAACTCAAATGCTGCGTTCATAAAAAAAGGGTCAAACCCTGGTGAAGATCCGCAATATACGGCAATGTTTTTAATCTGATTCATTGATAAAAACCAAGATATTAGACATCAGTAAACATAGTAACTAATACTTCATTTTATAAATCCATAAATTTCTTTAGTTGGAAATTCCCATTCTGGAGTTTGGAAAGATTGGCTTTTGGGTAGTTCAAACCATGGAGAGTATGGACTCTCAGACTTCAGAATATGCATTTCTTGAGAAGGCATATAACTTTGTGCCAAAAGAAATAAAGTTTGTCCATTTTTCCCTGTTACTTGGTCTACCACCATAACCACGTGTCCTGGCGAACCTGCTTCGATCCATACGTCACCAGGAATTAAGTTTTGGATGGATTTTTTCTTTAGTTCTGATTTTAGAGAAATGGTTCCTGCATAGATATAAATAAATCGTAAGTACTCTTCCAAGACATCCCGTCCTGTTCCTTGTTTGAATTTTCCTTTTTTCCATTGGGATTTGTTTCCATTGACTTGGACCCGTTTCCCTTGGGCAAATCGAGAAAACGCAACCTCCATTCCGTTGCTAATTTTGAAATGGATTTGGTCATATTGTTTGCGAGAATAGAAATACTCAGCTCTTAGTTTCATCACAGCGTCGGCACACTGGATTAAATCTTCTCGTAAGAGGGGGAAGTCCAAAACGGCAACATGAACTTGGTTGGTTTTTATCCTCCCATCATAGAGAGAAACCGAACTTCCTTTTGGTTTTAATGGGAAGTTTTGTAAATATGCCGCAAAACTATCTTGGGGAAAATTGATTCTTTGGAATCCATTCGGTGGTGGAAATCGCTCTTGTATGGAATCTGCATATAAGTTTTGGAAACATAGGGAAAGGATTGTAAGAAGCATCCCAATCAGAAAAAAGCGGTATCCATCCAATGGATCGGTCAAAATTTTGGACCGGAATTTCCTGGATTTCATTTTGTGATCACCAACTTGATTGACTCTTCCAACCAGGCTTCTTTCGCCTCATTAAAGTTAGCTGTTTTTGTCACAATTTTTTCCGGCGTAAACGTTCCCGATAGAATGTATGGATAAAGTGCTTCCATGGATTCTTTAGACTCCACGCGACCTAAATGGATTTCCACTCCTTGGTTGTACATTTCCAGATACGGAATTTCCCATTGGTTGGTCCAAAAAATAGAGGCAGAACTAAAAATCGCATTTCTACCAAGTGAACGAACCGCAAAATCCCAGCCTTGTTTATTTGCAGATGCATCACAAACTAAATCGTATTTTTTTGTTGGTTTGGGAAAGTTTACGAAAAATTCCACTGGGATTCCTAAAGATTCCGCTAATTGGATTTTTGTTGTATCAGTATCAACATACAATACTTCGGCTTTTTTTGTTTGGTGGAGAAACAAGGCTGTATAGAGTCCAATACTACCCGCATGGCCACCTACAACGAGAACTTTCGGATCCTTTTTTTTATCTAAAAATCTTCCTGCTAGTTTCCAAACTTCGGCAATATTGTCGCTTAGGCTTGCAATACCCACGGGATCTATTTTTTTATCCACTTCAAATAGCATTTGTTTGGCGAAAGGTATTTTGATTTCGTCGGCTATGGCTCCACCAAAAGAATGAGCCCCCGGTGGCATTCCATAACCTGACGTATAGGGAACTGACTCGCAGGAATTTGTATGATGGCTAAGACAAGCAGGACAAGATCCACAGGAAATTTGAAAGGGAGCGGCCACTGTCATGCCTACAGAATATACATTTGCCAAATCCTCTGAAACAGATTTGATTCTACCAACAAACTCGTGTCCTACGGGAAAAGGCGCTCGAAATAAAGTTTCTCCTCGAAGAATGGGTAGATCTAAATCACAACGTGCAATGGAGATGGGTTCGATGATTACTTGGTTTTCGCCTGTGACTGCAAGTGGTTTCACTTCTTCCCATTCTAAAATTCCCTTTTTACGAAACATAAGTCGACGCATACTTGAGCCTCCGTATACCTATCGGTCTACTTTATTTTATCGCAGAAAATAGAACAACTAGAATTGTCTAAACCAATCGGGGACTTGGGGAAGTTCTGTCTCCTCAAAGGACCAGTCTCCGAGAACCGTGACTATGGGCGCACTTGATTCTAAAACTAATCCTAAACCTCGACTTAAGTCTTTACGTTCTGTGGGCCGGTAAGGTATTTCAAATTGGGATTGGAAGGCATCTTTTTCATGTTCCCAGGCATAAGATAGGAAAAAATCCATAAACTTTTGACCGGAGTCTTCATATCGCCTTTTTAATGTTAGTAGATCGGGGTTGTTTGTCTTTTTCATCGTACGTTGGAGGATAATAGAGATTCCCCTAACACTCTTAGAGAAAAAAGTACCGGCCCTGATTATCTTTCTTTTTTTGGGATCCTCCAAGGCCCAAAGATCTGCTTTGTACTTAGCAACTCCCATGGACCCGTAGAAAGACAGAGTATGACTGAGCCAATAAAATGCTGAATAGGCAACCATAAGTTCTGGTTTCAATGTTTGTTCCAATTCCAGAATGGGATTCAAACAAATTGCTAGTGTGTCTTTGATTTGCGCGGGAGTGCTTTCAGCAATTGGGAATCCTACTTCCCCAAGCGCTGGAGTGTAAATGATGGCTTTAAAATTAGGAGAAATATTGTGAATTTTTAGATCAGCTAGAATCTTTTCGGAAAGCCCAGGTTCTGCTGTTTTATTGAAAAGTGTAAGGTCCGCATTCGACACAGGTTCGTTTGTTGTAGTTGATGTTATGATATAGGCAGTTGAATCCTTCTCTTTTAGGCAGGTAATAGCACTTTGGCCTGCTTCTCCTGATCCTCCGATGACCAAATATTGGTTTTGTTTCATGAAATCCTACCTGAATGGTTAGAAGATTTTAATTTTAGATTGATCCGTCAAAACTCTCCTGTTTTATATATCGGAACAAGCGAAATATGAAAACGATTTTATCCTGCTCTAATTGTTTTAGTGGTCACTCCATTTCAACTTCCAAATTGGAAGGAAAAAAGGGGAAGTATCGCTGCAAAAAATGTTATTCTTGGAATCAATTTGATTACCGCACAGAGATTGCGTCGTCACCATCCGACTCACTTGTGTTATTTGATTTAAATTTTAAAGATCAAATTCCTGAACACAAACTTCAAGGTCAAATCTTTGGAAGGTATACAACGGATTTTGTGTCTGATTGGTCGAATGAAGAACTTGTTTTCTTGAAAGACGAAGAGGGCAATGAAAACGATTTACGAATTTCTATTTCAGGGCTACCGGAACTCAGTCGATTAAAAAATTTCCTCTTTGATATCTCAACAGAATCTCTTTCTCCAACACTAAAAATTATCATCAATCAAAATGTAAATGTTTCCCCAGTTAGACTATCGATCACAATTGATTTGTTAGATGAACGTTCGGTGGCAGGAAAATTGTATTTAGCCATTGCAGATCAGTGGAACACCTTATTACACGGAAGTTTTTCTGCCACTCATATCTATAAAATCCAATTTGATGAACACGGAGATTCGGATAAAAAACTTCCCGAGTTTATTCCAAATGAATTGTCTGCAAAGATTCACGCATTGTCTGGAAATATTTTAGCATTACAGGAAGATTTCTCTCTTCTAAACGGCCAAACCAAAGATGAGCTATTAACTCTTATCATGTACCATTGGCCGGAAAACCAAACTACCATTTCTGAAGTTCATTTTAAAGAAGGAAATGTGCAGGTTCTATTCCAACTTACTCAAAAAAAACTCAATGAAACATTGATTTTTCTTCTTTCTAACCAAGTGGTTCCTAACCAAAAACATTGGCAACTATTCCACGATGTAGTCTGTCATTCGGAATCGGAACCATTGTTTATCCCGCTTCTCAAACATAAATTTCCAGAAAGTTATGAAACTAATTTAGGTTCTAGTTTAGAATCTAAAAATGAGGATAAAACTTTGGACTGGTTGGATTCCGATGATGTATATCTTCTGGATTCCTTTGTTCGCACGGTGGGATCTCTTGATTATATAATTAATGATCCAATTCGAAATCCTTTGGGGTTTTCACTTTTACAAGAATGTTTTGTTCGCGCAAAGTACAAATCTTGTATGCGGCTTTTGGAGCGAGGTGCAGATCCCAATCAATTGGATGCAAATGGCGAAACTGCGATCTTTAAACTTTGTCAGGATAGTACACTACGTTTACAAGAAAAAACTTCGCTTATGGATGAGCTAATTCGAAAGGGTGCCAAAGTCAATCTTCAATCAGTGAATGGAATGACACCTTTACATTGGTGTTCTGTTTTTGGAGAACCCAGTATGGCGAAGAGGTTGATTCAGGCTGGCATCGACATTCATACAGCAGATAACACAGGTATAACGGCACTACACGAAGCTTGTAAGTTTGGAAACTCAGCTGTGCTTGCTTTATTGTTAGAATCTGGTGCTAAATCCAATGCCAAAACTTTAGATGAAAAAACTGGTAGGGATCTTGCCTTCGAAAATCTGGAAATTGCCGAATTGGAAGGTGACGAAGAGAAAAAGAACCGCTGCCAACGAGTTCTTTCCCTTCTAGATGTGTACGGAGGTTAGGTCGTTGCTTTTTTCGTTACGTTTCTTGTAACAAATCTTAAAATTAAATATAAGAGCCACCCCGCCGGCCCGAAATAAAACGTAAGGGCCAAAACCGGAACTAGAATCCACCTGTTGATTCCTTCTTTGATTCCGTCCTCTACTTCCCAAGTTCCCAAAAACAAATCAAAGGCAAGGTAATGGATCCATCCTGCCAGTAAAAAGTAATCATTGGCAAATAGTGACCGTACCGACTCCAAACTGGAAAAATCCCCTTCGGCCTGCCCATTCCCAATGATAATAGCGAACGCATAGACTCCACCGAGAACAAGACCTGAGACAAAAACTCTAAGATTACGAATCACCTTTAGTTGGTTTGGTGATAGAATCAATACCAACCATGATAATAATGTGATACCGTTGGCAATTTTAAAGATTAAAGAAGGGTTCATATTGTTACCTGTGTATGAAATTTTTTAGGTTGTGAGATTAATCTGAAAAAACAAACGAAAATAAGAAGTAGGAAAATTCCATAAATACTAGTATAAATTGGATTCAGATTAAAAACAGATTCTCCGTTTAAAGTTTGGGTTACCATAACTATGTTCATTAGTAAAAATAAAATTCCTGTAATACGAATTAGTTTTTGGTTGGTAAGGGAATCCCTTTGATTCATTAAGTAAGCTGCAAATAATACAAAGATTTGCATTACATGCATTCCAAAAAAATGGGGAACTCTCATATCTCCGATTTTCGTACTCCAACCAAAGAAAAATAATCCACTTCCAGAATCTCCGCTACCAAATTGATGCGAACCGCTAGTTTGAAAGATTCCCAATTTCATTGCCTCTAATTGTTCTGAACGAGGGGATGTCATAAAAAAACCAATAATCATACCAAATCCGGCAATGGTAAGCCCCCATACTAAACTTTCTCTTACAGATGGAGGAATGGACTCTTTTCTAAAAATTCGGTACACAATCCAAAGGTGGAACACCCAAAATATGGAAATACTAGTGCCCATAACTGAATATACAATTTGATTCCAAGTGGTTGTCACATTGAAATGACTCATCTCTCCGCGAGATGCTTGTAAGGTGATAAGGACAATTTCAATGAGAGAGGTAATGGTTAAGGCCACTTGGATTTGTCTTTGGTATTTCCAGTCTTTTAAAAATCGAACCAAAACCCAAATCGTGGTTAGAGAATAGAATCCCATGGAGAGGGAAAATTTTAAGGGTTTGATCCAGACATTGACTCCCAAAAGGGTTCTTGTATCTAGAAATAAGAGGGGAAGGATGGCAACTGTGAGTAATGCCATGGCGATCCCATTCCAAAAAAGTGGTTGTTTTCTGTAGTCATCAAATCTCATAATGTAGACAGTGTAAATATAGATGTATACTCTGTCAACATAGAAAGTATACATTGTAAACATTTTTTATTATGAAACCTGCTAAAAAAAAACAAACACTCCCAAAACCAAATGCTACGACCTCATCAAAGCTTAGCACCTACCACCATGGAAACCTTAGGGAAGAGGTTTTGGATCATTCCAGAAAGGTATTAGAAGCAAAAGGTGTCTCTTCCCTCAGTCTTCGAGACATTGCCACCGATTTGGGTGTGAGCCATACCGCCCCCTACCGCCATTTTCCCAAAAAAATGGATCTCCTTCAGGCCCTTGTTACCGAAGGATTTCGGGAATTGACTGCGGGTATGGAAAGAGCCTGGACACACTCGGAGGATCCTTTGGAAAAAATTAAAAAGGCAGGTGTGGAATATATTTTTCTACTGCTAAAGAACCCCAGAAGGACAGAACTCATGTTTGGTGGCGAGATCTATGTTTCAGGAGATCCCATTTCTGATGAGTTGAGAGAGTGTGGAAAGTTAGCCTATTTAGGAATGTATAAGATAGTGGAGTATGGCCAAAAATCAGTGAAATTGAAAAATTCCGTTCCCACAGATATGCTCATGATGAGTTTCTGGAGTGGGGTTCACGGCTTTGCTGTGTTAAACGAACGGAAATGGAAACAAATCAAATCCAAAGAGGAAGAAGAAACATTTCGAAATGAGGTAGATCAAATTTTAGAAATTATGATCGAGGGAACCCGTTTGTAAAATAAATGACTCTGCTCGTGATAATGGTGTCTTCACCTTCTGATTCAAAAGAGACTTCCATTTCGACAGGATAATCTTTCAGAACCATGATAAGGCCAATACCAGAATGGTGCGGGTCGTTTTCGTTGGTTTCTAATTTTTCGATGTACAAACGTTCCAAGTCTTTTGCCGAGAAAATTTCTTTCAAACTAGCTTCGTAAGCAGTTACATTCGATTCGTTTGTTTTATTACGAACTAACATTTCGAATGTTTTGCCTCTATGGATTAAAGAGATTTCAATATCTGCTTTTTTATCATAAGAATATTTCGCCGCATTTTCCAATAACTCGTTAAACACTGTGGAGATGGAATTCACAATGTCTGAATTTTTCATATCCATTGATTCTGTTGGAACATTGGGTAAAAAAGAGAATCCGTAAAAATATCCAATAAAATCGGACATGATTCCAATACGGCGCCAATAACGCATTAAATCCAAGGGTTTTAAATGGATTTGGATTTTGGAATCGGGTTCTTGGTTGATGTTATTTGCGGATTGGAAATTGCCGTACTTTCGCATAGTCGTAGTTCAACTAACGAATGTAGATGAGTTATTTCAAAGCCGCAAGCGCTTTTTCTAATGCGTATTGCATTAATCGGCGTTCTTCGGGGTTTGTGCTCAGTTTATCAAAATGTAATGGTTTGAGAAGGAAACCATCAGTATCAAATTTTAGGAATGGGTTTTCTTTTTTATCTTGATCGTTTTTTAAACCAATGACTTGAAAGGTCTCAATGGGAGTGTGGACCCCTTTGACAACAATTTCCCCCTTTGGTTTTGTATCAATGAACTCGTCTATCAGTGATTTGGTTGCATTGGAGATAAGGATTTCCCCAGCATCAGAAGCATTTTCTAGTCTAGATGCCACATTTACAGGTCCTCCAATGATAGTGTAGTCCATTCTTTCGTTGGTTCCGAAATTTCCAACGGTCACATAGCCGGTATTAATCCCTATACGACAGGTTAGGTTGTGGTTAATACCAGATTTTTTCCAATATTCAGCTAACGAAGGTAAACTATCCCTCATTTCGATGGCCATTTTTACGCAGTTTAATGCATGAACCTTATCTGTATCAAATGAGGGTGCACCAAAAAAAATCATAATGGCATCCCCGATGAATTTATCTATGGTACCACCATATTTGATGGCAATACTAGACATCACATCTAAATACTTATTCAAACAATCAGAAAGAATTTCTGGTTCTATGGAATCGGTGATGGTTGTAAATCCCACAATGTCAGAAAAGAAAATAGTAAGTTTACGTCTTTGGTGTGAAATGGAGGTTTCTACTTCGGCCCCAGTGATCATTTCATAAAGTTGTGGGGAAAGATAACGACGCATACGATCTAAAATCGTTTGGATCTTTTTATTATTTTCTAGAAGTTCGTTTTCAATTTCTGTCGAGTGATCAATGATGTTTTGGTAAAGGACTTCTAATTCAGCATACTTGGCGCGTTCTTCCTCCAAAATTGATTCATTATCCATTTTATGAATTCTATCCTCTCTTGCGCATGATCATGATGGTAATGTCATCATAAACATCCATTCCATCAATAAAGACATAGATGTCTTTAAAAATTGCATCCAAAATTGCATCGGTAGTATCAAGTTCGATATGCCTTTCTAAAGATTCAATCAGTCGGTGAGCGCCGAATTGTTCCCTTTTTGGATTTTCCGCTTCCGTTGCTCCATCAGTGTATAATAAGATGATGTCTTTTGGTTGAAGAGGAATCGGTTTTTCATGAATAAACTCATCAATAGATTCTGTTAGACCAACTAACATTCCATTGTCGACAGTGTCGATAGTTTCTGTTTTCTTCAGAGTATTTCGATAAACCAAAATGGTTTCGTGTTGCCCAGCAGTAGTAAACACTCCATTTTTATAGGAAAATAAAGACAGGGTAAGATTTCGAATGTCATTCATTCGAACATGGATATTGGAAAATAAAATGGAGTTAATGGAACGAAGCGATTCCCGTAAGGAAATTACTTTAGAACGCAAAGTCGTGATAAATGCTGACTGAGTCATAAGCATCACAACACCCGAAGCTAGACCATGATCTGTTACATCACCAATTCCAATGTAAACAGTACCATCTTCGTGGTGGACCACATCGTAATAGTCACCACCCACTTCATTCGCTGCGTCCATCCGAGCAGAAATTTCTAGTTCTTGGATTTCTTTTAATTCTTCATTACGTGGAGGTACCATAGCTTGAATTTGTCTTGCTACGTCTAATTCCATACCCAGTCGTAAGTTCTCTTCTAGGATAGCTTGTTTTTCTGTATTAAAAATTAAGTCAGCCTGTTCTTGTGTTGTACGAGATGTATTGAGAATAGCATAAAGAATGAGGCCACCTGTGACTATCATGTACAAGAGGATGAGAAAAATTCCCATCGGGACGGCACTAACAAGGAAGAAAGTACTGTTCTCTTCTAAAAATTCTGGTTTGAGATACTGGGATAACTCTATGAGTTTAGTATTCAAATCAGTCATCTCTGGGTAAAAGTAGATGGTGAGTGATGCATACTCTACAATGAGAACAATGACAGCAAAAATGATGGTCTTAGTATTATTACGTATAGATGCCAATGCGATGAGAATGAAGAAAACATAAATCATCGGAGCTGCATAGACAAGGCTTGGGTTTTTTTGGGAGTATGCCGTATACCCTGTAACAAATGTCAGTAGGGTAATTTCTAAAAAGGAAGATAGGAATTTAAAGATGTTGAGGTACTTACCCGATTTCTTTAAAGAGTAAAGGACAATGAAGTTATAACAGAGAAGAACTAAAATAGCAGAAATCTGATAGTAGAATTCGATGGGGGGCCGACCGGAAAGGAGACCCAATGTGGCAAAGATAACTAAAAACCCGAGGAAGAAAAATCGGAACTTAGTGGCGAAGGTTTCTGCGCGGAATTCCCCTTGGTAGGCAATCTCTTTTAGTTGTTTCTTGTAATAGTCCGAGAGGACGAATCGATTTTCGTTGGCGGGAGATTGCGGCATAGAGTAAAGGTTTCTTTCTTTATATTTCGTTCAAGAGAATGCGGAAAATTAGCTTATAACGTCATACATTTTGCATAAATTGCAAATGATTTTTCATTTTTTTAGGGGGAAGACTAGGATGAGTCAGATCAAAGTACATTTGGCTACAACTGAGGAGGATCGCAATAAAATTTATCATCTCCGATACGACATTTATGTTCAAGAAATGAACAGAGTTCAGGAATATGCTGATCACAATACAAAAATGATCAAAGAACCCTTTGATGAAACGGGACACCTCTTTCTCGCAGAAACAGAAGAAGGTGAATGTATTGGAACAGTTCGCATCAACTTCCGTAAAGACGGAAATTTAGAATGTGAAGAATTATATGAGATGGAACTCTTCCGGCCTTTTTATCCAGACCAAGTTTCTATGTCCACAAAACTCATGGTCAAACGTGAATATCGACATACGGCCGCTGCCAGTATGCTTTGTATGAAGATTTATGAGCACGCACGGGAACATGGAATCGTTATAGATTTTATTGATACCAATCCTCATCTAGTTCGTTTGTACAACCAAGTCGGTTACAGGATGTACAAAAAGAACATCCACCATCCCGAATATGGAATTGTGATTCCTATGGTTTTTTTACTGGATGATAACGAATATTTAAAACAAATTCATTCACCTTTTCTTCGTTTGGCGAAACGTTTTCCTGCTGGAACCGAACTTGCTCATTTATTCGAGACAAAATTTACTGAGTACAAAGACATCCGTCCTCTCTTCTCAATGGATGGTGACGAAGTTTGGCAAAATATTGTTCATGATATGATGCTTCCTCCAAGCCAGTTCCTCTCATTTCTCAGAGGATTCACAGAAGAGGAATCAAAGAAGTTATTATCCATGTTGGATCTCATTGATTATGAAGATGATGATATTGTATTTCACCAAAACCAAGAAAGCCAAGGCCTCTTTTGTGTATTGGATGGAAGTGTGGAAGTGGTTGTCAATCGTGAAGATGGAGTTAGGTCTACCATTTCCATTTTAAACCAAGGAGAGATTTTCGGAGAGTTGGGTTTTGTATCCAAGTCCAACAGGAATGCGGATATCATTGTTCGGGATCACGCAAAGTTATTAATTTTGACTCCCAATGAATTTCAAAAATTGGAAATCCAAAGTCCGACTCTTGCGATCAAACTGCTTACAAATTTGTTTGTGATTTTAGCTCAAAGATTCAATGAAATGTCCCGCCGCATGCTCGAATTTAGAAGGTTGTACGAGATGGGCGGAAAGTAGGGTAGGTAGGCCCTTTGAGTTGTGATTTAGGAAATTTCTAAAACCACTTGGTCCCAAAGTTTTTTGAAGTTGGAAAGTGATTTTGACTGCCAAGAAACATTGAGGGATCCTTGGATTTTGATTTGGTATGCCGCACTTTTCCGTGAATCAATAATGAACATAGAGAGGGTAGTGATCCCCGAACTGTTTACAAATTGTAAATCCCTGAAGTCCATAGTGAGCAAAGTTCCTTGGCAAAGTTTGGCAACGTCTCTTAAAAATAATTTTATGGGTTCATAAGCGGGTAAGTTCTGCAATCGGATGGAACCTGTGAATTTGACAGTCTTAGTGGCTTCGTCGTATTGTATGTTGTAATCTAAGTCTTTGATTTCCATGAAGCTTCGCCTATTATATCTCTTCTACGTTGATAATTGCTCTTACCGTGATTTCATGAGTATCGGCATCGATTTCATGAAAACTATAACCAAAACGAACTGGGTAGTCCTTTAACATCATGAGTAGGCCCAGACCAGACTTGGTATCACTATCTTCTTTGGTTTCGAGTGTAGAAAAATACATCTCCTCCACGTTCTCCGACAAGAGTTTGTTTACAAAAAGCTCAAAACTATCTCGTAAGGTTTTTGACGCCACATTTAAAACATCAATTCTTAAAAGATTTCCGTATTGTTTCAATTCTACGTTAATTCTACCTTCTCTCGCTTTCGAAAATTTAGAAGCATTTTCAAGAAGTTCGTTAATGATTGTAGAGAGGGAGTTGGCTTTGGTTTCACTAGCTTCGTAACAATAGGAGTAAAATCCGGCAACAAAGTTTGCAGTGAGCCCACATCGCCTCCAATACGTAGTCATATCGATTGGTTGGAAGATCAATCGGAGTTGGCCATCAGCAGGCAAATTTTCTGGAATGATGTGGTATTCCCCGATAATGATGGGTGTTTTTTGATTCAATTTTGCCTCCGTCTATTTTTGGTATAAATGCGTTTCAAGTTTGATCGTGAATTTTACACGATTGGACATATACTCTGATTGAAGTTGGGAATACAAATCTTGCATTCCATCCGGATGACCCATAAAGGACATCATCGACCAACCTGTCATCATTCCCAAATGAATTTTTGGGTAGTCCACCAATGGTTTATCATCATTGCCATCATTGGATGCAATAAAGTCTGTTCTTGCCGATAATTTAAAACCCAATCGTTCCATAATTTCAGGAACCTTTTCCATCACATAACGATCCGCCGGATGAATCGTAGCATGTTTTGCCACCATGTCCAAAAGAACTTTGGGGCCGGTGAAGGATTTATCGTTGGGACAATGAATCAGAATCTTTCCCCCTGGTTTTAACACCCGGTAGAATTCTTTCAGGGCCCTTTCAGGTTCTTTGATATGGATGAGAACCATTGAATTGAAGATAAAATCAAAATGGTTGTCCGGGTAATCGAGAGAACGGACATCAGAGACCTTCCAGTCTACTTTTGGGTGTACAAGTTTGCAATACTGCACCATCTCTTCGGAAATGTCACAAGCAGACCAATGGAGATTAGGATTCTTTTTCATTAAGAAACTGGTAAGCACTCCAGGGCCGGCACCTGCGTCCAACGCATCCCCTAATTCTTTTTCGAAGGAAATAGAATCCAAAAAAGGATCAAGTAGGAGTTTCAGAAGATTGGCCTGCGCGGATAACCTTGGCATCTCATCTTGGATGGATATTTTTTGTGTGTATAGGTTTTCGCTCAAAGTGGATACGCGCCGAGGTGTGGTTCTAAAAAAAGAACTCTTTTTTAAGAATCGGTCAACTGAAATACAGGTTCTTTTTTTATGTTTTTTTTAGTAGAACTTCGAAAGAGGAAAAATCTGACATAATGACTAAAGGATGGTTATTGTAATTCGCGAGCCACCACCCCATCGATATCGCTGCCATTATAACTACCTGGGGGCCATGGAAACTTGGAGCCAGGGGTATTCGGATTATCAACGTTGGCAGCCGAAGTAATTTTTAAAAATTTGAATCCACTCGCTTTGATTTGGTTCGCAAGTGTGGAATCGCAGCCTATATCATTGGGATCTGTATCATCTAAATTGTTCAAATCGAAGCCGTCACCACCACCTAACAAAAATGATCCACCGGTATTGGCAAATAAGTCTTCGTTTGTAAATGGTTTGGTGGTCATATTGAAATAGACTGGTCTGAGTCCACCAAAACGTAACCAGCTATTCATTAAGTTGACACTAGCACCCGTATAACTAGGATTAAATCCGCAGAAATTAGTACCGTCAATGGAAACTTGTATGACGGACGGATCCATTGCATAAGTATTTGTCTCGTCGGAGATGCGAAAACTATTATCATAAACAATGAAGTCATCACCTGATACATTCTTCACAGTTTTTCCACCCCAACTGAGAACCATTGTGGCTCCTGGCCCTGTGATGTCCAAGGCATAGACATCGAGAGAACCAACTAACTCGCCGGCACCACAGATTCCGTTCACTGCTTTTTTTGCGTCCGAAAAACCGGCAACGTTTGCGTTTGCACTAATAACTGTTGTAGCAATATGAATCTCTGCGGGGAGTGGAGTCTTAGGACAGAAGTTTACATTGGAAACTAAATTGAGTAATGGCAGTAACGCAGCAAAATTCTCTTCTGCCGAAGCAGAAGATTTTTTACAGTAGGCGAAAGATACAAAGACCAACAGGATGAAATGACATAATCTTTTTAATCTTGTAAGTAATTGCATCACATCCCCCAATATACGAAACTATTTCTTAAAGTCCAGTCCAAGTTGAGTTTTCAGTTCTTGAAAGTGCTCTACTGAAAGGAAACCCACCACAACCATTGGTTGCATAATTAGTTGGATTGCTTGTTACCGTACTTGCTTGCACTTCTGCCAGTGTTGCTTTTCCTGAAATCAATTCGCAAAAATAAAAACATTTTGTGGCACCAAGTTCACATCCAGAAGTAGTGACCGGGGTATAATCAATTCTTCCAAAAGAAGATTTGGTCCAGTTATTATTGCCTGGAGTATTTTGGTAATAAAGTCTACGAGTAGATCTGTCAAAAGAAAGAATTCTATAAGTTAAATCTCCTCCACCAACACCGTAGGTTGGAGTTGTGTCAGATCCAGAAATGATACTTCCTGAACCATCTGGATTGGTTGCGATGATGAGACGTCCAGTGGTGGATGCTTTAGTCACTTGCCCATTCGCATCGTAGGAAAAACCTGCGTTCCATTGGCCGTTATAATCCAATAAAAAAGAAGTAGAGAGGGCACTTCCAACAGCAAGACCAAGTAATAATTTGTTATTAGCATCTGATTCTGATACTTGTTTTTCTGTTTGGCATGCGATGATTTGTGCCAGTAAAATCAAGGAAAGGGTAGTTGTTTTAAGTGTTCGATTCATAGAAGTCTCCTAAATAGTTTGAATTTAGGGGAACTCCGATTCAATAATAAACAAACTGCTGTTAGGCTCTTTTGGATTGATACCTAAAATACAAATATAGTTTTTGATTGTTTCGGGTGCCCCGATGCCTTCGGGGCCCCTGTATCCAAATGGAGGACATTTGAAATCAGTGTGTAAAGTTCCATAACCACGAGGTAGACTTTACGGGGAAGATCTGGCTCACCAAACTTTGGTTTGGATTACAGTTGCGGGTCAGCACAGGAATTACACCTGTTTCCTCCCAGAAGGTATTTCCCAGGATTTCGTCAACGGAGGAATTGTCAAATTTTTAAAGCCAAGATTGGGAGATCTTGAAGGTTTCATTTGATACAGAAATGACTTGGAATTGTAGCGAAAATCTTCGGTAAACTTTTGCAACCAAATTGGGTTTTAGGGCACTTACAGTATAAGAGGAAAAGTTATGTTCTATTATGTGGGAAGATCCATCGGATTTGTGCTTATGTGGGTAGTGGTGAAACCAATGCGTCTGAAGTATGGAAACAAAAAAGTTGAAATTCAAAACGATCATATCTTGCGTAAGTTAAATGGCAAATCCATAATCCTTATTTCAAACCATATCAAACCCAGAAATAAATTTTTAAAAGCGATCACCATGCCTTATGATGCTTTTGTGATTCGTGGTGTTCTCAAACGATATGGAATTTATACAACAGCACTTACAAGTTATGATTCTGGAATTCCCAATAAAGGAAAAAAAAGAAAATGGTTGTATAGAAAAGAACAAATGGTCAAAGGAATAGTAAAGTCCATTGATTTGATTCCGTTGAACCGAAGTGAATCAGATCCTGTTACCATAAAAGATTTTAAACGTCGAATTGGTCGCGGGAATTTAGGGATTGGAATTTTTCCTGAAGGAACTTGGTATCGCGGATTTCGAAAGAATAGAAAACTATATCCTGGTATGGTAGTTCTAAGCAAACGATATAACTTACCAATTATTCCATTGTATTTAGATGCATACAATTTGAACAAACCGATTCGAATGTCTGTTGGGAATCCAATTTGGGAAGTGACCGATGCACCAGAAACAATCACTTACATTCGAAGTGAATTGGTCCGATTAAAAGATAAAGGCACGTCTATTTCGGTTCCAGCAGAAACGGAAGGAAATTTAGATATGGATGATGATGGACTCGAAGTCTCACCAAGCATAAGTTAGTTTATTTTTTGCTAAGAAGTTTTTGGAAATAGGAAATCCCTTCTTCAATGGGATTTCCAGAACCTTTTCGTTTGCGAAGCATTCCCGTCATGTCCAAAACTATCACTCCATACATCCAACTCCACATCATACGAGCGATGGCAGGGTATTCATTTTTTGGATAAGGAATTTCACCAGATTCAAAACCAATGCGTACTGTTTCTAAAAAGAAACGGTAACTTTTTGGCAGTTGTGGGAAGGCCTTTCTATGGACTCCACCATAGTCGGTCACAAACATCACTTTGTGTAATTCGCGGTTATTACTTGCAAAGTTAAAATAGGAGCGAGCTATGGCGGCCAATTGTTGGAAGGCAGAACCAGTTTCCACCTCGGCACTTCCTTTTTTCAACATGGAGAGAAGTTCATCTTCCCCCGATTTGATTAAATCTTGGACTAAGTCGATTTGGCTTTCATAATACGAATAGGGACTGGCAACGCTGCAACCGAGCCTGTTGGCAATCTTTCGCATAGAGAGACCGTCCAATCCTTCTTCTTTTAAAATCAGGAGGGAAACGTTTCTAATTTCCTCACGAGAGAGGCTGTTGCGAATCCGTCTTTGTTTGTTTGAAGCTTCCAACATGGATTTGAATCAATCTGGCCTCCATTGTATTCAAATCCATATAAAAATCGAACGTTTTTCTTAAAAAGCAGCATTGATTTGAGCATAAGCCATATAAGCATCACGAGCCAGTTGGTTTTTGCCTTGCAGGTAGTTTTGGTTCCATTCAAAGGATTGTGTGGTTGTGTTGTATTGGATTTTGCTATTTCGATAGTTGCGGATGGAGTCTCCTGCATTCAAATACCCAAATCCCATCCATAGAGAAACAAAATCATTGATTTGTCCGTGCCAAGTTACATCCACTTCTGTATAAATTCGTTTTCCCAACGCATACGGCGACGAATAGGAATTATTGGAATAGTTTTCCGTACTACCTTTGTCAGCCGATACTGGATAAGAATTTTTTTCACCCAAAGAACTTGTGGAGTTGGCAGCACCACTGATGGCATACCATGCATCTTGTTTTTCTGCTTTATCATTTTGAAAGTAGGTAACTTGGAATTCACCAAAGGATTCTGTTTGGTAAGTAATACTCACCGATTTAGAATAGAGGTTCTGAGCGTTGATATTTTCTGAAATCCCTGCCACACTATTGAAATAGGGGATCACTCCAAATCTCGGATTGGCTAAAGTTTGGAATGTGGATATGGAACCATCGGCTCTATTTTTGTCACCGGATGCATACAGGACTTGACCACCTAATCTTAGTTTTTTGAAAATGGTATATCCCGTTTGAAAAACGTGCATCTGGCCTGTGTACTTTTCTCTTTCGGTTCTTGAGTTATCATATTCATTAGGAAGGTATTCTTTTAGATATGGGTCTTGGATCCGTCGCCCGCTAGTTCCTGTTTGGAAGGCAGATTCCCATGTAAAATCCCAAGATTTTCCTTCAGGAAGAAAGTTTCCTTTGGTTCTGTTGGTGAGGCGAAACCCGGTGGTGATCAAGTTTTGGTTTTGTCTACTTCGGTTGGCAGCCAGTGGATCATCACTAGAAGATGCGGGTAGACCAGTGATGGAATTGTAAGAATTTTTTTTCCATTTCCGAACCACTCCCAAACTATAAAGATCCAAAGTAACCCAATCAGGAATGGTAAAACTATTATAGGTTCCAATTAAGGTGGTGTCTGTTCCTGTAGCAGCGGAGTTTAATTTTGGATCGTTAGCCGATACGACTCCATTAGTCCCGCTTTGGGTCCAGTAGGGCCTTGCCATTAAAAAATGGATTTTAAAATTGTCGTAATTAAACATGAGCCTAGCCCCATCAAAGGAAAGTCCATTGACAGTCCAGTTCCCACCACCAATCATTCGTTGGTCGCCGTAAGCCCAAATTTGTCGTCCTACTTGTAATTTTGAATGAAGGGGAAGTTGGTTCAATGTTAAAAAAGCTTCCCTTACGCCTGTTTGGTTTAGGGAGACTGCATTGGTTTGATTTTTAGAATAAATATCCGCAGTGTTGTTAAAGAAGTTGGCACGAATGTCACCAGAGGAAGCGGGTGATTCTCCTCCCCAAACGCGAGCATCTTGGAGGGTTACTTTTGCTTGTATATAAGGACTTGGATCAAAAATAAAATAAATAGAGGATGTTTGAACAGTTCTATCAATATAACCTTTGTCAGAAGCATTGAAATCTAAATTGTATCTGGATTCTTGTCTGGGCCGTAAATATAAACCAAACCGTAATACATCGTTTAACCAGAATTGCTGTGAATTTGCTGAATGTTTGGATAACTCGGGCTCTACAAACATGTGACGGTTATATTCAGGATCAATTCCCTTCTCTTTCATGGAAGAAACATAGGGTTTAGGAGTTACTGTTGTTCCGTCAGAGTTTTGTGTTTCTGTGGGAGTGGCCATTGAAACTGTCAGCGGTAAAAATACCGCTAACAGTAGAAAATAGAAATAACCTTTTGAAATATACATGATGTATCTCCTTTTTCTTAAGTAATGTTTGTTTTAACTAAACGGTTCCTGCGATCACTTTCAGAATGTAAAAGTATAAAGGGATTCCGATAATGATGTTGATAGGAAATACAATCGATAAAGCAACCGTTAGGTAGATACTTGGGTTTGCTTCTGGAATGGATTCCTTCATTGCTGCCGGTACTGCGATGTAAGATGCAGAGGCACACAAAACCACAAACATAAGGGCATCACCAATTGGCATTTGAATGATTTTAGTTAGTAGGATTGCAATTACTACGTTAATCAACATGATGATGAGTGCCGATCCTACGAGAAAAAAACCAACTTTTTTCAATTCGCGCATTTGTCTTGCGGCATCAATTCCTTTATCTAATAGGAAGAAGGTGAGTAATCCTTTGAAAATATCTTCAGTGAATGGTTTTGTTGTATTCCAACCAGACTCACCTGATAAATATCCAACAATCAGTGCTCCAATTAAAATATAAACGGAAGAACTAAAGAAAGCTTCATGGAGTAATTGTTTCCATTGAATTTTTTCATTTAAGTTCTCATTACTTTTCTTTTTGCCTAATCGATCAATGATGACTGCAAGGACGATCGCCGGTGATTCCATAAGAGCCATTCCAGCCACAATGAAACCTTGGTATTCATATCCGTAACTGTGTAGGAACGCTCCAGCAGTTACAAAGGTCACGGCACTGATGGAACCAAAACTTCCCGCAAGGGCAGCAGAATTTGCATGATCCAACTTTGCTCTGAAGATGAAGTAAGAGTAAATCGGAACAAAACATGCCATAAACATACAGGCGATGAGTGTCATGAGGTGTTCTTCTGCAAAGGGAGACTTAAATAGTTCATGGCCACCTTTGAAGCCGATGGAGAACAAAAGATACAAAGATAAGAACTTGGAGACCCCTTCCGTGATCCGTAGGTCTGATTTAAAAAATACGACACCCATTCCTAAAAAGAAAAAGAGTACCGGTGGGTTTAAGATGTTGTTGAGTGCTGCGTGGAAATCCATAATTTCTACCCTCGTGTTGTCATCATTTTAGACACCCATTTTGTCCAAAATCATAAAAATGGACAAAAAATAATTCATTTCAAATTTCTTCAAACATCGAAATCGCTTCCTTGCGCATAGAATACGCTAAAACTGGTGATTCAGATGAAACGAACGGCCGCCATCCCCCTTCTATTGGCAATCCTGACCGGATTGGGTGGGTGTTTGTGGAAACCGGAAAGTTTCTATGGACGGAACATAAGCCGAAATGTCCAATTTTTGGTCCCCCACAAGACAGATATTCCCAAAAATTGCAGCCATGAATCTATCCAATCTTTGCGAAGTTCGGTCTGGATAGACAACCGCAGTGCAGACTCCCTTAGGGGAAAACGGGAAGATGGGGGGCAATGGGTCCGGTTTGAGCTAAAGAATGACGGTCCGGTGGATACCTATTTCAGTATCTTAATCCAATGGATCAACATTCCCTTTGTGGAACTTTGTTCGGAAGGGGAAGACGGGGAAATCGTCGATTCCTATAGTGGGTATGTTTGGGAAGATTGGTTGGGATTACTGTCCCCGTTCCCGCATTTCAATGTCACGCTCAAGGCCAAGGAAAATCGCTATTTTTATATATACCTTGTATCGAATGAAGACTTAAACTTCCCCATTCGAACCGTCTCCTCGGCGAGCTATCGTTCCATTGTATTATTTCGTTTTCTAACATTTTTATTTTTTTCGATGGTCGGGATTGTTTCCTTCGGTTGGGCCATTGCAGAATATTTAAAATCAAAAGAAAGGGTCTACATTTCGATCTTAATTCATTTTTTAATGTTTTTCCTTCTGGTGTATTCTGTTCATGGAAAGGAGTTTGCTTCAATATTTGGAAATTCAAATAACTTGGTCAGACATTCTTATTACATTTTTTTATCCATAAACCATTTCATATTTTTTGTCTATCTTGCTTCTTTCGACCAGTTTGTCGGTAATCGTTTCTCAAAACAGGTATTGTTTTGGATCGGTGCGTTTGCAGGATTTTTATATTTACTCGTCCCGTTAATTCCTCGTGTTTATGAATTTAGAATCTTTTTGGTGTTATCTATTTTTGGAACGGCAGCTTACTATTTATTTAAGACTCATGGCTCATTATTAGCAAAGCAAGAAAGTGATGAAAGGGCTTACGTATTTGGATGGTTCTTTTTTCTTTTCTCGGTATTTTTGAAAACGTTGTTTCATTTTGATTTTTATCCATACCAACCATTCTTCATTTATGCTGCAGTTTTCTATCTTCCTTTTTTGACAGCGGGCTCGTTTTTGTTTTTGCGAAATTATGAAAAACGAGATAAGTCAAAAACTAGATACCGTTCTGTTACTACGAAGTTAGATAAAAGTGAATTTCGGAGTAAACTCGAAACTTTGTTAGGTGTTGAAAAGGTGTATCTTGATCCAGAATGTAACGAAGAATTCATTGCTTCTAAAATGGGTTTATCTTACCACCAATTAAGTGAACTGATTAACTCAGAATACAGTTTCAATTTTCCATCGTTGTTAAACCAATATCGAATCAAAGAAGCCATGGTTTTACTGAATGAACAACCAGAACTCAATATTGCTGAAGTTGGCAAACTTTCTGGATTTGGATCCAGATCTGCGTTTTATCTGGAATTTAAAAAACAATCCGGTGTGAATCCGAATCAGTTTCGGAAAAATAAAAAGCCATTTAAAGATAGTTAGATAAAGAGGACGTTACCTATGAAGAACGAAGACAAACCAAAAGATTGGTTACCCGGATTAAAGGAAAATTGGCGATCGGACATAGTGTCCGGTTTTATTGTGTTTCTGATTGCGTTGCCCCTTTGTTTGGGTATCTCACTCGCTTCTGGAGCACCCCCTATGGCCGGAATTTTTTCCGGTATTGTTGGTGGAGTCATAGCTTCTTTGTTAAGTGGATCTCATCTTACGATCAATGGCCCTGCGGCCGGACTAATCGCTGTTGTTTTGAACTCGATCATGGTATTAGGTGGTGGGGATGCAAAACTTGGATTTGAGCTGACACTGGCTGCTATTGTAATTGCAGGAGCCATTCAAGTAGTTTTGGGTTTGATCAAAGCAGGAAATTTAACCGTATATTTCCCCATATCTGTAGTACATGGGATGATGGCGGCAATTGGGATTATCATTATTTCTAAACAGTTTTATGTAGCTCTTGGAATTACCCCCAAAGCCAAAACGATCGGCGGATTACTCCTGGAAATTCCTTTCAGTTTTTCTTTTGTAAATCCTGAGGTGGCAATCATCGGGATCTCAGCCATTGTGATCCTCGCCATTTTAGCAAAAATCAAAAGTCCTTTGGTGAAAAAACTTCCAGCACCACTAGTTGCAGTGTTAGTTGGGATTGCCCTTGGAGTGGTTTTTGATTTAGCAGATGAGCATTCTTATACTTTGCTCGACCAAACGTATAAAATTGGCCCAGAAAAGTTAGTAAACCTACCAGAGCATATTTCCGATGGAATTACCTTCCCGGATTTTTCTAGATGGAAGGATGGAATCTTTTGGGTGATGGTAATCACTATAGCTCTTATTGCAAGCATTGAATCATTGTTAACTGCGACTGCCGTTGATAATACAGATCCGTATCGACGCCAATCAAATATGGATCGTGAGTTGGTTGCAAAAGGGGCAGGTAACTTTCTTTTAGGTTGGATTGGAGGATTACCGATTATCGCCGAGGTGGTCAGGTCCTCTGCTAATATGGACAATGGCGCAAAAACGCGTTGGTCCAATTTTTTTCATGGCCTCTTTTTACTTTTCTTCATTTTGCTTTTACCGGGTCTCATCCATCGGATTCCTTTGGCATCGCTTGCCGGAATTTTAATTATGGTCGGGATTCGATTGGCTTCACCTCATGTTTTCAAAGAAACCTATGAAAAAGGGTGGGATCAAATTGTTATTTTTACTGTGACAGTAGTGCTTACTATAGTAGAAGATTTGTTAGTTGGTGTTTTTTGTGGTATTATAACGGCTATTTTGATTCAAATTTATTTTGGAGTCCCTCTTCGTTATATTTTTGTAGCCGACATCACAGTTAAATCAGAGAACAAAGTCCATATTTTGGATGTAAAACATGCTTTGTTATTTTCAAACATGATTTCACTGAAACTATTGCTTAGAAAGATCACTCCTGCCGAAAGGGTAGACCTGAAGTTTGATAAGAATGTAAAAATGATTGGTTTTTCGGCTATTGAGTTTTTACAAAGTTTCAAACGAGACTATGAACTTAGGGGTGGAGAAGTGAATTTGATTGGCTTTGAAGACCTAAAACCAATCTCTGCTTATTATGGAGCCACTCGAATCCACAAGTAGTCGATAAAAAATTCTTGTAACTTAATGTTTTAAAATCAATATCCTTGTATGCAGAGGATATTGATTTTTTCCCTTCTTTTCTTTTTCCCCATTCTTATCCAAGCAAAAGACGTTCCCACTTTAAAGGCCCGAGTGATGGACGAAACTTGGACTTTAGATCCTGGGTTTGTTTCCGCTTTAGAAAGACAACTCAAAGATCAGGAAAGTAAAACAAGTAATCAAATTGCCGTTCTTGTTGTCCCTTCATTAGATGGGGAGGTTTTAGAAGAATACTCAATCAAAGTTGCTGAAGAGTGGAAACTTGGTCAAAAGAAAAAAGACAATGGAGTTCTATTGTTAATCGCCTTAAATGACCGCAAATTAAGAATTGAAGTCGGATATGGATTGGAGGGAAGTTTAACGGATGTTTTGTGTCACCATATCATTGAAAAAGAAATGAAACCCTATTTTAAAAAAGGCGATTTTGAATCAGGAATTCAAAATGGTGTGAATGCGATTATTGATGCAATCAACGGTTCTTATTCGGCACCACCTCCTGAAGACTATTCTCACTTAGGTCCTCTTTCTTTTTTAGGTGAAATATCGGAGGGACAAGATGAAATTCCTTATCAGGTAAAAATTTTTGTTTCAGTTTTCGTTTTAGTTCTTTTGGGAATTTTTACATACGTAGCAGCTAACGCACCTTATATTGGCTGGTTTATTTATTTCTTTTTATTTCCCTTTTGGAGTATCTTTCCCGCTGCCATCCATGGTGCGAATATTGGTGCTTCTGTATTTTTAACTTATGCGATTGGAATAGGTCTGTATAAACTCTACCATCTTTTGACCCCTCACGGCCGCAGGAGAATGAAAAAGGGAATCTTTGGTGGATCATATCGCAGTTCTGGCGGTGGCAGAGGTTGGTCAAGTAGTAGCGGAGGGGGTTCTAGGTCAGGAGGTTTTAGTGGTGGTGGTGGGAGTTTTGGAGGGGGAGGTAGTTCCGGAAGTTGGTAAGTTTTTTTAAAAATTCAAATCTTAGGAACTTTTTCCATCAAACTTAGGTTTAGTATATAGTGAAGTTGAGTAGTTTTTCATTTGTTATTTTGGGAGTGTCTGGATTGGTAACTCTGTCTGCAAAACCGGTCCAGGTGAAGGAACTCTGGCAAACAGCCCTACAATCCAATCCAGAATTTTTATCTGCTAAGGCCGATTACGACAAAGCCTTTTTTGAAAACGAAAAAAGTTATGCGGCCTATTTACCAACTGTCAATGTTTTGGCTTCCGCTAGACAATCTTCTGCAAACTTTAGTGGCTCAGGTACTGTCAATGATCCTTTGATTAATGGGGCAAACTCGGGCTCTAATACAACACAAACATCAAGTTCAGGGGAGTCCAGACCAACAGCAATTAACCGTTATTCGGTGGGACTTAGCACAAATCAAAACTTGTTTGCTGGATTTCGAGATAAAAGTGGAATCGATAAAACGGAAGCGTTACTTCAAGCAGCAAAACAAACATTACATGACTCCAGGTTAAAGGTTTGTTTTGAATTGAAGTCGGGTTATGCACAAATGTTGTATGCAAAAGAGCTTCATCAACTATCTGAAAAAATTAAAGATAGGCGCACTAAAAATCGAGATTTGGTAAAACTTCGTTATGAAGTTGGTCGAGAGCACAAAGGTAGTTTTTTGCTGAGTGAATCCTTTGTGAAACAATCCGAATTTGAAGTATCTTCGGCTTTTCGTTTGTTTGAAAGTAATCTAAACGAAGTAGAGAGAGTGATTGCTAATCGATTGGATATAAGTATTAATTCTGAATTTGTTTATGAGCCGGTGATGGAAAAGAAATATTCAGAGAAAGAAAAAGAATCATTATTGGAATCGCATCCTTCCGTTATGGCAGAACAATCGAAAGTCAGAGCAGCTCAAGCCAACATTGGTGTAGCAGAAGCCGGTTTTTATCCTGACCTCAATTTAAGTGCCACAGTAACGAGGCAGGATGATGTTTGGTTACCAAAACCCAGGAATTATAGCTTTGGATTGAACTTAACCTATCCCTTGTTTAATGGTGGGAGGGATTATTATAATGTAAAGATTGCAAAAACTGAATACGAAAAATCCATCCACACACGAGATTCCAAAAGGAACACACTTTCGTTTTCTTTGGAGCAGTCCCATTTAAATTTTAAAAATGCTTCGGAACAATTATTGGTATTAACAGAATTTTATAAAGCTTCTGAGATTCGTGCGATGATTGCCAGATCTCAATATTCCAATGGACTGATTAGTTTTGAAAATTGGGATATTATCGAAAACGATCTAATCAATCGTGAAAAAAATCTTTTGTTGGGTAAGAGGGATCTTAGTTTATCTGAGGCTACTTACTTGCGAAATTTAGGAAAATGTTTTGATGAAGATTAAATTTGTATTTATTACCATTGTTATAGTCATTGTTTCTGTGATGATTTATCTATTTGGTTTTGGAAAATCAAAATCCAATACAAAATTAGAATCTTCGAAAGTGTTTCGAGGAGATTTAGTTGTTACAGTTCGAGCCACTGGTACCGCCATTCCTAAAAACCGATTAGAAATCAAACCACCCATTGCTGGACGAGTGGAATCAATTCTAGTCAATGAGGGAACGCATGTAGGGCGTGGAAAAATTATCGCTTGGATGAGTTCTACAGAAAGAGCAGCCCTTCTAGACGCGGCCAGAGCTAAAGGCGAGGATGAGTTAAAAAAATGGGAAGATTTTTATAAACCTACTCCAGTAATATCACCTTTACGCGGTTTGGTGATTGCCTCAAATATCAGTCCGGGACAAACCGTAACCCAACAAGACATACTTTATGTTCTTTCTGATAATTTGATGGTACAAGCGAAAGTGGACGAAACGGATCTATCAAAAATAAAAATTGGTCAGACTGCCAATGTCACAGTAGATTCTTATTCCAATACGCCCATCCAAGCGAAGGTATCTCATATTGGATATGAAGCTGTGACGGAAAACAATGTAACTATGTACAATGTAGATTTGGAATTAAAAATCATCCCGGAATATTTGAGAAGTGGGATGTCGATTACCATAGATTTTATCCTTTCGGAAGAGAGGGATGTATTACTGCTTCCGAATGAATTTGTAAAAGGTGGGTCTGGCAAAGGAAAAGTCACTAAAAAAGTAGAGGGTGAACTTGTGGAGACTGTAGTTTCCATTGGAAATTCTGATGAACAGAATACAGCGATTCTTTCTGGTCTTACAGAGAACGAAACGGTTTATCGGAAGAAAAAAATCCAAGAGGAAAAAAAGTCCAATTCTAGTGGCCCATTCTCTTCACCTAAAATGCCAAAGAGATAATATTTGTTAGCAATTGAGATTCATAACTTAAATAAATCCTATACCATTGGAAATTCAAAATTCTCTGTTCTTTCTGGGATCAATTTAAAGATCGCCGAAGGTGAGTTTGTTGCCATTATGGGTCCCTCAGGTTCTGGTAAATCTACATTATTACAAGTGATGGGTCTACTGGATCATGTAGATTCGGGCACCTATATGTTGTTTGGTCGTAGGGTAGATGGGGAATCTTCTGATGTGTTGTCAGATGTCCGGGGAAGCCTGATTGGATTTGTATTTCAACAATTCCATTTATTATCCAAATCTAATGCAACACAGAATGTAAGTTTACCATCCTTATACACAAATGTTGATCATACTAATGAAAGAGCAGTGGAACAACTACAAAAGGTAGGCTTGGAAAATAGAATCCACCATACTCCGAATGAATTATCTGGTGGGCAACAACAACGAGTGGCTATTGCACGAGCATTGCTTGTTGATCCCCCAATTATTTTTGCCGATGAACCTACGGGAAATCTAGATTCCAAGAGTAAAATTGAAATTATGTTGGAATTACAACGACTTCATAAGGAAGGAAAAACCATTGTGATGGTCACTCATGAGCCGGAAATGGCGGAGTATTGTGATCGTATCATCCATGTAAGTGATGGCCAGATTGTATCCGATGAAGGAAAGAAGAAAAAGAAAGATTTCGATTTTTACCCTAAGACGAATTTAAAACGCAAAACGGGCTGGCCCTTATTTCAAGGTATCTTTTTACAATCGCTATTCTCCTTGTCTACTAATCGTTTACGTACCTTTCTATCTGCCCTAGGAATTCTTTTTGGAGTTGTTTGTGTAATCTCTGTGATGGCACTCGGAGAAGGGGCCAAAAAATCCGTAGAAGAGCAGTTTTCTTCGTTAGGTGCTAACTTGGTTATTGTTCGTACAGGGGGAATGAGAAGTGGGGGAGTATCCCTCGAAGCAGGTACAGTCAATCGTTTGGATGTTTTTGATGTAGGTGCTGTTGCCAAAAAATTTCCAGAAGTAAAACAAATCTCTGCGGTTGTGAATGGAAGAGGACAATTGGTCTATGGAAATCGAAATTGGAATAGTTATATCACCGGAGTGAGTCCCATCTATGAAACACTTCGTAATTTAGAACCAGTAGAAGGTAGATTCTTTACAGAAGAAGAAAATCAAAAAAAAGCACTTGTATGTCTTGTAGGAAACACCGTCGTGAAAGAACTTTACGATGGAAAAAATCCTGTTGGTACTTACTTAAAAATAAATCGTATTTTGTTTCGAGTGATTGGCCTTCTTCCCGAAAAAGGAAGTACTGGGTTTCGTGACCAGAATGATGTGGTTTTGATTCCGCTAAATACTGCTATGCGAAGATTATTAAATAAAGATGCAGTTGATAGTTTAGAAATGGAATTAGAGAAAATCGAATCTTCCGAAGAGTTCACAACTTCATTAAAACGATATTTGCATGAGAGGCATGGAACCAATGAATCGATGGGAAATCTCTACCAAGTGATGAATATGGCTGACATCCAATCCGCTGTCTCTGAAACCAACCAAACCATGACAACACTTCTCATTGCACTAGCAACGGTTTCCCTTGTGGTAGGTGGGATTGGCATTATGAATATTATGTTGGTGTCGGTAAAGGAAAGAACCAAAGAAATCGGGCTTAGAAAAGCACTCGGTGCTAGAGAGTCAGACATTCGGATGCAATTTTTGATTGAATCTACTTTAACAAGTTTGACCGGTGGAATTGTGGGACTTGTTTTTGGAATCTTATCCGTATTATTTTTACAAGAATACTTTGGTTGGAGTATTGTTTTGTCCTTTCCTTCTATTGGATTTGCTTTTCTATTTTCCATATCGATTGGAATTTTATTTGGTTGGTGGCCTTCTGAATACGCAGCTAAATTGAGTCCCATCGTGGCGTTACGATCGGAATGAATATAAAACTAAATCCAAGGAAAATTCCTCAACAGAAACGTTCGATTGAACGGTATCAAAAAATAGTGGATACCGCGATTGAATTGTTAGGTGAAGTTGGCTATGATGATTTGACTACGGACTTGATTGCCGAAAGGAGTGGAATTTCTGTTGGTTCCATCTATCAATTTTTCCCCAACAAAGAATCTATTATTTATTCTCATGCTGAATCGTGTTACTTTATCCTTCATGATCATTTTTTCAAACTTCTAGATGAAGAATTAAAAAAGAAAAAAAAATTCTCTCCCGATTTCATTGAATTCACTCTTCAATCTTTTGAACGGACATTGAGTGAGGTCAAAGGATATCGTTTGATCAATTCTATACTCTATACGAACCAAGCTTTGTTGTTATTGGACATTGAGAGTAATGAAAGATTTGCAAAGTCGCTCGCAAAAAAAGTAATTCTACCGTTGTTCCCTAAAGTAGATAAAAAACGCGCCTACTATAGTTCTTTGATGATTGTGGAAACGGTTGATTCTGTATTCAAAATTGCCCAAAGAAAGGGGAAACCGACCGAAAAAAAGGCAGTGATCGCAGAACTTAGGAACCTCTTGTCAGTATATTTTTCCTCCTTCCTTTGATTTAACATTGACAAAGTTTTAACACAGATGTAAAATTCTCAAAATGTGAGGGAATCCTCATATTCTGGGAAAGACCGATGAAACAGACCAAAAAGATTTTATTAGGAATCTCAATTGCCGTATTCATAACACTTGGTATGAATCATTGCAGTTCGGAAGATCCTGCCAATTCGGCGTTTGTCCACGTTACTATGATGGACAATGCCTTTCACCCGCCAGTCATTCGAACCTTTAAGGGCGGAAAAATTCGATTTGTGAACGAAGGAAACAACCCTCACAATGCGATCTCTATTACCAAAGATTGGTCTACAGAGAAAACATTTGGAAATTTGGCGATGTTTCGTGGTGCACATACGGATGTGTTCTTTCCAGAAGAAGGTGTCTTTCCTTATTTCTGTTCCTTCCATGCCTCACCTGATGGCAAAATCGGAATGACCGGTGTTGCGGTGATTGGAGATGCGAGTTATAATCCGCAGACGAACATAACAAAATCAAAGATATCAAAAAAATGGTCAGGGGTAACTCGTAAAGTTCCTGCTCAATACAAAACCATTCAGAATGCGGTGGATGCAGCATTACCTGGAGACTTGGTACTTATTGCGAAAGGAGTTTATAAGGAAGAAGTCACAGTCACTACTCCTTCGATTGTGATTCGTGGGGAAGACCGCAATGAGACCATTATCGATGGGGAATTCCTTCGTGGAAACGGAATTATGATTGTAGGAGCTGATGGAGTTGCTGTAGAAAACCTAACAACAAGAAATGCTACACTGAATGGTGTGTATTGGACGGGAGTGAAAGGATACCGCGGATCGTACTTAACGGCTTATAACAACGGAGATTACGGAATCTATGCATTTGATTCTGTTGATGGACTTATGGAACATTCCTATGCTTCTGGATCTCCTGACTCTGGGTTTTATATTGGACAGTGTAACCCATGTAATGCGATTATCAATGATGTCATTTCTGAGAACAATGCACTTGGTTATTCTGGAACCAATTCAAGTGGAAACTTATACCTTTTGTCTTCTATTTGGAGAAAAAATCAATTGGGTATTGGTCCAAATACATTGGATAGAGAATTACTTCCTCCACAAAAACAGATAGTGGTGAAGAAAAATATTGTTTATGATAATAACAATACAAATGCTCCTTCTAAAAAATTGGAATACCCATCGATAGGTAATGGTATCGCTTTACTCGGAGCCTTAGAAAATTTGGTGGAAGACAACTTAGTTTTTAATCATAAGAACTATGGAATTTTGGTAACGATGAATATCGACGAAAACATTTGGATTTCCAATAACAACGTCGTTAGAAACAATAAGGTATACCATTCTGGTAGGGGAGATATTGCTCTCAGTGGACCTGTGAATGTGGGAAACTGTTTTGAAGGAAACTCTTATGGCGTGTCAAGCCCACCACTCCTAGAAACCCTTCAGTCTTGCACAGGCATTCGTTATCCTCATACGGGAGATATGTCTTCAAGTATAGGATTGTTAGCCTTATTTGTTCAAGCAAACCTTCGGGAATTTGTACTCGGTTCTTATCAAAACCAACCAGTCCCACCTTCCCAAATGAATATGCCGAAAGAGAGTTTGGGTAACATAGTTCCTGCTCATGATGTTTTTGAAGCAAACAAAGGTTTGATTACGTCTGCGGAGCTACCGAAACTCAGCCAAGCGGAATTTGATTCTGCAACGAACAAAATGTACACATCCGGATGGAGAGTTCATTTTCCTGGCACTTTGAAAACATGGTATTTCCATATTATGGGTTATTTGTTGCCGTTTGCCATTTTTGCAGCTTGGACGGGTCTTGCTATCTTGGATCGATTCTCCGCCAAAGGTTCTAAGTTGGATTATTACTTTTGGTTGATTTTACTTGTTCCGTTCATTGGATCTTTGGTTTCTTTATACTCTAAAGAATCAAAAATTTCAAAAGCCGTTCGAAACACAGTAGTGATCGGTGGTATTTTTCTTTTTTTAACCATTCTGGCTTATGCCGGTTATGCGATGACGGCGGTAACTGAACCGTCTGTAACTTAATATAGGAGTTTATTTATGGAAACAACTTTTGCAAACCCAGGTTTTTGGACATATTTTATCGGTTCTTATGCGTATTACCTTCCTTTTGTTTTAACAATGGTTTGGGCGCCGCTGGCACTCTTTGGTTTATCCAAACAAAAAGGAATGGATACAACAAAACAAATCATTTGGTCACTTGTGATTTTGGTGATTCCAGTGGTTGGGCCTGCAGTCTACCTACTTGTTATTGATACCGAATACGAAAAAAAATTCAAACAAGTCGCTGTTGGTGGTGGTCTTGGAGTTTTAGTTCTTGTTTGGGTACTCAGTTTAATTTCTCACATCTAAGGTATAAGAGAGTCTATTATGGATCGGAAGAGTTTTTTAACAACACTGGGATTTGGAGTTATGGGATTTGTTGGATCGCTTTTTGGGTCTATTAAATTCAATTCGCGTAACTCTGAGGAAATTTGTGGCCCTTCTGATCCTTCTGTAGCAACTAACTTTGGAGTGGTGACTACTCCCACCGTCAGCGACGATTATCAAAATTCGATTGGAGCTGGTGGGAGTTTACGGGGTACGAATACTTATGGAAGTATGGCTCATCCACCTTTTTTTATTAAAGAGGAATACACCGAAAGGTTTTACTATCCACCTAACTATAGAAACACGAATCAGAAAGTAAAAGATTTTAATTTAAATCTTTTTCCCTTGAGTATGAATATTGCTCATAAGATAAACTATCCCGCATGGACCTTTGATGGGCTCGTTCCTGGTCCGGTTCTTCGGGCTAATTTGGGAGACACTCTTCGCATCCACGTCAAAAATTCTAGTCCGGATCCTCATTCTTTGCACTTTCATGGAACCCATGACCCGTTGGAAGATGGATGGGAGCCGATTCCGGCCTTCGGAGAAAGAACTTATCAGATTGAAGCAGGTCCTATTGGACTTCATCCTTACCATTGCCATGTTCCACCACTCATGCTACATACCGCCAAAGGGTTGTATGGTGCTTTGCTTGTAGATCCACCTACCAAAAGAAAACCTGCTCATGAATTTGTTCTCACATTTTCGGGATGGGATACCAAAGGAAAGGGTAAAAACGATTACTATACATGGAATGGAATAGCTGGAATTTATGATCGTTATCCTATGAAAGTTCCCGTAGGAGAAAGGGTTCGATTCTACATTCAAAATATGATGGAAAGAGAACCAATCATTACCTTCCACTTACATGCTCAAACCTTTGATATCATTCGAAGTTTGGGAAGTATCGTTCCCGATGGACATTCTGATGTTGTGACGATTGGCCAAACAGAACGAGTTGTGATTGAGTTTGTGCTTAAGAAAAAAGGTCGGTATATGTTCCATCCGCACCAAACTCATATGGCTGAAAATGGAGGAATGGGTTGGATCGTAGCCGTATAACGCTCGTATGTGTATTATTAGTCTTTAGTTTTTTTTCTTTTTGTAAATCGAAAGAAGATACAATCAAAGAAGAGTGGAAACATCTTTCCTTTGTAAAACCTGATGGAAATTTGCTCGAACCAAAGTTTTGGTCTGAAAAAAAATCAGTTTTATACTTTGGATTTTCCCATTGTCCGGATATGTGTCCGTTAGCGTTGACCAATTTTGGTAGGGCCTCATTGATACTCGGGGAAAAGTCGAATCGGTTTCGATTTATTTTTGTGACACTGGATCCTGAGAGGGATTCTCCTACGACTTTGAAAAACTATATACAGAATTTTCCTGGAAAGAATTTAACAGCACTTTCTCCCAATGCAGAGTCTCTAAGCAAACTTACGGATCTATTTGGAATTGTCAGAGAAAAAGTGGGTGAAGGGAAAACCTATAGAATTGATCATTCTAATTTTATTTATGTATTGGATGAAGATCTTAATACGCTCGCAAATTTTCCTGGCGGAGTTTCTGCAAATGCTCTGGCAACAAAACTTAGAGAACTTGCGGAACTCTAGAAGTGAGTATAATTTCGATTTCTGTTCTCGCACCTTCAGGATAATTTCTAGTCACTTCGAAACTAAACTCGGAATAAAGATTTTTTAATCGTTCTTTTATATTTCCTAAAGATCGTTCTAATAGTTTTCCTTTATCGGAAAGTAAGTCGTCTGGAATACCAATCCCATTGTCGTAGACAACAAAACTAAAAACAGAATCACGTATCATTTTTGCATGAATGAATAATTGGAACTGTTCGTCCGCCGACCCACGAAATCCATGTTTAAAAGAATTTTCTATGATGGGTTGAAGGAGGAGTGGTGGTAGTATGACCGAAGAAAAGTCGCCAGATTTTTTAAAATCAATTTGGATTGTATCGTAAAACCTAAGTTTTTGTAGATGGAGATAATCCTCTAAAAAATTCCATTCTTCTTCGAAGGGAATCCAATCTCTATCAGTTCTGTCTGAAATGAATCTATAATTATTTGCAAGACTCAAAATAGCATCGCCAATTAACTCTGGTTTAATTTTATGCAGAGCGTGGATAGTATTTAGAGAATTGAATAAATAGTGTGGACTCATCTTTGTTTGTAAGGTTTTGAGTTGGCTTTCTTTCAGCGACTTTTCTGCTTTTAATAAATCTTCTTTGTACAATTGTGCCTTTTGCCGGTTTGCGAATATCGTACGCTCTAAAGCAAAACCTTGAGAGATTACGCCAAATAAAACACCCCAAAGAACGACTTTGTTTGTGGAGTTATCATTTGATTTGATTGCTAGGAAAATTTCTAAAATTACAAGGAAGAGTGTGACACTAAAACCTATAAAATGTCCAAACGCATCAGGGTTTCCTTTTTTCCAAGCTTCATAGGTAATATAAATTGGTCCAAGTATATTGAAGAGGTTGAATAGGATAAAAAAACTTCTGCTACTGATAAGTAGCGTATGTGATACATCAAAGAATGGAAGGGAAAAAACTAAAATGGTAGTCAACGTACAAATCAATACATCTATATAAATTAATATATCGAGAACTCTATAACTTCCACTCCCAAAAAGGCGACGAACGCCTGATAACATAGGGATAAAAACAAAGTTAGATGATATCGTCGTTAGTATAAATAAAGTTTCCGAATTGGTAAATAAATAACGAATGAATACATTGGATGTAAGTCCTAACAATCCAAAACATAAGGAAAATGCCGAAAAATCTAAGAGGATATTGTATTGCTTTTTGTATTCAATAAAATAAACAAGAGCACAAATGATTCCGATCATCAAAAAGAAGGAATGAAAGAAAATGGGAGTCAGGTTTTTTAATGCGACCTCACGGTACAAGGCTATTTGTTTTCCGACTAAATTTTCGACTATCGAGATTATAAAGAGAATCCCTCTTTTGTGATATAATCTTAAGTAGTAGTATTCTGAAGTATCGTTGGGAATTTTAATCCATGCAAACTTTGATTGGAATATGTTAGGTAACTTTTCCTGTTCCAAAAAATTCCCGTATTTAAATATAGAATCACCGTATTCGTTAAATATTTCTAGATTTAACCCACCATGTTCTAATAAAAAAAATAAATCTTCGTTTTCTTTGTGATTCGGAAAGGCTTTAGAACGTAACCAGATGAATTCTGAATCTGTGATTCGTTGGAGTTCTGTATCATTGATCCAACCCGAAGTTGATTCCCAATATACTTTGTGCATTTTTTGAAAATCAATTTTGCCATTATCATCTGTCGGTATGTCACCAACAAAGTATTCTGTATTTTCTGTTAGATAGTATTCGGAGATTGAACTGTCAGCTGGTTTTAAAATGGAATAAGCATACGAAGTTAATGAAACTGTTATGACGAGAGAGAGGAGGCAGATGGATAGAGTTGGCCTTTCTAAAAATCTGCTCCAATAGGTTTCCATTGAATTGATGTTAGTCTTCTAACGAAAACAAAATAGGTAATCTATGTGCCATTTTTTTAGGATGTCCCTGCACATAACCTGGACTAAACCGAACTCGTTTGATGAGTTTCATGGCAGCTTCTTCAAATCCATATCCAGCTCGACCGGAAACAATTTTTGCCGATTGTAAACTCCCGTCTTCATTTACTTGCACAAGTAAAACAACTTGTTTTTCAACAATATTGGCAGCCTTTGCTTGCGGAGGAAAGTATTCTTTTAAATCAAAGTCAATGATCGCTGTGGGCATTTTGTCTCCGTTAAAAGAGAAAAGATATCCGTCCTTATCTGTACCATTGCCTGAAAGTTGGTTTGGGTTGATGTCAGAGTTGTCAGGTTCATCGGCTTTGTCTTTGTTACTTCCTTCTACCCATTCTTGTTTTTCTATCGGTGCGGGAGAAGAAGTACCACCAATAAGCTCAGGAGGGATTTCTTCAAAACTGACATCCACATCTTCGAAGTTTGATTCTTCGATCACCTCATCACCATGCAGTTGACTAATCTTATAACCAGCGTAAGTAGCGGTATGGACAAACAAACTCCCAATCAAACAAATGTGGAACAAACGTTCTTTGTTTTGTTTAATCGATTTTTTGAATGATACCAATAATTCCGCAAGGCGATTCATTTTTTTACACTGAGGGCAATTTTAGTAACACCCGCTTTTCGGATGATTCCCATCAGCTCCGTAATTTTTCCATAAGGAAGACTTTCGTCTGCAGAAAGCGTCAAACGCATATTAGGTCTAATCTTTGCTTCTCTTTCTAGATTTCGCACTAGACCAGAAATGTCTGTATCTTTCCCTTCCAAAAGAATGGCACCTGTTTTGGTAATTGCTACTTGCACTGATTCTGCAACATTCGGATCAGCTGCCTGTACTTTGGGTAAATTGATATTTAAACTTTCTTTTTTTAGGAAGTTTGCCGTTACCATAAAAATTACTAAAAGAACTAAAATCACATCCACCATGGGGGTGATGTTAATACTTCCGATTTCTTCGTCTTGAGAACCTGATGCTCCAGCCATAATTATACCTTTGTCTTATTCATTTGATAAGAGAGTAGTTCTTTTTTGAGGATTTCCATATTCTGTAAAATGACTTTAGATTTTCTAGAAAAATAATTGTTTGCCATAACCACAGGAATTGCAACTGCAAGACCCGCTGCCGTTGCAAGTAGAGCTGTTGAGATGGACCGCATGACTACTTCCGCACCCGAACTTCCCAATGTCCCTAAACCATAAAATGCTTTGATGACGCCAAGAACCGTTCCTAGTAGTCCAATAAACGGAGCATTGTTTCCTAAAGTATTTAAGATAGGTAAACGTTTCTCCAACTCCAATTTCTCTGATAGTATCTGGCCATCTAAACTTTCATCCAGACCCTTTCTTCCTAATTTCAATTGTTTGAGAGCAAATTGCACAAATCTTGTATAAATGGATTCTTCGCCTGCATCTGTTTTCCAATGGATTTCAGGTTCTTCTTGTAAGGATGTTCTAACTTCGTTTAAGTAATCTTCGTTTTTTTTACCTAAAGTTTTTTTATAATAAATTAACCTTTCCGCAAAAACTGCCAATGCGATCACACTCGCTACTGCCATTGCAATAAAGATTAATTCTTCGCCTATTTCTACATACTCTTGCATACTATTCTCCGTTTTGAATGTTATTAAATAATAAATATAATGGAATTTGGTCTGCACTTATCTGATTGTTAGTCGATGCAAAACAAGATCGCAAACATGAAATTGCCGTACTAGAAGTTAGACTGGATTCTATTAGTGCTGGGATTGTCGATTGAGCACAAAGCCCTGAATTGGTTTTTGATTTCCAATCAGTTACTTGGCAATTGAAGGCACAGGTTTGTGCAATACCCGACATATTTTTATAAGCAGAATTTGAAATCAATCCTTGGCAAGTCAATGTTTTTGCATTGGATGTAGTTTCAGTAAACGGTGCGCCAACCGTTTGAGCATAAGCTTTGAAACATAGATCTTTATTTGTAATCATCGACTCACATGTCTCTTGTGGAGCATTCTGAGTGAGAAGATATTGTAGTAGTACTGTCTCTTTGTAGGAATCTTCAAATTTTTTAGATTCAGTACAGGAGAGAGTTATTGTGAGACAAAGGAGAAAGATCCAATACTTCATTAGAAATGTACCTCCATACCAATATTAAAAAATGGAATTACAGTTCCGCCTGGCAGTTGTAAGGTCCCAAAGGTATCATTTTGTTTTGGGTTGGTTGCCGAAAATGGTCGTGAATTATCAAAGTCATATCCGTTTTTATTTTTTCTCATATAAACGTTTACGATTTCTAAATACCAGTTCATGTATCCCCAGGAATAGTTTTCAAAAATATCGAACCGAATGTCAAATCTATGAAAATCAGTTCCGCGTTTCACGTAACCATATTCGGACGTGTAAGGATTATTCGAATACTGTGGGTTCCAGTAAGTGAGTCCGTTGAGTGGATTTGAAAATTTACCGCCGTCATCACCAACAACCGGACGTGATGGAACAGATGTTAAATAACTCCAACGACCACCAATTTGAAAACCTTCACTCATTCTCCAGCCGTAGATAAAGTTTGCAACATGGGTTCTATCCCATGGTGCTAGTTGTTCTTTTGAATTTGGAAAATAGGCAGCGAGGATTTTCCTTTCTATTCCACCAATTTGAGAATTATCACCTTCGTATATTTGGTATAAATTTGTGTTTTGAAAAGACTGTGACCAGGTATAGGAAATCCAACCAAACCAGTCCCTCGTGCCGGGACGTGCATTTTTACGAATTAAAAGTTCATATCCATGCGACCATCCAGTAGCACGGTTTGAGTAATTTAACGGTCGATTGGCGACAATAGGTTGTGTTAACCATTGGCCTTTGTCTGGATTTAAGCCAACAGGAGACGATGCATAGGGATCATCAATGATTGTATCAGTGAACTGGTTTTTAAACATTTCTACTTTTACTTGCCAAACTTGATCTATTTTTTGATCGATACCAGCACTGACTTTTCTTGCCCTTTCGAATCGTAAATCAGGGTTTCCTGTTTCTGAATTAAAATTTGTAGTAAGTGGAAATCTAGAAACATCTCCCCCACTTCCATAAACAGTCATTCCCTTACCAACTTCAGGGAATGTATAGGAAGCGGTTGCTCTTGGTGTTAAAGCACCATTGCCAGTGACTTGAATATAATCATAACGAGCACCGGGTTCAAAAAGAAAGTTTCCGAACTTAAAGTGAAGTGTTGTATATGCATTGTAGTAAGGAGTATTTCCTTGTATACTTAAGGGCCTACCAACAAAATCCGGGCTTGCCGAGTTATATGGGTTAGGCGATTGATTGGTTGGATCTCGTAATGCTACCTCAGTTCCATAATCTCTAAAAGAAAATTTTCTAACTTCAGTTCCAAAATCAACTTTTAGAAACCTTGCAGCTGTCCAATATGCATCTTGCCGAACACCAACATAACTTCCTCTTTGGTATTGTTTTCCTTGTATGGATCCAAAACCAACATTATATTCACCAATTGGGTCAAAGTTAATCAAAGTTATGCGGTTCTGAAATTTATCACCTGGAATCCAAGTGTATCTAAGTGCTGTAGTTCGAAAACTTTGGCCAAAACTTGCTCTTGCTCCACTAAGAAGGGCCAGAGCAGAGGAAGTTGGATCATTGGCTGGTTTGTTCGGAACATCGATGGCAAAGTTATCTTGAGCCGTTAGGTTATAAAAAGAGATTTGGTGTTCCGGTGTAAAGTTATGAACGTATTTAATTTGAGAGTCGTTATAACGCGGAAGACGAATCCCTTCTGGTAGAAGTCCCGTGGCACCTAATGTTTTATCCAAATATCCAAGTTTGCCAGCAATTGCAAGATATCCTTTACCGCCTGAAGTGGGTGTCGCCGCATACGCAGTTGTATTCCATAAGGAAACTTGAAAAGCACCTTTCGTTTTCTGAACAGAGTCAACAGTTTCAATTTCAATTATTCCACCTGTCGCATTATTAAAGTTTGCTGGATAAGCACCTGAATATAAGTCAATGGATTTGATTAAATCGTTATGAATCACAGATGTTAATCCGTCCAAGTGAAATGGATATAAAATGGGGAGATCATCATAAAGATATGTGTTTGCATTGGGATTGGCACCCCGAACGATAATACCATTGGCACCACCACCAAACCCGATATTGGGAATGACACCGGGAAGGGTTTCCAAAGCACGAAGAGCTTCCCCAAAGGTTCCTGGCATCCGTTTGATTTCTTCATAACGAACCTTCGTACGAGAAGACACGGTTTTTTCCCGTTCCCCTTCCACTACGATTCCGGTTTTTGGAGCACTAGTTTTCTTTTCGGTGTAGATGGTCCTTGATTCATCTTCGGATCCCACGGAGATTTTTATTTCTTGTATCCCAGTATCACGTAACAAACGCAAGGTGTAGTCTCCAGCAGATGGAAAATCTAGTGTAACATTTCCTTCTGCATCAGTTTGAGCAAATTTTTTCGTTTCAAAAATTAGAACCGATAAGTTCTGTTCTGCAATTTCCTTTTTCGGATTGATCAATTTAGCTCGGATACTCACGGCAAAGAGTGGTGATCCAAAACAAAAAAGAAAAATCCCAAATAGGATACGGTTATTTAATTTGAGTTTTGCTGATTTCATTGAAGTTTAAATACCAAGGGATATCTCCCGTTTCTTGTTCGAGATAAATGAGCGTACAAGGTAAAGGATATCCAAGAAATGGACATTCTGTACGTGTAATCGCAATCGTACACAAATCCAAATTTCTTTGGACTGGTTTATTCAGAACTAACAAAGGTGGATTGGGAATGGGATTTCCACATTTTTCGGATGCAAATTTCGCTGCAGCATAAACTTGGCTTTGTGCATCGTTTGTCTCTACTCGATCAATACCTGATCCACAATTGACAGCGAGTACGATGAAGAATAAACTGATACCTGCTAAGCCTTTCATTTCGTACCTTTTGTTCCGGGAATTTCCGTCTCTTCCGGTTGGCCAACAACATCCGCAGTTACGTTTACCACGGTTACTAGTCCAAGAGGAAAATAAGCTTTATCTTCTCTCTGGATTTTGATATTGATTAAAGTTTTTCCAGTGGGATATTTTTCTAAAATTTGACTCATCGCCAATTCTACGTTAGGTGCTTTTGTTACAGGGAACATTCCAAGTAAGTAGAAAGCGGAGTCTTGACCTTTTCCTTTGCCGAGGATTTTATATTCTGTGGAACGGACAACTGTAGCTGAGTCAAATAAATGAATTTCTTTAGGGACATGAGAACCGATACAGCCCATAACCATGATTAAGGCAGATAAGGTGCTTATAAAGAATTTGAGAATAGAGGTTTTCATTCGTGATACTATTTTTTGCTTTTAATCGTTGGTTGTGATGGAAAACGAACTAAGTCACCTTTGATGGTGAATCGATAACGCGTTAATGGACCAAAAATGGACTTATCATTCCAATAACGAATGTTAACGAGTGCATCTCCCGCATCTTCTTCCATAACTTTTTCGTACAAATCAGTAATGGGTGGTTCAGAGAAAGGGATACCGAAGATGATCAAATCCAATGCATACCACGTAAAGGTTTTCTCTACAGTTTTCACGGTTTCGTAAGGTGTATTTGGGATCGGTTTGTTACTTGTAGCAATTCCAACGGAAGAAGAGGCACAATGGACTAAACCTAAAAATAAAAGAAAGATACTAATAGTGGCAAAAAAATGTTTCATAAAAAGACTCCGTCTGTGTCCAAATCCCATTTTTATGGGTTTGGTCAACGGATTAATTATACTAACGATGATTAACTACTTAACTCGGAATGAACGCTACATATTCCGGAGTGAAATCTAAAATGATTACAATTTGAGTGCTTCTTTTAGATTTTGAGCAAAGGAGCGGCCAACCGGGAGGGTGGTTTCATCCTCGTTTTTTAGTTGGATGGTATAGGATCCGCCCTTGTCATAACGGAGACTAGTCACATAATCCAAATTAACTAAAAATCCTTTATGGATTCGAATGAATTGTGTCGAAGGTAATTTTTCCTCAATTTCTTTAAGTAATTTTGAAGTTTCGTAGTCCTTTTGTGAAGTGTGGATCACGCAACTTTTGTTATTTGCAGAAATGAATTGGATGTCTTGGAACGGTAAAAGAAACACAGCAGAATCTGATTGTATTTTGAGATTGGTTAACTTTTCTTGGGTGGGCTTTTGGGTTTGTTTTGATTCCTGTAAAAAACGTAAAGCTTTATCTACGGATTTTCTAAATCGTTCAAAGGAAAATGGTTTAAGTAAATAGTCGGTCGCATCTAAATCAAAGGCTTCTACCGCATGTTCACTGTAAGCTGTTGTTATAATAAAAAAAATGGATTTGTTATGTTCTTTTCTTAAAATATCCATTCCATTGACAGCAGGAAGGTTGATGTCCATAAAAACTAAATCAAATTGTTTTTCTTGGAGTAGATGCAGGGCTTTGTCTCCACTTTCCGCTATCCCTGCTAGTTTTAATTCGGAACAGTTCATAATATAATCCATCATAAGCATCCTTGCGGGATACTCATCTTCAATGATTAGAACTGAATAGGTGGAGGCGTCCATGGATATAATTTATGTTACATCAATAAAGAAAAAAGTGACATCATCTTTTAATTCTTCTTCTGAAAATTTCGAAATTTGAACAATGATTTCCCTAGACAAAGTTTCTATATCCTTGTTTTTTCCTTTTTCCAGTAGATCAAGTATTTTGCCTTCACCAAATAATTTATTTTCTGCACGAGCTTCTGTTACTCCGTCTGTGAAAAAGAAATACCGATCGCCTGGTTCCATTTTGTGAGTCCATTCTCCATAAGTAAATGAGTCTCGCCAGCCAATGATTGGTCCTCGTATATGCATAAATTCGAATTTTCCTTCGACACGATTGTAAATGATGGGGTTGGGATGTCCTGCTGATGAGAAGGTGATGGTTTTTTCATTTGTATCAATAAGTGCGCAACAAGCTGTAATAAAATATCTGCTGACAAGTGATGTCAAAGCTTGGTTCATGTGTTCTAAAACATCTTTAGGTGAGTTTATGTTTTTTGTTGATTCTCTAAATTGTACCTTTACCATAGAAGATACAAAAGCCGCGGGAACACCGTGTCCTGCTACATCAGCAATTAACAAAAGCAGGCGATGGTCATCAAGTTCTACCCAGTCGTACAAATCCCCTCCCACTTGTTTCATGGGAAGGTAGGTGGTATGGATTTTAATCCCGATTGTATTGGGATGTTCTTTCGGTAAAAGATAACTTTGGAGTTGGGATGCAAAGAACAAGTCTTGTTCTAAATCCTGGTTTTTTTCTCTAAGTTCTAAGGTTCTTTCGCGGACACGAATTTCCAAATCCTTTGTTAGTATTGAAAGTTCTTTTTCATTTTTTGCATGTCGGTAAGAAATTGCGACTCCTGAAAGAATCATTAGAATTAAAAAACCGTATTGTGTTAAATAGATATTTTTTCCCGATGTTACATCGATGATGATATCAATTGTTGCGCCAATGCAGATACAAATAAACCCTACTGCCAAAAAGTAAGCTTCTGCTTTTTTTGCTTTAGCGGCCCGAATGACCCCTCGAATGATAAAGAACACGACCAAAATAAGTGAAAATTCCCAAATCCTGAGAAGTAGAATCCTTGTCGGAATTTGAATTTCCCAGGTTTGCGCAAAGGCAAGACAAAAAAGGAAAAATATTAACAACCTTTCTTTTAGGTGGAACTTGGTTTGGAATAAAGAATAACTAAATAAAAAAATGGAAATAGGAAGTAGTGTCTGAGCTGTAAAAAAAACTTTTAACCAAAAGAAAAAAGAAAAATTTGTGTATGTATAACTAATATTTAATAACGGAAGTCTCCACATAACGAATATTAATGTGGAAAGTAGAAGGTAAAAATTTGCTTTGGCCTGTCTTTTTAAGACAATAGAAAAAATTTGGTAAGCGCCAATTCCAAAGAACAACATGATAAAACAAAAATCTCGCCCATCCTCTCGGATGATGAATTCTTGTAATTGCTCGTAATTTCCCATCACGGGAACTTTCCGAAACAAACCACCCTGAAAGGTTTTATTTCGGAAATGAATTTCAATTTCTAGTTCGTTGACTTCATTTACTTTAAGAACAGAGCCAGGTATAAAATATAGTCTTTTGTAATACCAGTTGGGGGAATACAATCCATCCGCAGAAACACTACCGGTTTCTCCTAACAAAACACCATTGATAAAAAGTTTGTCGACCTCTTGGACCCGGTCTAAGTAGATACCAAGTGGTTTGTTGTTTGGTTCGTAGTAGAAGTTGGTTTTATACGACCCGTGAATCGGTGGGTTCAGTCCTTGTAAAGAGAGACCTTTTCCGACTTGGATTGGTTTTGTTTCCCCTTGGGACGTAAATGTCCATCCTTTCGACAGTGTCGTTAGGTAATCTGGACTTACTTTTAGTCGTTCCGAAGAAAGCGAAAAAACCGCGGAAAGTAAAATGGGGAAAATAAATGAGAGGGATCTCATCACTATCGGCTAAAGATAGTTGTATAAAGAGAGAATGCAAGTTGATTTTCAATCTCTCACATAGTTTAGTAATTTTTTTGGAGAGAATCTAAATGACAATCACTCAACTTCGATATATCGTTGCTTTGGATCAGTTTAAGAGCTTCGCGAAAGCCGCCGAACATTGTTTAGTCGCTCAGCCTACATTAAGTTTACAAATTCAAAAAGTGGAACAGGAGCTTGGTTTTGAATTGTTTGATCGAAAGAAAAATCCCGTCATTACAACTAAATTGGGAAAGGCGGTTGTCGATCAGGCTAAAAATACTTTAAAAGAGGCAGACAAACTCTATGAAATTGCTGGCCAATGGAAGGATGAGCCGGCCGGAAGTATTTCTATTGGAATCATTCCAACTGTAAGTAATTATTTGATTCCTTCTATTTACCAGAGTTTACAAACTGAATTTTCTAAAGTAAACTTTCGAATATCGGAATTACCTACCTTAACCATACTTGAAAAATTGGAATCGGAGGAAATTGATTTAGGGATTCTCGCAACTCCGCTGAAAATTCCTAATATCGTAGAACACCAGCTATACTACGAACCCTTTGTAGTGTACTATCCCAAAAATGCCAAAGAAAAATCTACATCTGTTTCCATGAAACATATCGAAAAATACCCCTTACTCGTGCTTGGTGAAGAACATTGTTTTCGCCACCAGTCCCTAAAAATCTGTAACCGTAACTCACTTGCAAAGATCGAAAGTGGAAGTGTGGAAACTCTAAAACGCATGGTGGATATGGGAATTGGTGTAACCCTTTTACCCAAACTCTCTGTGGATAAATCTTCGGAACGGATTGTTCCTTTTGATTCTCCGGAGCCTGCTCGGGAAATCAGTTTGGTATATAAAAAGGGATTTTACAAAACCAAAATTTTAAAAAAACTCACTAGTTTGATTCTTGGTGTGATTCCTAAAGAATACCATTCTAAAGAAAAATTTAAAATCATTGGGGTGTCTTTAAACCAAGATTAGATTTAATCCGCCCAATAGCTTTTATAAATCCGATCATTTATAGTATTTATTTTACAAATGATCAATTTGCGAGTATATTCTTCTTAATAACAAAGGAGGATATTCAATGTCCAATATCAACACTCAAATTCCTGACTTTACCACGGAAGCTTTCCATAACGGTGCTTTCAAAAAAATTAGCAAAAAAGACGTCCTCGGAAAATGGTCCGTATTTGTTTTTTATCCTGCGGATTTTACTTTTGTTTGCCCGACAGAACTTGGCGACGTAGCTGATTATTATGCTGAACTCCAAAAAATGGGAGTGGAAGTGTACTCTGTCTCCACTGACACACACTTTGTTCACAAAGCTTGGCACGAAGCAAGTGATACTATCAAAAAAATCAAATTCCCAATGTTAGGTGATGCTTCTGGAAAGATCACTCGAGGATTTGGAATTATGATCGAAGAAGATGGTCAAGCTCTTCGAGGAACATTTGTAGTGAACCCAGAAGGTGTGATTAAAACGGCAGAAATCCATGATCTTGGGATCGGACGTTCTGCTGAGGAACTTGTACGTAAAGTGCAAGCAGCACAGTATGTTGCAAACAACGACGGAGAAGTTTGTCCTGCAAAATGGAAACCAGGTAATTCCACTTTGAAACCAGGCCTTGACTTGGTAGGAAAAATCTAAACTAAATTAGGCGGGTTTAAGCCCGCCTAAATCGGGAGGCTATTATGTTAGATGAATCAACAAAAGAACAAGTAAAACAATACTTCGAAAGAATCAAAAATCCAGTAAACATACGATTGTATTCGGGAGATCATGAAAAACGTGAGGAGTTGATTGAGTTTTTAAATGATATCGTCTCCTTAAGTTCTAACCTTTCTTTGGAACATTCTGCGGAAAAAAACGATGGTCTTCGTTTTTCCATTGTTTCGGAAGGAAAACCAACTGGAATTGAGTTTTCAGGAATTCCAATGGGTCATGAGTTCGCATCATTGATCTTAGCAATTCTTCAGTCCGGTGGAAACCCAATCAGATTGGAAGAGGGAATTCTTTCTGCAGTCTCAAAACTAAAAGAAAACTTACACTTTGAAACATTCATCTCTCTTGATTGTCATAATTGTCCCGAAGTGGTTCAAACTCTCAATAGTTTTGCCCTAGTGAATCCTTTCATTTCGCATAACATGATTGATGGGGCCATGTATCCCGATCTTGTAAAAGAAAAAAATATCCAAGGAGTTCCCGCAGTTTTTCTAAATGGAAAACGATTCCTTTCAGGAAAGGCAGAAGCATCCATTATTTTCGATAAACTTTTGGAATTGTATTCCGTTCCTGAAACAAACGAAGAAAATTCCGATATCACCAATCCATCTGATATTTACGATGTAACCGTCATTGGTGGAGGACCGTCTGGTGTGACAGCGGCAGTTTATTCTGCAAGGAAAGGATTAAAAACCCTTGTCATCGCGGATAGGTTAGGTGGTCAGGTGAAGGACACTTTAGGGATCGAAAATATTATATCAATTCCTTATACAACTGGCCCAGAACTTACTCACGTTTTGTCAGAACAATTGGACAAAAATCAAATCCTCAAAAAAGAAAATGTCAGAGTTTTGAAAATTGAATCTGGGAGTTTAAAAACCATCCATTTGAATACGGGAGAACGTATCATTACAAAAACAGTAATTCTGTCAACTGGTGCCAAATGGCGTGAACTCAATGTTCCCGGTGAAAAAGATTTTATTGGAAAAGGGGTTGCCTATTGTCCTCATTGTGATGGTCCTTTCTTTAAAGATAAAGATGTTGCTGTTGTTGGCGGAGGAAATTCTGGTGTAGAAGCTGCACTAGACCTTAGTGGAATCGTGAAATCAGTCACCTTGATTGAGTTTGGTGACAAGTTGAATGCCGACCAAGTGTTATTAGATAAAGTGGCTCAGTCTCCGAATATAAAAACTTTGGTCAAAGCACAAACTATGGAAATCCAAACCAATACAGAGAAGGTCACCGGGCTTACTTATAAAGATAGAAGTTCAGAAAAGTCAGAAACCATTCCTCTCGATGGAGTTTTTGTTCAGATCGGACTTGTACCGAACAGTAGTTTTGTGAACGATTTAGTGGCGACTAACAGATTTGGCGAAATACTTGTCGATGAAAAATGTAAAACCAATGTAGACGGAATTTTTGCTTGCGGAGATGTGACAAACACTCCTTACAAACAAATTATCATCGCCATGGGTGAGGGAGCAAAGGCTGCTATCAGTGCTTTTGAATATCTATTACACGCGGCCTGAGGATATCCATTTTTCAATAGTAGAATAAAGATCGGTGGCGGAAATTGGTTTGGTAAGAAAGTCATTCATTCCAGATTCCATCGCCGTATCTTTTACTGAGAAAAAAGCTCCCGCCGTTAATGCAATGATGGGAGTTTTTTTATTAGAACCTTTTTCAAGTTTTCTAATTTCCCTCGTTGCCGTATAACCATCCATAATTGGCATTTGTAAGTCCATAAAAATCAAATCGGGTATCTGTTGTTGGAACTGATTGACTGCATCTGCACCGTCAATTGCATATCTTAGTTTTATATTTGGGTATCTTTTTAATAACATTTTAGATAAGAGTTTTTTGTTTAAATCATTATCTTCCACAATCAAAATGTCATTCTGAATTAGATTATTCTCAACGATAATGGATTCATCTGGAGATGTTTGTTTTTCTTCGAATAAGTTGGATGATACGGATCCCGTTGTATTTACTTGCAATGATAAAACAAAACTAAATATACTTCCTTTCCCAAGTTCACTATCGAAACGCAAGTAGGAGTTCATTTTCTGGATCAGTTCACTCGTTATAGTGAGACCAAGTCCGGTACCACCATACTTTCTTGTAATAGAAGTGTCCGCTTGTGAAAACGAATCAAATAATTTTGACTTTGAGTTTAGGTCGATACCGATTCCCGTATCTGAAACAGAAAACTCAATATCAATGATGTCGTCAGTTTGTTTGATTGTTTTTACAGAAACTTCAACTTTTCCCTCGTGAGTGAACTTGATAGCATTTCCTATCAAATTGGAGAGCACTTGCCGAACTCGTAAAGGATCTAAAGAAACAAATCGAGGCAAAAGGGGATCTAAATTTAGTTTTAAGGGTATTGCTTTGGACGCAGCAGAAATTTTGAAGAGGTCTACAGTAGATTGGACTAAGTCTGTCAAATCTGTGCTTATCAGTTCAAGTTCCATTTTTCCCGAATCAATTTTCGAAAAATCAAGAATTTGATTTACCAAAGATAATAAACTTTTTCCAGAAAGGTGGATATTTCGTAAGGATTCTTTTTGTTCGTCACTTAATGAAGAGTGTAGCAGTAGTTCGGTGAATCCTATGATTCCATTAAGTGGAGTTCTAATTTCGTGACTCATATTGGCCAAAAAATTTCCCTTAGCCATGTTCGCTGCTTCCGCCATTTCTTTGGCTTTTCGCAAAGTATATTCTATTTTTTTGGTTTCGGTAAGATCGGAATTTGACCCAACCATTCTAATTCTGTTGCCAGAAGAATCTCTTTGAATATAACATCGCGACAGAACATGAGCATAATTCCCTTTCCTTTTTTTCATTTGGAAACTGAATTCGAAAGTTTCTCTTTGTGAGAGCAAAATGTTCTCTAGAAATTCAGTTACCCAATCCACATCATCGGGATGAATCAAACTCTTCCAATAACTAATCGGAGTATTCTCTGGTGGTTCATCGTTGCCAAACTCTAACCACCAGCGACGTGAGTAAATGACCGTATCATTGACTAAGTCCCAATCAAACCATCCATCTGAACTTACTTCTAAAATTAATGCATAACGTTCATTAGATTCTTTTAATGCGGTTTCTGCACGTTTTTGTTCTGTGATATCTTTACTTGCACCCACAATGAATTTATATTTCCCATCCACTTCAATGGGGGTGAGAGCAGTAGTCCAAATTTTAGTTCCCGCAGGCATGGGAATACTTTCTTCATAGGAAATTGTGGTTTTTGCCCTAAGAGCATTCTGAAAGTTTTTGATGACTGGTTTACCAAGTTCTTCACCTAAAAGATCAATCGGAGATTTTCCTTGTATGAATGACTGAGTGAGGCCCGTGGAATTTTCGTATGCTGCGTTGATCCGACGGATAAGAAAATTTCCATTTTCCATCACTTCCACAAGAAACATAGAATCTTGGCTTCCATTAAATAAGATATTGTTTTCGAGTAGTAGTTCTTTGATTTCTACAGACTCATTCTTAATAACATCCTGCAGAGAAAGTAACTCTGAAATATCGGCGATCACACCATCGAAGCGAAGGATTTCTCTGGACTCGTTTCGAATCAATCTTCCTTGGCATTGAACAAATTTAATTTGTTTGTCTTTTGTTTGAAGACGATAACGAATTCGAATCTTATCGTCTACGTTAAGAGAAGTTAACGCAAGTTCAACGATAGATCTATCTTCGGGAAGAATCAATTTTCTCCAAGCATCCAGTTCATTGGTAAAGAATTCGATAGGATAGCCTGTGAGCGTTTCTACAGAAGGACTTATATAAAGGATTTCTAATTCTGGATAACTTGCTGAAAAGACCACCTCCTCCATTGCGGAGAGAATTTGCATTTCCAATGAAGGGGGAGGGGGGTGCATACCCTCCATTGGACGAATCTTTTTTAAGGATCTAACATGTTAGATTAGGATTTTCTAATGAGAAAAGGGAGTGCCAGTTGGGGTGTTAGCTTGCTATAATTCATTCCGAGTAAATCAGTTTCGTTCAAAACTCGAAATTCGTCCACAAAGTAGGGCCATGGAAAGGGGGCATTTTTTGTGTATTCCAGGATTAGACTGGGATTACCGTCGAGTCGTGACTTCCCAATGGACAAATTCATGGGATGACGCATTTGGAAGTCAGAGCTTTGCGGCGGTAAAAATAAATTATAGGCAATGTCTGAGCCATCAAAAGATTTCCCCCACCAATGACGAAAGGACATAAAATTCAAACTAAAACTAGCGCCGACCTGAAACCATTTGGGGCCAAGCCATTCGGCCTTGTAATTTCCGACGGGAAAAGAACTGGGTGCCTTTAATTCGAAAAACTGCTTTTTAATCTGAGAGAGGGACATCGTCATTAATCAAATTTCAAAAAAATAAAAGCATAGCGAAAATTCTGATCCCTTTAAAAAAAACATAGAAAGATTTCCTATTTCATTCAGGAAAGAGTTGGCAATAACACGTGTCCATCGTAGAACAGGGAACATTCGAATTTCGGAGTTCTCATGCGTAAGTTGGTATTGGCTTTTGGTTTTCTTTTTTTCCTTGGATCTTGTAATTCTATAAGCGGTTTTTTTCGGTCCATCAAACGCACCATCTTTCCGAGCAGCTGCCGTATTGAAGTCAAACTAGACACTACGGATCTAAAATATTTAGAGGACCTTTGGGATTACCGCATCACGGTTTCAGAAGATACCAATCTACAAGAGTTCGCATCTGCAGTTCAAATTTCTCCAAAACCATCCAACCCTCGCACAGAATTTTCTGATTATGTAAGCCGGGAATTTTCTCTAGATTCTTGGAATTTTGATCCAGGTGTAGAGTATGAAATCAAAATTGGAAAGTTTTATGCGGAGAACGATTGTTTTTTGGATACGCCTGTTAGTTTTAAACTTCCAGTGATGACAAATAAACCCTCGTTTTATTTATCTCGTGAGAATATCTTTGAATCCAATTTAAACAAAGTACTTCCAATTTCTATTTCGAATGTTCCTGAATTCCAAATCCGATCAGCAGAATTATCTATTCCTGTGCTTGTGAGCGCAATAGCAACATTAGGTGACAAGTATTATGAATACGAAAGTCAATTAAATTGGAAAAAATCAGTCTGGAAGTCCGGTATCAAAATTAATTCTTTTGGTAATCAAGGGATGGACATTGATAATTATTTCGGAACCAAACCGAATACAAAGGCTTGGATTGCACTGCAGTTAGGTGCAAATGTTATTGGGGAAAACAACAAAGAAGAATATAAAAGAGAATCCGTTTTTTTGCAATCCACAAACTTAGGGATCACAACAAAATTGGATCCAAATACACTCCATGTTTGGGTGCATAGTTTATCTAAAGCGGAACCAGTTATTAATACTAATATTACTTTGTATGAAAAGGGTAACTTACGAGGAACTTGTAAAACCGATAAGGATGGACATTGTACTTTGCCATCCCTTAATGATACAAAATCCTTCGACAAGTCAGTGTTAATTGCCGAAGATTCTTCTGGTGATAAAGCTTTTCTTCATTTTAATGAAACACATATTGAAGGTTATAGTGATTATTACACGGAAAATCATGTAAAAGGTAAAATTTATTTCGACAGAAAATTGTACAGACCCGGTGATCGTGTAGAGATTAAAGGAGTCCTTGCTGACAGAAAAAATGGAGTATTGGTTCCTTATTCTTCTAAATCAGTGAACTTACAAATACGCGATTCTCGTGGGAAAGATGTGGCAAATACAAATCTTAGTTCTACGACTCAAGGGGGAGTGGCCACAAGTTATATCGTTCCCTCTGATGCACCTCTTGGTCATTATTCCGTTTCGGTTTACCTACCTGGTAAAGATGGTTCGATCACTTATGATACCTTTCAAGTTGAAGAATTTCGACCAGTAAACTTTATGGTGAATGTTAATTTAGCGAATGCGGTGAACAAAGACCAAAACGTAAAAGGAACCGTAGAAGGTAAATACATGTTTGGTGCTCCGATGGGAGGAGCTAAGATCAGTTATTCGGTCTTAAAAAGGAAAAGATACATATCTTATGATGCGTTTTCGAGTTATGATTTTTCCGACACTTGGTATGATTACGAAGATGAATATTCTAGTGGTAATTCGGATTATGTAACCGGTTCTGAAGGTGTTTTGGATAGTAAAGGTCTTTTTCAGTTAGACATACCGGTACAAGAACTAACCCGCAAATTTGTTACTGATGGTGAAGATATTGAAATCGCAGACCCATTTAACTTGGTAGTGGAATCATCTGTATTTGATGTAGATGGAAAGTCTGTTACAAAATCCTCCAGTATACCTTACAATCCTTCAGAAACCTATGTTGGATTAAAATGTAATGATAGATACCAGTCTTTGGACAAACCGTTTCAATTCGGGGCTGTTGCTGTTAACTTACAAGGCAAAGCCGTTGCTGGCGCTGAGTTAAAGGCATATATCATTTATAATGATTGGACTTCTGTATTGTCACAAGGATTAGGTAAATTCTTCTTTCGAAGCAACCAACTAACAAAAAAAGTCGTTGAGACGAAAAAACTGATCTCAAAAGCCGATGGAGTGTCTTTCGATTATCGTGCTAAAGATCCAGGAAGTTATACGGTTTTAATTTTGAACCGAGACAAAGTTTTTTCTCGAATGGATTTTTATGCCTATGAAAAGGAATCGTATTATACATGGGATTTTCGTGGGGATGACTCGATTGAGTTACGTTCTGACAAACAGGAATATAAGATTGGAGATAAAGCGAAGATCTTAATTAAATCTCCTCTACAAAATGCGCGAGTTATCGTCACTGTAGAAAGAGACTCTGTGTATTTTAAAAAATCTTTTTTGATGAAAGGAAACAGTGCACCATTAGAAATCCCAATAGAAGAGGCATATCTTCCTAATGTGGATGTCAATGTAGTAATGTTATCGGGAAGATTGCCTGTGCCCGAGGGCCTTTCCGCAGAAGATATTAAGCAATTCAACGAACAGGACTTAGGTGCTCCAAAGGCAAAAACAGGCTCAGTCACTTTAAAAGTAAATTTAGCATCCAGGACAGCGCCAGTCGTGATCAAAACTGATAAATCTGAATATCAGCCAAGGGAACAAGTCAAATTGTCCATCCAATCGAGTCCTGGTGCGGAACTCACTGTATCTGTTGCAGATCGCGGGGTATTAGACTTAGTTGGTTATTCATTCCAAAGTCCCGTTCAGATGTTTTATCAGTATTGGTATAGTATTGTAAAAACTTTTGAACTTCGTAGTATGATCATCAAACATTATATATACGAAAACAAAGGGGATAGCCCAGGAGGAGATTACGGTGAAGATTCTGGGGGCGGATTTTCTGCTGAATCAGAATCTGGTGCACGAAAAGACTTTCGATACACCGCTTATTGGAATCCAGTTGTGACGGCTGATAGCAATGGAAATGCAGACTTAAGTTTTACTCTACCGGACAACCTAACAACATTTCGAGTAATGGTAGCTTCTTCTTCCAATGGAAAGTTCGGTGCTTCAAACTCTGAGTTTATAGTCAAAAAGAATTTAGTTTTGCAAAAGACTGTCGCAAGATTCATTCGTGTTGGCGATAGTTTGGAGTTAGGTGGTAGTATCACAAATAATACGAAGAAAAAAGGTAAGTTTAAATATAAAATCGATTCTAAGTTTCTTTCAGAGAATAAGGGTTGGTCATCAATTGAACTTGCCGCAGGCCAAACAAAAGAAGTCCTCAAAACATTCCAAATCTCCGAATCACAATACATCAAACTAAAACTTGATCATCCCAAGGATGAAATCCAATTGTCATATCAAATCTCAGTTGAGCCTGAAAACATATCTGAATTTGCAGATTTGAAAAAATCGGATCTTTCGGATGCTTTGGCAGTGACAATTCCTATCAAAGAATTTGATCCAGTAACATCGGTTCAATTTTCTGGATATACAGATTCGGAACACAAAACATTAATTGCAGTTCCCAAAAAAGAATCAATATTACTCAATAAAGGTTCGTTAGATATCCGTATGTCGGGAACTGCACTTACTGCTTTGAAATCAGCTTTCGACTTTTATGAATCCAATCCTTATTTTTGTATGGAACAAAGAACTTCTGCTTATCTACTTTCTTTGAGTGCAGGAGAGTTGTTGAAAGAATTCCAATACAAGGCACCCACAAAAGATTCTTATGATTTTACTCAAATCGAAAAATTATTTTTAGATGAGATGTCTGATTTCCAGGCGTCTGATGGAAGTTTTAAAGTTTGGAAAGGTCATGGTAGAACCGGGTATCCATATTTGACGGCCTACATTGCCTCGGTAATGCAGATAGCAAAAGATAAAGGGAAAAGATCAAACCCACAAGCGTACCAATCGGCAATTCAATACTTACAAAATTATGTAAAAAATCCTACAGAAACTTCGATTAATTCGTACCAAACTCTTAGTTTGATTTATTCCGTACTTTCGAAGGACAAAAAGGACATTCATTCCTTAGAGAAAACTTTGGTAGACCACTTTGAAGAATTGAATTTAAAATCTCGTGGTATTTTTCTTACTGCCTATGCCGAGACACATAAACTTGAATCTTATGAATCGGACGCTACGTTTAAGAAATTATTCGCAGAATATACAAAATATATTTTGTATGAAAAAGAATTATTCACACTCAAACCTTTAAAACAGAATTCGGATGAATATTATTATTACTCCTATTACAGTTCCTCGACGGTTCTTGGAAATTATTTACGACTGTTACTCAAGGTAGATACAAAAAATCCACGCATTGTGGATTTAGTAAAATCGATTATGATGGATCGGCAAAATCATTTCTGGTCGGATAGTCATAGTGTGGGAACTATAGCACTTGCGTTAGCCGAATATAGAAACCGTTTTGAGTCAACATCTGCTGACACAGAGGGACAAGCTATCTTTGGTGAAAAAACCTTAATTGATGAGTCCTTTTCTGCCTCTTCCGACTCCATCTATAAAGAAGAAATTACCTTTGATCGACTTTTTGAAGGAAAGGATCCATCTGGTAGACCATTGCTTTTCAAACGCACTAGTGCTGAAGGTAGATTGTATTTTCAATCTAGACTGATGTATGTTCCTGTAAAAGATACCACCACACAAAAGTTCAATGGACTGGAAATTCGAAAAATCTTATATCGTATTGATGGAAGGGATTCTAACGGTAATCCAGTTTTGAAAGAAGTAACTAACCTTCAGCGCGGATCAACCTATCTTGTTAAACTGAAAATCTTGAGTAACACCGAACAGGCATTTGGTATGATTGTAGATCCAATTCCTAGTAATACGGAAATTGTGAACACATCATTTTTGACGGAAAAAACTTCTGATGCTGAGGAAACTGATGTCACTGAAAATTATTACGGGGGATATAAAGAATATAGGGATGATCGTGTGATTTTTTCCGAAGATAGACTTGCACGAGGGGAAACAGAATTTAATTATATTTTGAGACCAGTGGCAAAAGGAAATTCGATTATGCCCGCATCGAAAACATTTTTGATGTATCATCCACAGTTTTATGGAAATACCAATACGATCCGAGTGAAAGTGGAGTGATTTCAAAAACAAAGATTGTCATTTATATCCTGTTAGGTGGAAGTATCATATTCCCCATAGCAGGATTTTTACTAAGACCCATTTATTTTGAGTCTCTTCGAAATCACTCAACAGTTAGAATTCTGACAAAAGAAGGGACTCTCATAGGAAGAGGAAAAAACTTAAACCAAACCAAACAGGATTGGGAAAGTATTCAGGAGTATCCAAACTTCGTTCCAGAAATCATCAAAATTGCGGAAGACAAACGATTTGATTCGCATCATGGAATTGATCCATTGGCAGGCTTCAATTCACTTCGTTCATATTTTTTTTCAAAAGGAAAACGTGGAGGTGCCTCTACGATCACGATGCAATTAGTTCGGATACAAAATCCTGAGATTCGTTCCTATCCATTTTTTCTGCGAAAAGTTTTTGAAATGTTAGAGGCACTTCGGTATGAAGTCTGGCTGACAAAGTCAGAAATTTTAGAGGCATACCTGAATTCAGTATCCATTCATTCAAATATCGTTGGTTTTCCATCCGCATCACTTACGTTATTTGGAAAACACATTCGTTTTTTATCGATTGAAGAGGCGGTTTATCTTTCTGTTTTGATTCGAAAAAATAAACCTGAGTTGGAAGAACTATCGATTCGTTATAAGAATTTAAGCGAACGAATTCCTTATGAAATACCGGTTTTAAAAGACCCAAACGAACTTACTGTCGATCCCAATTTCAAAAACAAATCAAGTTTTGCAGAACAATGGAAAGGTGAAAACCAGCACTTTCTTAATTGGATTAGAAAGTTGATTTCTGTTCCTTCAGAAGAGTTTGTGTCTTCCTTATCTTCAGAATTAAATTCAGATTTACATTCAATTGTGAATTCTGAATTGGAAGGTTTGGCGAGATGGAATGTATCCAATGCCTCTGCCATCGTATTGGAACGTGTGCCAGGTAAAGAGGATGAATTAGAACTTAAAGCCATGATTGGTTCCAAAAATTTCTTTGAAGATGGGGATGGAATGGTGAACGGTAGTCTGGCATATAGAGATGCAGGAAGTACTCTCAAACCTCTGTTATATGCAATTGCTATAGAAAAAAAACATTACACTATAAATTCAATATTCTCAGACGAAAAATATTCCTTTTCTTTGGGCCAGGGAGGAAATTATCTCCCAAGAAACGCAGACCTTCGGTATTGGGGAGATTTGACCTTAGCAGAAGCACTTGGTAACTCACGGAATATTCCTGCGGTCACAGCAATCAATCAAATGGGTGTCACCACATTTTATCGCTTTTTGTTATCGGCAGGGTTTACACACTTAAAAGAATCACCACAGTTTTATGGACCAGGTCTTGCATTAGGGTCAGGTGGAACAAGCCTTCTTCAGCTAACGCGCGCTTATGGATCGTTTCCTTTGAATGGTATATTACCCAAAATTCGCCTGGGGAAAATTGATAAAAAACCATTATACTACGGTTTGCCTACTCGATTGTTCTCTGGTGAAACAGCTGAAGAAATAAAGTTTGTTTTAAAAGATCCTAAACTTCGGCAGAGGGCTTTTGGTAGGAGGAGTTATTTGGATTTTCCTTTTCCTGTATCAATCAAAACGGGTACTTCTAAAGACTATCGTAATTCTTGGACAGTTGCATTTAATGAGAATTATGTGGTTGGTGCTTGGGTTGGAAATTTTTCTGGAGAACGAACAATGGATGTTTCTGGATCCTTTGGTGCAGGAAGGATTGTGCAAAACATATTTCGTAGTTTGATGAAAGACAAACCAAAACAGGAATATTCTTCAAATTTTACAGAAATTAAAAGTTTTTGTCGCCTAACTGGAAAGTTAGCTTTGGAAAAATGTCCATCTATGGTTTTGAGAGTTAGAAAAAACATAATACAAGCTGAGTTTTGTGATAAACATAAAGAAGGAGCCAAATCTTCAGTGTTGGGTGTTGGTTTTGTGTATCCGTCTATGGGACAAGTCTATTTATTTCATCCTTCTTATGAAAAAGAAACACAAAGTATTCCTATCAGGATTCGTGAAATCAAAACTTTAAAGGATCCAAAACTCGTCTGGAATGGAGAAAAAGAATTTACACCTTCCACCAATGGGGACTTGCGATTGCCAATCATTCGTGGAAAACAATCCTTAGTATTGTTTGATGGGGAACAGCAGAAGGCTTTTGTAGATTTTGAAGTTAAATAAGTTAAGTTTTTTTCAGATTTGGTTTTCTTGGGAAAAGTCACCAATGTTTTTTTTATATTTGTTTCTGTATTGTTTTCATGGATCGATTTCCATTTCAATTGGAGCATGGAATTATTTTCATGGAATCCTGATTACTACATTTACATTCATTGTTTTGGTTTTAGAATTATTTTTAAAACACAAACAAGAGAAACAAAAACATATTAATACTAGTTTTCGTTTAGGATTATGGACGCTATATGTAATTGTTATAGGATACGAAGAGGTTTATCAAACAGCACTTACTTTTGATATACTGATTTATTTTTTTAAACATGCCTCTCTTTTATATGCCGACTTCTTTAGTTTTATATATCAATGGAAATTAAGGCAGTGGATTGTTTTAGGATTCGGATTTTACTTAATTTTCAGTAACGCTCGCAAGCAAAGTTTAATTGCTTTTTCTGTTGCTATATTTTTGATTCTAACCTCCAGTTTTTATTCTGAATGGAAAGAAACAAATACCTATCAATACAAAATGGTCTCTCCTCAGGTTAAGAGAGGAAAAACAGTTTTAGAATCTATTCCTGACACACCAAATCTTGTTTTTGTTTTGTTAGAAGGTGTTTCTAGAAAACAACTCTCTTCCTTACAATCACGTTATATTGATTTTTCCATTTTGGAAGGATCGCATTTCTGGATTCCAATGCCACATACTTCCAAAAGTTTATTTACTTGGATGACCGGAGAATCGCAACTCAATCATTCTAGATTGCAGGTCGATGATTCGCTAATGGATTTGAGTTTTCCTATGCAGTTACAAAAGAGACACAACTACCGAACCTTTATGATCTACACACAGTCCATTTATTTTGAAGGAATGGATAGGTTCTTTCCAAAAATCTTTCAATTTGTTTTCGATAAAACATATTTAGAAAAACAATTTGGATCTTTGTATTCCTCATTTAGTTGGGGGATGGATGATCGAGTGGTTCTCTCGGCTTTGAAACAAATCAATGATACAAAGAACCATCCTTCGTTTGTGTTGATTGGACTTAGTCAAACACATAGCCCTTATTTTGTTTTTAACGAAAGCTCTAACAACCAGTGGAAATCACCGTTAGTTCGTTATGAAGCATCACTGAAAGAAGAGATTGAGGTTTTAGATTCGATTATAACTTATTGGAAAGAAAACTCCAATCGTGAGACTGTTTTGATTCTTTCTGCAGATCATGGTGAATCTTTCGGAGAAGAAGGTGCACATGCTCATAACTATTCATTATACAACCAGGAAACAGATGTTCCCTTTCTTTTGTATTTTATAAAATCAGGCCAGGTTTACCAGCCGAAACAAGGAAGTTCTGTAGATTTTAAAGAAACAATTCTAACTGTATTGGATACCGATCATAAACAAAGGATTGATCATCTAAAATCAAATTTTTTTCATTCAAACTATGAACCGAATCTAATTTTAAAAACTTGGAATTCGGAAATCCAAAAATCTTGGATTACTAAGGATAAAAAATACATTTATCATAGTGATCGGGACCAATTGTTACAAATGGACTGGATGGATGGAAATAGAATTCCTATTACTGATGTTCGTTTGAAACAGCATGTATTAAAACAAATTTATTCAGGAATTCGTTAAGAAATTTTATTTCCATTCAATAATGTAAGAATGGATGTCCGAAGAAAACTTTTATAGTCTAAAACAAAAATATCCAATCCATTTTCTTTGACCGCCTCTTTCACTTGGTTAGATGGAAATCCATGAGACCAAGAACCGACTGCTAAAGCATGGCATTGCATCAAAAATAAAAATGCTGATTGTACGTTTAGAAAAGGAAAAACTTGGATGAGAAGTGGCAGGATTTTAAAAATCTGCCCTTTTAAACTAAGTTTGAATTCACGAATGGTATCTACACTTGCATTTTTTTCTAAGATAGTGGGAACAATAGGAAGTAGCTTTAAAAATCGAACATGCCTATCCATTGATTCAACAAACCATTTGGAAAAAATTTCAGCATCTATATTCTTTGTTTCTGTTAAAAATGCTTCCATGTCCAGAAACCAAGCTTCATAATCTGCGTTATGTACTCGAAGGCAAAGATCTTCCTTCGTTGGAAAATATAAATACAAAGTCCCTTTTGCGATTTTTGCTCGTTTAGCAACTTCATCCATAGAAAGCTCAGCCCAGTCTTTTTTTTGAAGAAGAAAGGCTGCGGATTGGAGAATTGTAGTACGTTTGGAAAGTTTATCTTTTTCCAAAACGGCTCTCTTTTTGGGCGAACGTTCTGCAATCGGCGCGCGGCTCATACCTCCAGCTTAGGAAAAACCAAAAAAATATGCTAGAAGAAAATGGTTATTGACTACAGGTCAATTTAGAGTAACCCGAAGTCATTTCCATCTGACTTACAGTCATTATATTTGTTTTTTAATCGTTTGGTTTCAATTCTTTCTTGCTAAAAATTGATCTAGGTTGTTATGTTTCGAGCATTATCTTTATTAAATTTACATTGGTGGAATCAATGGAAAAGGGATGTATTTATGAAAGTTCGTCGTTTCTTTCGGTTTATTTCGATCATTATTTTTTTCTTTGTTATTCAGATTCCAATTGTGTATGGAAAAACAAATTCCTGTTCGCCTCTCACGGAAGAACAAAAAATTGAAAAACTTTTAAAGAGCGTGGGAAAAATCCAAGGCAGTTTTATTCGTAACGGAGAAACTCATACACCAGAAGAAGCAGAGAAACACCTTCGTTATAAATTGGAAGAAGCAAAAAACTCTTTCTTTGCCCCGAATCCCAAAGAATGGACGGCAAAACTTTTTATTGAAAAAGTTGCTTCCCAATCGTTTCTAACAGGAACTCCTTATCGAATCAAACCTTCCAACAGTAAGGAAATACTATCGGCGGATTGGTTGTTGGCAGAATTAAGTAAAATAGAATCCTGTTTATAAAATAATGATAAACAATGGTTGTAAAAAAATGAAACTCTTGTAGTGTATTCCTCCATACCCAAACGGTAGGAGCCAATTATGATTCGACTCTTGTTTCTTTATCTCTCGATCCTACTTTTCGGTTTTTCCTTATCCGCACAAAAAATAGAATCAGAGTTTTCTTTTGCTACGGATTTTAATGTGCGACCTACATTTGTAGAAGGGGACAATCCATTCTTTGTCAACGGAGGCAAGTGGATCTATTTCGGAAGGACCGCTGATTTTGATGAACCTGGATTGTATTTTTATGATACTGAGTCAAAAGCACGAATTTATCGCTCGGTTCCCTTGGAGGCCTATTACAGTACACATGCAACAGAGTTTGTAGGCCAAATCGAGATAAAAGGCAAACGATTACCGCTGACCATATACGAGTTTTTGTTTTATGATGAGACAACGCACCGGGCTGGTTTTGTAATAGAAAATAAACATAAATCTGTTAATACCAAAAGGTATTTTTTTATGGGCTGGGACCTTGAAACTAACACTATCGATGTGGTAGAACCGATCTATGAAATTGCAGAAGATGATAAAAAATCTTTCGCTATAAGTTCGGCAATTGGATATTCACAAGCAGACAATACTGGTTACTTTAGTTTTGCTATCGATGCCGATCTAAAAGATGATGCATCGGATGATGTTACCGCTTTTATATACAAAATCCAAAACCAAAATTTGACAAAATTAAAAGAATACAAATCAAAATTTTATCCTTACACACCAGAATTCCATCCAGAATCAAAACAAATACTAATTGCTTGTTATACGGAAGCCTTTCAAAAAAGAAATCCAGTGGGATATTTATTTAAAATAGAATCAAACTCATTCCAAGAGTTCTCCATTCCATCTACTCCTTATGGAATTAGTTTTTCAAGAGATGGAAAGTATTTGTATATGGCAGCAGCTGATACCGGAGAAGTTCGCATGTACAATACAGAAAATCTCTCCGATGTGAAAAAAGCAAAATGGGGAACTCACGGTCATAAATTAGGATTTTGGAAAGAGGGGGAATTGGTTTGGGTAAGAAACTCTGGGCTTCATATTTATGATCCTATTAGTTTAAAACAAAAGAAAGTCATTCCAACAAAAAAATTCTATAAGAATCAAACGAATGTGAGTGGGTCGGTCTTTTGGCCATTTCATAAATTGCTTTTAAGAAATATATTAGAAGATCCGGCTGGAGGAGCTGCCAACCGAATCTTAATTGCCGATTAAAAATTAGATCCTTACCTTAGTAAAAGATTCTAATTTAGATGTTTGGACTTTTATTTCCAAGCATCTGCATATTCTTTTGCATACTGAGCAAAGGAGATAGGATCTTTTCCAGTAAGGGTTTTTACTGTGCCTACGATGGGAGAGGCAAAACCTTCTTTCAAAGCACCTGCAATCATCACAAGAAATGCTGCATAGTCTTTGGTGAGACCGGCAGACACAAGCGAAGCTTCAAATACTTTTGGATCAACGTCTACATATCCAATCGTTTTTCCACTTACCTTTGTTAGATGTTCTGCTACTTCATTGTGGTCGATAGATTCTGGTCCTGTCAATGCGAATGCTTGATTATCATTTTTTGAAGAAGTGAGAAGGACGGCCGCAACCGAAGCAATATCTCTTGCATCAATGAAACTTGTTTTTGCATTTCCACCTGGAAAATAAATCTTCCCATCTTGTTTGATTCCCGCAATCCAAAAGGTATGGAAGTTTTGCATAAACCAGTTGGGACGAATGATATTCCAAGGAATTCCTGATCCTTCTAACAAAATCTCTGTTTTGCGGAATGGTGCTTCTGGCGGAGCGTGTTCCACTCCCATTGCGGTCATCAGCACTAACTTTTTCAAACCCACTTGTTTTGCTTTTTCAATCCAAGGGGATAGAATTTCAAATTGGTTGGTTTGGCCAGGAGGGCTCAAAAAATAAGCAGCATCTACCTTTTCTAAAACTTCCAATCCTTTGGTAAGATTCGATGAATCTGCAAAAACCCAATGTACGTTTGGAGAACTTTTTTGAGATTCCGGTTTTCTTGATCCAACAAAGACTTCGTGCCCCTGTTTTAATAATTCTGTTACGAGGTGGCCACCTACAAGTCCTGAGCCGCCATATACAAATACTTTCATAGTGAATCCTTGAATTCGGAAATACATCCGTTATTGTTTCTATAATATACTCCGTAAAATCTAGACTGTCTATGTCGTGAAATATTAAAAATATATCCAATCGTATAAATTGATGGACATTTGGTGAATATTGGGAGAAATAAACGTATGGATCTACTTTCTGATATTCTCGCTTCCGCTGGTTGGAAAAACGACCTACTTTCCAAAGGGCAAATTTTTGATAGTTTTGGATTCCACTTCCCTTGTGAAAAGAGTGGCGGTTTCCATGTTGTAACACAAGGCAGTTGTTATGCGAGGATGGATGGAACCACCATCCCTCTGCATAAAGGTGATCTTATTTTTATTACAAGAGGAACTAATCATGAATTATTATCCGACCCAAAAGCTAAAGTTGTAACAATTGAACGATTCTTAGGTGATAAAGAGATACAGATCAAAAAAGAAAATCCTGTCACCACCTTTGTTTCCGTTCGTTATGAAGTTCCCCCTGGGCCAATCCATCCGCTTTTTTTGGAATTACCGAATTATATCCATATACCTTATGAAAACATCCAGGCCCACCATGCTCTTGGTGACATCATTCAAATCCTTTCACGTGAATTGGAACTAAACCTAGGAACTGACTTAATTGTACAAAGATTAACGGACATTTTGTTATACTATATGTTACGGATGTGGCTAGGGCAAAATGTTGATTCGAAAGCCGGTTGGGTCAAAGCTTTTCATGATACCTTAGTCTTGTATGCTTTGGAAAAATTACATAATGGGTATAGTAAGGATTGGACTATTGAATCTTTGGCTAAAGAAACGGGAGTCTCTCGGGCAAACCTAGCGAATCGTTTTCGTGATGTTTTGGGAATCCCGCCGATGGAATACTTGGCAAAACTAAGAATGGAAAAAGCAAAACAATTGTTTCAAAAAGGGAATATGGGTTTAGAGGAAATCGCACAAAATGTAGGTTATGCGTCAGCCTTTTCTTTTTCGAAAGCTTACAAACGTATTTTTGGTAATTCACCGAGTCGTGAGTGGAAACGAGTTGTGTAAAAGCGTTCGAATGTTTTCCAATTGGTTTTTTTTTGGTAAGTATTCGGGATGATTACGGAACACTTCAGCAGCCTTTCTGATTTTTGAAGTATCTGCCATCATGGGTTTTATTTCTTTCCATCTTCCATCTGATTTCATTTGTTCTGAAAGTTTGAGATAGGATTTGATCCTTCCGGCCCTTGTGGCATAAGTGATTCGGTTTGTACATTGGCATGGATTGTCTGCATTCGTTAAACTACATTCCTTTCCTAGAAAGGTTTCCATTTGTCTTCTAGATCTAGATAACTTTTGGCGAAAAGCTTCTGGGCGAACACCCATCACAGAGGCACCTTCTTCACTCGAAGTTTGAAATACTTCTCCTAAAAGATAAGCCATTCGGTATGGCCTTGTAAGACCTTGTAACATGGCATAGGTGCATGCCACTTGGACATGTAAAACCAATTCAGAAACTTTTGGTGAACTTTCTTCTTCCAAGGTCTGTGTTAGGAAATGGGAAGAAGGATTGTAGGGGGCTTGAGTTCGGTGTAATTCTTCGCGCACAGCTCTTAAATGAACTTTACGCCTTTCCATTTTTGATTTTTGTACATTGATCAAATGGTTACTAGCAATCCGGTAGATCCAAGTTGATAATTTACTTTCTTTTCGAAACCCTCCTAAGTTGGTAATCACTTTGACCAAAATTTCTTGGGTGGCGTCTTCCGCATCTTCCGGGTTCCATAAAAATTTCAATGCGAGAGAAAAAACTTTTGGTTGGAAGATTTGAATCAATTCTTCCAAAGCATTTGTTTTTCCAGCAAGTGAACTTTCTAATAGAGAAAGATGCGGATCATCGATCATTTATTTTTATTTGCCACCCAATGTACGATTAGTGCCAATAAAGCGGGCAATCCTTGAGAAAAAAGAATGGAGAACTTGGCAGTCGCTGAACCATAAATTCCTGCAACCACTACACAGATGAGAAAAAACAAAATGGTTTGGAATTTTTGTTTTTGATCTTTGATAAAGATAAGTGCCCAAAAAAGTCCCGCAGCTAAAAATCCATTATAAAGTCCTTGGTTTTTTGCTAATTTAGCAGTGATCTCCGCAGTTTCCGGTGTTAGTTGGAATACCTTCATTCCAAACTCGGTTTTCCAAAGGAACATCTCTAATATTAGAATGAACACATGTTCGACGGCAACAAAGCCAGTCAGGATGAGAGAAGTGAGTTTCATAAAATTCTCCTAAAGAATTGTTTTCCTTTTGGGACAATTGATTTTATCATTTGTGACAAAATAGGAAACAAAAATGGGAAAAAGTTTCTGTTTTTTCGGAATTAAATCACTGCCATAAGAAAATCTTATGGTTCTTTGTGGCTCTGATGGGGGCAAGAGGAACCTTTTACGGTTCCTCAACTGCCGGACGAGTGGAGATCTCTACATAGCGTGTGAAACTTGGACTTAGGATCACTGTATCCAAACGAACCAGTCGCCCTTGGCAAACTTCACAAGCTTTGGATTCAATTCCTACTGTATATTCTGCACCTGTGGCATTGGTTTCATAATAAGCCTTTGTGAATTTGCCTGTTTGGTCCAATCGAACGGTGAGACTTTGATTTTCATTTGTACCGGGGCCACTTTCGATTTGGCTAAGGCTCGAATAACGTTTGTTTGTTTCTGGGCCGAGTAGTTTCACTCGGAATTGATTTCCTGGTAGATAAGATGTAGCGGGAAATACGTCTGAAACACCTTCATTTTCCGTACTTACGTTTGTATGCCAAAGTGGATTTCCAATCCAATCCGTTTTAAAAAAAAGATAACTACGATAACCCTCACTTACGGATGGGAAAATTGGGTTTCCGAAGTTTCCAGGATAGAATCCACCGCCAAAAAAACCATCTTCCCCAGAAATAAGAGAAGCTAAGATCACATTAGATTGTGCTGGGTCATTTGATCCCAAGTAACTTGCATTCATTGCTGAAAAATTTTCTATAGAAAGGTTAATGGTAAAAGGTCTGAGGACACTATTGTTTGGATACGGGTGGCCAGGAAAGCCAGCAATATTTCCAGTTGAAATGCCTGATAAAAGGATATTTTGAAACGGGCCGAGCACTGCCGATCGGATGGAAACGGTATTATTGGGATCTCCCAAAATGTATTTTTGTCGGATGGGATTTCCGTTCCCGTTCATGACTACCCAGCCAGTTTCAATGTTACTTCCACCTAAAGATGGTTGCTCTGGCGTTGGGAATTCAATAAACCCGGTTGTATCTGGACCTGTACTCAGGGTTCCAAAGAAAAAATGAACGTTATCTTTTTGGTCAATGACAATGGAAGAGTAAGCATCCTCCAAAGATTCATTACTTTTGTCCAAATAAGTTTGCCAGATTCGATTTCCATTTTGATTAAATCGAACAAATAACATCGAGTCTTCATTATACTTTTCCGAAATTGGAGTCGGTGAATTTTGCCCAGAATAAACATAGGCTTTAACCACAAAATCACCGTTAGCAAACTCTGCTAGATGTGTTGTGTGTGAAATCCCGCTATTAAAACTTGTGGCAGTCACACCTAAATAATCTAACCATTCCATTTGGAAATTTTTTCCATTGATTAGAGCTACAAAAAACTGAGTTCCTGTCGTATATGAATAATTTTTTCCCGTGTTGGATCCGTTCCACTGCAGAGCTTCTCCGGTTGCCCCGAAAATTACCAGATTACCATTTTTCAATTTTAGGAGGTCGTAAGCATAAACTTGTGATGATCCCGAGCCCAAACGTATTGTGCCTTTTAAATTAGGTGTACAAAGACTATTCAGATAGGACTCCCAAAGCCAGGTTTCCCAATAACTTTTTGAATTAGGATCTCTCGGATTATTAAAGCTCAACTTACAGTTGTTAAGTTGAGTGATTAAAATTGAAAAAATGAGAAGTGTAGAAAACTTCTTTTTAAAATGTCTTTGTTGTTTCATCGCCAAACTAAATTTCCTTTCGATTAAGAAAGGTTTTCTTTTTTTAGCCATATTTCTGGAAATAGCGAATTTCTCAAGTCCTTTGCCGATTTCCCTAAGAGGGGAATTGGCTATCAAAACATTTTGCGATAATGTTTGTTTTTGATGAATTCTAAATTGATTATGGTTCTTCCATCGGAGATTTTGTAGAGACTTCTAAAAAACCATTCGTGTTAGGAAAGTATAAGAATCTTTTTAAGGATACCATTCTTCCATTACAAGCATCATGAATGTTGACATCCATTCCTACCAATCCAGAAACCGGTGTGGTCACAAAGATATTGGTTTCATATCGAATGGAACTGTAACGACCAACCCTTCCATCCATACGTAAGGTAATGTCTTGGTAAGGATTGATACCCGAACCATTACTGATAGAATCGAGTCCTGTCATTTTTGTCCCTGATTCTGGGCCTATTAGTTTTACTCGAATTTCATCAAAGTAGGAGATATAGGCAAGGGCAGGTACTTGGTCTATTACGTTGGCATTAGAGGAACCTAAAAATTGGTTCCAAAGTAAATTTCCATTCAGATCAAATTTAACAAATGAGTAGTTTCTGAAATTCCCTGCTGAATAGTATTGATAGTCATGAATGGGAGAACCGTAAGATCCAGCAGCCACACCAGTTCCATAAAACCCGTCGTTTGCCACTTTGATTGCTTCTAGTTTGCCCACATTAAAGGAAGTATTGTTCGACCCAAGATAAGTAATTTTTAATACTTCTTGCGTATTCGAAGTTAATTGTGCGGAAAATCCTCTTGTGAAACCGACCGCTGGATGACCTGAAAAGTTTTCGATAAAATTTAATGCAGAACCACCTAACAATATGTTCCCATCTTTTGAATATGCGGCAGAGATAACTTCAAAATCGCCAGCTCCCCGCAAAAATCTTTGGCGCTGTGGCATTCCATTTCCATTGAGAACGGCCCAACCAATTTCTTTTTGTCCTGCAAACAATCCGTTGGAAGCTATAGTAGGAGCAGGAAATTCAGTGAGACCGACCGTGTTAGGTGTGTTTGCTGCGGTGCCCGTTGAAGTATAAAAAAGATGCATCTGGTCAGTCGAATCGACTACGTGGGCAATTTTGTCTATATTGAAAGTTCCTGCTGCCATATCTAAATAGGTGAACCATACCCTTGAACCAGATGGGGAGTAACGGGCTGCCATAAACGCTTGTGAAAATAGTTTGGGAGAGATGGCGCCTAACTGCTCTGTTCCTATGACTTGGGTAAAAACACCAATTTCACCATTGGAAAATTCAGAGAGACTGGAAAAATGACTATTGGCAGTTGTGGTTGCTGCAGGACCTAGATAATCCAACCATTCTATTTCAAATGTCCTTCCATTTACTTGAAAAATGACAATGGCTGGATCGGTTCCTATCAATCCCGTATAACTATAGTTAACACCGCTACTTCTGCCTGACCAGGTAACGGGTTCTGAAACACTGGCGGTGACCACATAGTTTCCATTTTTCAAAGGGAGGAGGGAATGGGGTAACACTAGATAATTCCCACTCCCAATCCTTACATTCCCTCTGAGATGAGCACTACATACGGATCGTAAGTAAAGGTTCATGAGCGCAGTTTCAAAATAACTTTTGGATTTTGGATCACTTGGATTGTTTAAATCTAATTTGCAATGACCGAAGGAGAAACTGAGACAGAGTAGATAAATTAAGATAATTAGATTTTTGCGAGTTCGTGAATAAGAGAACATAATCTTTCCCAGTCCATTGATCCCATAGGAACGATGGAAATTAATTGTTTAATTCCAAAGGATTACAGAATAGAGAAGGGTTCTCAAGTCATTTGTGGATTTTTATTAGAAAATGCATTCGAGAGTGGTTTGTGGATAGTCCTAATGTGTCCTATGGATTTCCATTTGCCAAGGGAACCCCCGCCAGCGATTGCAGCGGAAATCCTTTCGCAAAGCGAAAGATTGAAGCGTAAAGCGCGGTCGCTTGTTTGATAGAGTTAACCTTCACCAAACAATTGCGAGGCGCCCAAAGGCCATATACACTTAAGGCAAACTTACATTTTCTATGGAAATCTGAGTCGGATTGGGAGAAGGCGACGCTGAAAATTTTGTATAATTCAAACGTGTCAATTTTCCTGAACAAACCTCTCGCATCACTTCTGTTCGCTCCTGTGTTGGGGATGTTAAGTTGGAAGAATAATGAAAGCGATTGAAAGTTCCCATTTGTGGATTGATAAAAACATCGGCAAGTGTATAGGGGCCTGTGCCATTACCTGTAACGGAATCGGGAAGGGAGTTAAATCGGCCATTGATCTCAGTGGTTTGCATTCTAATTAAAAGTTGAGAATTGGAAAGAAGAATTGGTTCTGATTCTGTTGTTTCCATTATGTCTTCTGTTGCACTCCCCAAAAAAGAATTCCATAATACGTTGCCACTGGTATTCAATTTCGAAATGATATAATGTTTTCTAGTACCATCTGTGGCAACAATTGGTTCAACGGGACTTCCATAAGTATACCGACCAGCCCCAATTGTATAAATGGAATCATCTTTTATAAAAAAACGATTCGCTCCGTAGTTTAATTCTGCAGCTGTTCCTAAATATTTGTACCAAATTGTAGTTCCATCGGTTTCGTTTAACTGCATGACAAATGGCATTTGGAAGGTTGCATTGGGATGCGTGGTACCATTGGCACCTTGAGCAGAGGTACCAGTGACAAAAAGTCCGGAAGTATTGGTTTCGACCCCAAAAATAAAATCACCTCCGTTGCTTGTAAAGTATCTTTGGAAGACCATGGCTCCATTTTCATTGACAATTAGGTGAATTGCATCCGAGTCCGCAGAGCCGCCTGATGTGGAATTGCTGATAACAGGTCCATCCACAAAAGCTAAATGCGCAGGGCTCCCACCAAGATTTTCGATAAACACATGCAAACGGTTGGATGTATCTATTGCAGAAACAACGTAATCTCCGATACTTTCGGAATCTAAATAGGTAAACCAAACGCGGGTTCCGTCTTCGCGAATCCTTCCTACAAAAAGTGCCGAAGCTGTTCCCATTCCTGATTTAGCGTTGATGGTTCCCGGTTGTTCGGCCCCTTTCACAATGAATGCAACAGAAATATCGCCATTGGAATACTTTCGTAGTTTAGGTTTATGGCTGACTTCTATACCAGCCTCACCAAGATAGTCTACCCATAAGATTTCGCCATTGGTGCGTGAAACACGCATTAAAAAAGTATTGAGGTTGATACCCTGACTTCCTGAGAAGTTATTTGTTACGCCAGCAGGAGAACCCGGAACCAAATACTCTTGTGTGATCCCAGAAACCAAATAGTCTCCGTTGGATAGAGTGATTAGATCGGATCCAGTAGTTTTGTATGTTCCTGTCCCATAAGTTTTTTTCCAAGTTTGAAAGTTGAGACAAGGATCGGAGAGAAGGAATGCCTTTAGTAAATTTGTTAGAAAAAAATCTTTAGATCTTGGGTCACTGGGGTTGTTGAGATTTAATTTGCAGGAAGATGTGAATAGAACAAAAACAAATACAGAAAAAGAGAAAAATTTCATATACTAATGATAACAATCGAAACCAAACCCCTTCTTAAAGAACAGAAGAAATTGACTAAATTTGTAATTCAATAGATCTAGTGTAGACCAATTGGTATTCTTTTTTTCTTTTTTCCCAACTCCAATCCAAATTCATAATGTTTTTCACTACAACATCTCTTTCATCTGATCGGAACAAATCACTTGCTCGTTCCAAAGCATATCCCAGCGAACCCACGTCATTCGGTTCAAAAACAATTCCTGTTTTATATGGTAAAAGATTCGATTCTTCCACTGTATCTTTGAGTCCACCCACGCGAGAAACAATGGGAATCGATCCATAGACATGGCTGTACATTTGGTTGAGACCACAAGGTTCAAATAGAGAGGGCATGAGAAAAAAATCACTGGCTGCTTCTATTTTGTGAGCTAGACCTTCGTTGTATCCTTTGTAAAAATAAAATATGTCGGGTATGGTTTCCGAAAGATGAAAAAAAGCATTTTCTGTTTCTGGATCACCCGAACCAAGCACCACATAACGGTGCGGCAGGTGGCGTCTTTCTAAAAGTGCTTTTAGGAATGTAGGAAATCCTTTTTGGTAAGTGAGTCGGCCAATCAGTCCCACTAGCGGTGCATCCAGAGGTAAAAAGGGCCTACCGATTTCTTTATATAGTTCTGTTTTGTTTTTTAATTTTCCTTCTTTCCAATTGGAATCAGTAAAAGTTTTATAAATTCGTTTGTCTATCTTTGCGTTCCATTCATCTGAATCGATTCCATTCAATATTCCCGAATAGTCGGAGGCTCTTTGATTCAAACAATAACTCAGTCCAAATCCATTGGGTTCTGTAAGTGTTTCTTCTCTGTATCCGGGGCTTACGGTAGTGATTTGCCCTGCCGAAAGAATTCCTGCCTTCATATAATTGCATTTGCCATTGTGGTCAAAAGGACTTGTGACTAAACGAAAGGGTTCTTCTTTTAAAAATCCAGTCATCCAAAAGGGATGATCTCCTTGGTAAGCCAAATTGTGAATGGTGAAAACAGATGGGATGGGGAAAGGGGAATCTTTTTGCAGAGCAACCGAAAGGGCCGTATGCCAATCATGGGCATGGAAAACATCGACTTTCAGCATTTGGCTGAGCGCATAACAAGCATAAGAGAACATGGCGAACCGAAAGTGTTCATCTGCATGTCCGTAGATGGAATTTAAAGATTGGAAAAGGTCCGATTGGAAAAAGTACAACTTGACCCCTGATTCTTCGGCTTCCAAAAACCGAGATGCCATGAGTACGGAAACAATTAGCGAATCTGTTTTGGCATCCTTCGAAAGTAAAGCTGGGTACTCTTTGCCCGTCCACTGAGGCTCCTTCCCCAAACCACCAATGAATGGTAATGCGACATAAACTTCTTCCGACTTGGCCTGTTCTTTGGTGAGTGAGGCGAGCATGTCGGCAAGGCCTCCCATCTTAATGTAGGGAAAATATTCTGCAGATGCGTGGAGAATCTTCATTTTCTGTTATTGACACCGACTCGCAAAGTAAGAAGCTAGAAAAACACAAAGTGAAATCGAGGAGAGATCCATGTCAGTATCTACTAATCTGCGCGGCCTTGCTGAATTAGGCCTTAAACCGTCTGAAGTCTTCCATAACTTATCTTACGAAGAAATTTACCAGCACGAATTGAACAACAAAGAAGGCGTAACTTCTGATAACGGAACGATGATGGTAGATACCGGGATTTTTACGGGACGCTCCCCTAAAGACAAATATTTTGTCGATGAACCTTCTTCCACAAACAACATTTGGTGGGGACCGGTCAACACAAAGGTTTCCGAAGCAATATTCAATGAATTGTATGCAGAAGTCACTAAATTCCTAGATAACAAAAAACTTTATGTTTTTGATGGTCATGCTGGAACCAATGATGACACACGAATCTCTCTCCGTGTGGTCACTGAAAGAGCTTGGCAACACCATTTTTGCACCAACATGTTCCTTCGCCCTACTAAGGAAGAATTGGAAAAACTTCATCCAGAATTTACCATCATCAATGCTTCTGGTTACAAAAACGCAAAATACAAAGAACACGGCCTTAATTCCGATGTATTCGTAATCTTCCACTTAGCAAAAAAAATCTGTATCATCGGTGGAACAGAATACGGTGGAGAGATGAAAAAAGGAATTTTCTCCGTAATGAACTACTACTTACCACTGAAAAATGTGCTCACTATGCACTGTTCAGCAAACGTAGGTAAGGATGGAGATAGCGCACTTTTCTTTGGTCTTTCTGGAACAGGAAAAACCACTCTTTCTACAGACCCACACCGCCGCCTTATCGGTGACGATGAACATGGTTGGGACAACAATGGTATCTTCAACATTGAAGGTGGATGTTACGCAAAAACTATCAATCTAGATCCAAAAACAGAACCAGAAATCTATGCTGCGATTCGTCGTGATGCACTTCTCGAAAACGTTGTCTTCGATGCTACCACTAAGAAAGTAGATTACTCTTCTGCAGCAAAAACAGAAAACACTCGTGTTTCTTATCCAATCTTCCACATCGACAACATCCAACCAGGATCAAAAGCAGGTCATCCAAACACTGTGATCTTCCTTACTTATGATGCTTACGGTGTTCTTCCTGCGGTTTCTAAACTTTCTATCGAACAAGCGATGTATCACTTCCTTTCTGGTTACACAGCTAAGGTTGCAGGAACAGAGCGCGGTGTGAAAGAACCACAAGCAACTTTCTCAGCTTGTTTTGGTCAGGCATTTATGACTCTTCACCCAACATACTATGCAAAGTTACTTGGTGAAAAAATGAAAACTCACAAAGTAAATGCATACCTTATCAACACAGGTCTTGTGGGTGGAAAGTATGGTGTAGGAAAACGTATGAACCTTCCTGCGACTCGCCAAATCATCAATGAAATCCTAAACGGTAACATTGAAAAATCCGAGTTTGAAAAACACCCAGTTTTCCAAGTGTCTTTCCCTAAAACCGTAGAAGGTGTAGATTCTCATATCCTCAACCCACGTAACGCTTGGGAAAACAAAGAAGAGTATGATAAAACGGCACAGGACCTTGCGAAACAATTCATTGAGAACTACAAAAAATACCTCACTGGTTCCAAAGAATTTGACTACAGCCAATACGGTCCAGTAGCGTAAGTTGTAAAAAAAGATTTCATCAAACCTTGCCAACTTGCAATTGTAAGTTGGTATAGTATAAAGGATGAATTGTGAAAGCCACTCAAAGGGAATCCCTAGGGTGGCTTTTTTTATGGATTTCGGCTTTATAACCTTAGAATTTTTGGATCAATAGTAAAGAGGCGACGTTGATCCCTACAAGATGGTAAGCACTGGAGATCGCACCATAGAGAATTGGTTTTGGAATATTCGGATTGATGGCAATATTAAAGGTATTCGCGGACAAAAATCCAATACCAATGAAACTCCCCCAAACCAGGGCATCGGTCGTTTTTTCGATTTCTAATCTAGAAAATAAGATGGCTGTGGTGATTATAATCACAAGTGCGCAAAGCATCGGGCCGAGTACAAATATCATGGCTAACGGTGGTTCGGTGTCATTTTCTTTTCCGAGGGAAATTCGATACTGTTTCTTAAACAGAATGGTAAACCATATAACCCAGAAAAGAATACAGAAATAATGCCATGAACACGGCAATCCAGTTCAAACCTAAAAAAATCTCTAACATAAACAATTTTCCTTTGATGATAGTGACCCTCTTTATAACGGATTTTTCAAAAGGACGATTGTAAAAAATCAGGGTAGAGGAGTTTTTTTATGCCAAAAATTGTGTGGGAGTTTTTCCAGTGAAGGATTTGAATTCTTTTATAAAATGTGACTGATCGAAATATCCAAAATCATAAGCCAACCTAGTAAAAGAATTATACTTTGGAATTTCTCGTATCGCAGAACTCATTCGAATGATGGATGAAATTCTTTTGGGTGTGCCTCCGGTAATTTCTCTAAATTTCTTTTCAAACGTATCGATACTTAAATTCACAATAGAGGCAATCTCATTGATTTTGATTTTACCTTGGGTTTGGTTCATTTGTGAAATCGCTTCGATGATTCTTTTGTCCATCGTTTGCTTTTTAACTGCCTTCCATAAAAATTTTTCCAGTTCGTCAATCTTGGAGCGATTGTCCTTTGTTTCCAACAACCGTGAGTGCATCTCATCTAGAGCCGTTTTGTTCAATAAGTCATACCCAGAAATGCCAATCTCGTTCAATTCATACATCGGCCGATTGAAAAAAGAAAATGCACCCCAGGGTTGAAACTTAACAATAATGATTTCTGTTCCTTTAGAAAGAGTATTGTGTTTTACCGTTTTACGAAGTCCCGATACAGAAATCGACGGCAACTGATGCATCTCAGATTGCATGTGATAGTCATGATTGCCTTTGAGTTTGATCGTCAAAACAAATGAGTGATGCGGAATGATCGACTTACTAAAACTCTCATCACATTGGATGATAAGATAACTTTCGATATAACGACTGAGTTGTGGCCCGGGTTTGTATTCAGTGACAGTCGGCTCCATGGGTGATTCCAATGAACCTAATTCTGACTCTTTGTAAAGGATTTTCCTGTAGCGGTAGCGAAGGAGGTTGAGGCGTGTGGTCACGACTTAAACATTCAGAATATGTGCGCCTCGAATCGGTTAGGTGATCTTTGTTTGATCCTAAAACCGACCGGGCTCACTCCGGGGTGCGCTAACGCTCCCGTCTCACCCGATGGGTGAGACGGGGCCCTTCAGATCCCTGGCGCGGGGTTGGTTACCAGATGAAGAGGGAGGGCTTGTGCGGGGTAGGATATTTGGTGAAACAACTAATAATTCTCCTTACGCTGCATTTGGAATAGCTGAAGGCATACTTCCGGAATATGAACTTTGGCCAACTGAGATGTCAGTATGAGTACAATTTGATCCATCTAATTCGCATCGAAACAGACTTGGCCTGCTTTGATTTGTATAAAAATTTGTAAAAACTAATAGCTTCGAGTTATTTTACAATAGACAAAGATCACCTTCCTTTCTAGGTTATGTGTCCTGAAGAATTTGAATTAAAAATGAGTTAGAAAAATTTCCACTAAAACGTAATCAGGCTATTAGGTTCCTTTTGAGATCTAAAATCTCTAAGTTCCGTTAAATGTTTTGTAGAACTTAGAAAATCCTTATTTAATGTATTAAACGCGTATAATATTTCTTTAGTTTAACGTATAAAAAATGTTGCTTTATTATTCTGTTTTCCTAGAATCACAAATTTTCCGATTTTTGAATCAAAAATTACTTTCGATCTCCTCTCACTACCTGCTGAACCGTTGGTAAGCGAGATTGTGTTGCAACTTAAATTGTTGCCATTGCATTCAGTAAACTGAAGAGACATAGTAGAGACAACGATTCTTAAAACGGAGGAAATAAACACCTTTTCGTTTAGTTGGTCATAAGCAATACTTGGATACCAATCGAAATTGTTGGTAGAAACCGAGCAGAATGAACCACTAAAATTGCAAATTCTAAGTACAGAAGGTTCTTCTCCTGCAGTGATAAATATTTTTTGATTTTTGAAATCAATTGTTGCATCAGGTGCTGAAACATATGGGGAACCAAATTTAATGTCTGAATGAGTGCATTCAATTCCTTCCATATTGCATTGATACATGCCTAATGAATTAACGTTTTGTGCGATAATAAAAAGCTTGTTATTCTGAATATTCAATAATGCCTTTGGATAGTAACCTGAATTAGTCCCTTGCCCAGCAGAAATATCTGAATGAGAGCAATTTCTACCATCTAGATTGCATTTAAATAAACTTAATTTGTTGTTATTGTTTCCGTTTGTTGTTACGGTAAGTATCTTGGAGTTGATCGGGTCTAGAATAGTGCTCGGATATGTGCCAGAGTTGGAACCTTGTCCAGCAGAAATATCAGAATGGGAACAATTTGTACCATCAAGATTGCATCTATACAAACTGAGTTTATTATTATTTGCAAAGTTTTGAGCTGTTACTAATAATTTATGATTAAGAGTGTCAATAACAGTCGAAGGCTTACTTGCTGAGGAATCTGGTTGATTTGCACTAATATCATGTTGACTGCATTGAAAATCATTCTTATTGCAACGATATAAAGTTAATTTGGAACTTATGACGCTTATAATCAAATATTTGTCGTTTATCGTATCATTTAATAAATTGAATTGATCCGATGCTACTACGACACCTGTCAATTCAACCATATTGGTTGCACTTGTTCCGGGCTGTGTAGTCGTTGTGAAAGCCATCGATTCAAACACCGATACTTCACTCACTCCAACCGCATTACTCGCAATCACTCTAAAGTAATACAATGTCCCACTGGCAAGTCCAGTAATTGTCGCATAAGGATCTGTCACTGGACCAAAACTTGTCGCTGAAGTAGTCACCCCTGGACTTGTGCTATAGTACACTGTGTACGATGTAGCTCCTGAGACTGGCCACCACTGCACAAAAGCACTTGTTCCTCCCGCTTGGGCTTCCACAAAAGCAGGAGCATTCGGTGGACCCAGATGAAAACTTTGGTTTCCAGCAGTGCTTAAATTCCCTGCCAAATCACGTGCCAAATATTTCACTTGATTGCTTCCGTTTGAAAGTGCAACGGGTGAGGAATATAAAGTTCCATTAGTAACCGCTCCACTTCCGTCAAGCGCAGGTTCTGTGCCATTCAAAGTATAGATGACTTTATCGCATCCAGATCCACCTGTGTCGGAGCAAGAGAGTTGGAGTTGGGTTCCAGAAGCAAACGGGCCCGATCCAGAAGGAGAAGCCATCGTCACAACAGGAGCCGTAGTGTCTTTATTAGTTATGCGAGTGGTGGATCCAAAACTACCGATAAGGTTTGCTACGCAAATACGAATGGTGTTGTCCCCTTCTGCAAAGTGGGAAACTCCAATAGAAGAGATTACGGTAGTGTTGGCTGGCATGTTCACTCCAGCGACACTGGTGTTAAAACCAGTATTGGTAAGAGCTGTTCCCGTTGAGCAATTAGATCCACCCAAACGGATTTGGTAGGATCCAGCTTTGGAAGTTTGCCAACTGATGGAAGCATTAGAAATACTGATCGCAGCTGAATGCGAGTTGACCGTGATCGTTGCCACTTCTGTATCCACCGTATAATTTTGAGAGGTCACACTGGAAACATTCCCTGCTTTGTCACGAGCCACAAACTTTGTATAGGTGATTGTTCCATCAGTCATAGCTATGGCTGCCGTGTACAAGGTTCCGCTGGAAACAGTTCCCGTTGTCCCTTGAATGGCTGGATCTGTGGGACTGGATCCCGTCTGTACTGCATAAGCAATCTGTTCACAACCTGATCCACCAGTATCAGAACAGGAGAAAGAAACTGAGGTTGCCGTTCCATAACTTCCAGCACCAGGGTCTGCTGTAACAACGGGTACAGTATCATCTCTTTGTAAGGTGATCGATACAAATCCTGTTAAACCATTTGATGCAGTTACACAGATGCGGTAGGTCTTTGTGCCTTCGCCAGTAAAGTGGGTATGAGAACGAACAAAGGTCTGGTCTACGTTTGCAGTAGCTGTTCCAGTCGTGGCAATGGTTCCCGTTTCACAAGAGCTTCCTTCACGCACAGTAAAAGATCCAGAACGATCAGATCGCCAAGTGGCAGTCGAACTTGCGATGGCATTAGCACGCGAACTGATGGCAAGGGAAGATTGGCTGACAATAGTAAGCGCCGGGATTTTAGTATCAATCGTATAAACAATGCTAATCGGTGTAGATACATTCCCAGCTAAGTCCCGACAAATTGCACTAAGAGTATGTGATCCTTCTGAGGATAAAGAAACGGCCCTAGAAGAAGATGCGATCACGGTTCCATTTTTTGGTGAAAATGCTGGCGCTGACGTATCCAAAGTATATACGATAGAACCAGGTGCTTTATTATCAGAACAAGTCAGAGTTGTCGTTTGCGTAGTTGAGAAAGTTCCTGCTAACAAAGAACTGGTGATTGTTGGTGGGGTTGTATCACTTAAGATTGTGACAATGGCAGTGTCATTTGGGGTTCCGTCTCCATCGGTATCGAATCCAATTGGATTTCCGCTGCCATCTACGATGATGACCACAGGATTTCCTGTTCCGCCAGGCCCAGTGGTAAGAAACCCAGGAGGGTTGGGACTAATGTAATAATCTGGCAACCCGTCCCCATTGGAATCAACAGCATCAGGAATTCCATCTCCATTGGTATCAAGTAAAAGAAGGTTCGGCGTAGTGCCACCCGTGAGATTGATTCCATCGGAGACACCATCGCCATCAGAATCGACCAAAGTTCCATCCGGCTTTCCATCACCTGACAGATCCACGGCGGACCCGGGAGTGAGGTTTTGAGCAGAGGAGGGAGATCCACCGACAAGGCCTAACAAAAATAGAAAGGGACTAAAGCCTGTTTGGGGATTCCCATTCGGTAAGAAAAATACACAATTATGAGCGAATAGGATCAGAAAAGAAAGGAGGAGGAGAATTTTTTTTCGGTTACGCATATAATTTTTAGCCTAAAATTTCGCATTAATATTCAAGAATATTAATGTAGATGATTTTATCTAACACAAACAACTAATTTTCATTAGTTTGTGTAAAAAGAAACTCTAAACCGCTAAAAATGTTTTAAAACCTAGTTTCCACCGTTTTTAACGGTTCAGAAAAGATAACAGTTGTGATGGGAAGAGAAAGTTTGGGGAAATCCTGGGAAAAAATTCCAAGTTCATTCACAAGGGCCCTCTGTGCGAGAGGGCTCCTAGGAAATCCAAAAAATATGGTTCGGTCTTTTTCAAAATCTCTATTTCTTAAAAGGCATCTCCCCTAAATAATCTTTTTTCCCAATCTCAACTCCATTGTGCCGGAGGATCGCATAGGCAGTGGTTATGTGAAAATAAAAATTGGGAATCGCATGATTGGTGAGATATTCGAATCCAGTTAGATATTTCCCTTCCCACCTAGGTTGCGATACCTTGATTTCAGAAACTTGTTTAAAATCGTCTGCTTTATAAGTGTCTAAGTATTGGATTACGGAACCAATTCTAAGTTTTAGTTCCTCTAAGTTAGTTTCGGAATCTTCGTGAGTGGGAGCCTCTTTACCTGAAATACGAGATACACAAAGTTTTGCAGTATCACATGCAATTTGAATTTGTTTTGTTAGGTGGAATTGGTCTGGAAAAAGTCGTGCATTCAGTAAATTCTCAAAGGCAAATTTTTTGGTAACAGAATAGGTTTCTGCTTTTTCCAAAATTTTGATTAAATTCCCAAGTCCTCTTTTGAAAGATTGAATAGAGATTTCATATACAATAGATTCATTCATTGTTCTACTCAAATGAAAAGTGACCACTTACGCAATCCATTAAATCGGGAAAAGTGACAGAATGTTGTCTTGAGAAATTTTTAATGTTTTTGTAGAGAAGGTTTGAGAGAGGCTTCGGTTTTGGGACCAAAGCCTTCTTTATGAAAATCCTAGATGGAAATTCCTCCTGATAAAACCAGTTCCAAAAATCCAAAATTTTGAGAAGCGCGGTTGGAACCTCCACTGGTTAATACATCTGTAAGATCGATATATCCACCTTTGCCACCTAATTCTAAAAAGTAAGTTCTTGAGAACTCGTAACGAGTTGCAACATAACCAGACACACCATAACCAGAAAGATGGAAATTATTGTTTTGACCCTTACCTAACACGCGTACATCGCTTCGGCATACGACAGGTCCTCCTCCGATAGTAGACACCAAACTAACACCACTGAGTCCATCAGAAGAAGTATAAAGCGGAGTGATCCATCCAAAATCTAAAAAAAGATAATTCAATCCATCGGTATGTTCATACTTTAAAATATCGGGAGTTAAAGAAATGGTTTGGTCTCCGCCGTGGTAACCTGCCATTTCCTGAACATGTTCTGGGAAGAGAAGGGTGAAGAGCGCAGCCTCGGTGGACATTGCCATTTGATTTTTTGCAATCACTCCCGGGTCTATGTAACCGGAATACTTTACTGGTTGGCCCTGTGTCACGACATACTTCATGTGGTCTTGTCCAAAAGCCAAAAAGAATCGATCTGTAAAAAAATAACTAAACTTTAGATTGTATTGCGGGATTTCAAATTTGGAGGGGTTTAGGTATACGTCTGCCTTAAAGGATTCAGGTTTGTCTTTTGCATCAACTCCTTTGAGTGTATACTCATATCCGGGGCCACGAAAATTAATATCACTTTGTGTGTAGTAACTTCTATTGTAACCCCACTGGATATTCCAATTCCCCTTTTTATCGTTAATAGTGAGGGGAGTGCTGTTTTCATTGGACCAAAGTGAAGGACTCAAAAAGAGACAAACGAAAAGAACGTAAAATTTATATTTTAGGGAAACAAACGGTTGTTTGTTTCTAAGATAAGACAAATTAAACATAAAGCCATATTCTAAATTGGTGGGCAAATCGAATAGGCGAATGTATGTTTGGTTCCGGAAAAGAAGAAATTTTTAAGTAGGGATAAATACTATATTTTTTTCTTCAGGTCCGGTGTATAAAAAGACTTTTTTGCTTAGATTTCCATTAGTAACTTCCGCCACTTCCACCGCCTCCAGAGGAGCCACCGCCAAAACTTCCACCACCACCGCCTCCGCCAGAAGAACCACCGGAACTACTCTTTTGTTTTTTGGGAATGGTTTCATACTCGATGGCACTGTGTTTACAGTGAGCACAAGTCCTTTTGACTTCCACTTTACCCGAACTGCTGTAAGTCGCTTCTGAAATGATGCTGCTTGATTTACAGACAAAGGTTTCAAAATTACATTCGGGACAGGCTTTGATCTTTCGAAAGGATGTTCCTTTGTAAATATATTCAGGGTTGATGCTTGGAAATTTGAGGATGGCATTGGCATCACAACCTGGGCAAACCCATACATCGTAATCGATGGAATTAACAAGTTCCTCGGAAATTTGACCTTTCGACAAATGGATGTTATCTTCATCTTCCGAAAGTTTAGTCATTGTAGTTCCACATTTTTTACATTTTCTGGGAATGTTTCTAATTTTTAAGAGTCTTTCACTTAACTTACGTAGACGTAAATCACCCCAAAAAATTGCATAAACAACGATAAAGGCAATGATTAAGAATATTGAAATTGGGAAAATGGTATCATCTAAATATTCACTTAGGAGGGTGATGGTGAACACAACGGGGGAGATAATGACTCCATAGAATAAAGGAAAATCTGTTTTGTGAACGATATGATATTTCGTGGTTGGAGATGGAATGATCCAAACAAATATTCTCTGTAAAAGATGTAAAAATATAAAAACTATAATATAACCAAAGATAAAATATTGTTTGTATTGGGTGGTTTCTTCTTTTTCGATTCTTTCTACTTCTGTTGTTTTTTCTGCCCACAACCTGGATTCTTCATCATTTAGAAAATAATTGGATGTTGTATTATAAGTATCAATGGTTCTATCTAAGGTTTGTTTTTCTTCTTCAGTTAGTTGGGTGTATGCTTTACCTTGATAATCATAGTAGTCGGTCCTTTCGTTTGCGGTTTGTTCCCTTGTATCTTCTTGCACAACATCTGCAACGACAACATTGTTTGTATCTGAAAGTAATTGTTCCACTTCCAGTTCTGGATGATTTAGTTTTTTGATCAGTGCTGCTACTGTATCCGCATGTCCTTTCTGAAAATTATCTGCTTTGAATGAGGGGATTGTATAAGTATCAATGATTCGTTTGACAACTACATCGGGAAGGTCTCCTTCTAGTCCGTATCCAATTTCTATCTCCACTCTTCTTTGGTCGATGACGTGTAAAATGAGAATCCCATTGTCTTTGTCTTTTTTTCCAATTTTCCAATGGTTAAATAAGGCAACTGCAAAGTCTTTTGGCACATAACTTTCGATTGTTGGTAATGTGACCACTGCAATTTCGACCCCAGAAGAGGCCTCTTCTGTATTTATCATTTGGTCAATGGATGCCGTGTCTGTCAAAACTCCGGCACTGTCTTCGACCCAACTGTTTCTGAGTTCTTTAGGGTTTGGGACTTGGGTAACTCGTAAGTCGATTCCTTCCTGAGAGGGGGAACAGAAAGAAGTAATGAGTAAGGAGGTCGATACTGCGAGAGTCAGTAGAATTTTATGGAAGTAGATTTGTCTTTGGTTTAAATGTGCGTTCACGACCGCTAAACCGTATGAGGCCTAATTGGTTTGTCAAGTCGGAGTTAAGGAGGTCAAGGGGATTGGCCTGTAAAGGAAATGGTTGTCAGTGGTGGAAATTATTAACAATTCTGAAGGGGACACCAGTCACAGATTCATTAAAACGCCTTGAACTTTGTGCTTTCTGATTGAATCAACACATAGAACCGAAAGCATTTAATTCTTCATTCTTGTATTTTGTGTTATTATACTATAAAACGTTGCGGTAAATATCCTGAATTAATACGTTCACTTTTTGGCAAAAGATCTTTGAAGAAAAATAGTAATCTTTAAATCTCAGTTAAGATCCATTACATGTTGGTTGGTAATTCTAAACTGGTGGATTAAAAAAGAATCGTATAATCCTTTGAGTCAATGGCTTTCCTGAGGCTGAAAGAATGCCTGATTTGAAAGTACACTCATAATTGACAGTATTGGATGAAGGGGTAGCTTGAATAGTTATTGTATTCCCTGTGACTGTCATTGTTGAACCGAATATGACGGTAGGAAAACACGAAATATTTTGCGATGCCCAGCTTGTAACCAAGGGGCCGGGTGTCAATGCCGGAATCGGAGCTTCTGAAAATGTGAAAACAAATGAATCTATGAAACTATTCACTTCTGCATTGTGAAGAGTCAATTCATTCATTGTGAAATCTAACCCTGATACTTTTACCAAATCAAAAAAGTTAGGTGGATTTGTCGGGTCTAACGTTCCTAAATTAGATATCTCAAGCCCTGCTGGTGCACCCGAAGTTTCAGCAGTGATGGCACTCGGGCCCGATACATTTAAGGCCAGTGTAAAAAAGGGTAGACCATCCTTAAAAACATCAAAGTTAAGTTTCCCTGATTGGTAAGGAATATAAAACCTTCCTCCCGCATCAGTCGTGTAAGGTGGTAGTGTAGACTTAGATTGAATGGATACTGAGGATGGAACCAAGGCAAGACCCACCATGGCTACTCCATTGGCATCACGAATTTGACCTGTGATTACTAAATTGGAAGTTCCCCCTAATCCTAACAGTCCTAGAAACGGATTTGTTTTTTCTTTCACTTCTGGATTGACTATGGGTTGAACAAAGGGATTGAAATAGCAATTCCCCAATAAAAACCATAAACATACTAAAACAATTGAAGTTGGTAATTTAGGATGTCGGTTCATAGGAATTGGCTCCACAAGTCAGGCTGATGCTTTTAGAAAAAAGAAACTTTGTCTTGGAAAAAGAACCCAAGACATTTATACTACAGAATACTGGTTCGGTTGGCAAGAAATTTCTTTACTAAAACTAGGGGTAAGGGAGTGGAAATCATCACTAGTTCGAGTGATAGTCCTTCGACTTTACTTTAATAAACCAACGTCAAACGTGAATGTCGTTGGTTTGAGCATTTTCCCTGTTTCCGATCTGATTCCAGAATTTAAAGTAACCGTATATGTTATCGATGGTTGGATTGACGCATTATCCAATGTCAATGTAACGATGTTATTGGTTACATCAATATTAAGTAAATAAACAGAAGGAAAAACGACGAAATTTTCCATTGCCCAGGAAAATTTTACTCCTTCCGCTGGAGCTTCTAGTGTTTCAGAAAAAACAAACTGAGGTCCCAAAGCGATCGTATTGTTAAAGTTAGTTTCGTCGATGAATAACCCATCATACGGCATAGAATAAATTAGTTCCAAGGATTCGGGAGGTTCTACTCCCATTTCATAAACTTCAAAACTCTGGATTTGGTAATTTGTTTTGTCAATAGAGACAAGAGTAGCCGAAGTTTTCGAAACATTCAATTGGAAATTTACAATGGTTCCATTATCAGTAAATTGTAATGAGACAATCCCCGTAGGTGAATCAAAATAGAATCTTCCATAAACATTTGTGGTTGTGGATTTGGTTTGGCTTTTTACAGAAAGGGATGTATTTTGTAATGAGATTGGTACACCTGCAAGAGCACTACCAGCTTTTTTCAATTGCCCAGAGATCCGAACATTTCCTGCCTGGTTTGTAAGACCAGCAATCATTCCGAGTACAGAAGAATTGTCTTTTGTTTCTTCTGGATTGAGTAAATCAAACACAAAAGGATTGAAGTAACAGTTCGTCATAGAGATAAAAAAGACGAAGCATATTAAGATAGGTTTTAAATGGATATGTTTCATCTTTTGATTCCCTTACTTTCTTTTCTTCAGCACTTCTAAGTCTTTTTCTAACTGTTCTAACTCATACTTTTCTTCTGCTTCTTTTATTTCTTGTTCAGTTCTGATTTGTTCAACAGCTTCATCTTTGATACGTTTGATTTCAGAATCAGAAACCATACGGTATCCACTTCCATCACAAACATCGACAATGATTGTTTTACGAGTGATGGTGATGGCAAACCCACCTAGGAGTGTGATGGCTAAATCTTTCCAGGTGGAAGTTTGTTTGATTCGTACGGGACGATTGTCTTTAGGAAGTAATTGATTCCAGTCAGGTTCTTTGAACCGGAGACCACCAAACAACCAAAAGTATTCCGGATACTCACTGAAGGTTTGGCATTTTGCTGAATCGGGAGCAAGGGTAATCATATTTCCATCGGCAACGGAACCAAGGACGAAGGAATCCCGAAGGCTATGAGTGACCACTTCACCGCCTTCTTCATTTGCTTTTCTTTCTGATTCCTGTCTTGCTAGTTCTTCTCTACGTTTGCGGATTTCTTCTTGTTTGGCAGCGATGGCTTTTTCTTTTTCATTTTTCCGTTTCTCCTCTTCTTCCTTACGGATCGTTTCTTCTTCGGATTCGGCAATATCTTTGTAGATAATTTTCAAAACGGACTTTTTGGAAATGACCATATGTTTTCCGTTTTGTGTATCCACTTCGACACTATCTACGTTTTGGTTGGTGACAATGCCTTTGATAGATTTGCCTTGTTTGAGAAGGATGGTCTGTACTGCACTTAAGGGAGAAATGAAATATAAAAGTATAATTAAGGTTAGTTTTAGGATCCGCATATTTTGTTTCCGCTATAGTATTTGCCCTATATTATTAGGATTTAGAATCATTTGCAATACCGAATTTTCTTGTTTTGTGGAAATACTTTCAGAAATGTTCAGTGATCAGGAGTACACAAAATTCGACCCACCAAACAGATCCCAATTGGATTTTGAAAGAACTTGCAAGAGAGAGCAGAAAAATAGTATCTAACATAGTTTGTGGCATTATATTTGCTGATGTTTCGATTTTATTCATGAACAGTTTTTGTTACAAAGAGGTGGCATGAAAGAAGAGGGGAAAATGCATAAAGTTCTACATTCTGTGCATTTATGGGGCATCGCTGTGGGGCTTGTTATTTCTGGCGATTATTTTGGTTGGAACTTTGGTTGGTCTCAAGCAAGTTTTTGGGAATTCAGTTTCGCTGTTATATGGATTGCCACCTTTTATGTATTGTTTGCACTTTGTTTTACGGAACTTGCGGCCAGCATCCCTCAGTCCGGAGGTCCTTCTGCTTATGCCAAACGGGCCCTCGGTGATTTGTTTGGACTGATTACCGGGTATTTGGTTCTTGTGGAATTTTTACTCGCACCTCCTGCCATTGCTTCGGCCCTCGGCGGATACATTCATTTTTTATTTCCCGTTATACCAGCATTTGGTGCTGGAATTGTTATGTTTTGTTTATTGTTGTTAATTAATCTTACAGGAATTAAACAAACCGCACGTTTTGAACTTTTAGTTACCATAGTAGCTGTATTTGGGCTTTTGTTTTATCTAGCATTTCTTTGGCCTCATGTTTCTTTCGATCGCATTCCAAAATTTCCTGAATTCAGATTCATGTCCTGGAGTTCTGTTTTTCTTTCCATTCCCTTTGCGATTTGGTTTTTTTTGGCAGTGGAAGGGGTGGCGTTAGCTGCAGAAGAAGTTCGGAATCCGGCAAGGGACATACCTATTGGATACACAGCAGGTATTTTTACTTTACTCTGTTTGGCGGGCCTCATTTTTGTTTTTACTGCTTCTGTTGTCGATATTAAGGAAATTGCTGAACTAGATTATCCATTATCTTATGTATTACAAAAGTTATATGGTAGTGAAACCATCTGGCCTTTTGTATTTACTTTTATTGGTTTGTTCGGACTTGTTGCCTCTTTATTTGGAATCATTCTGGGGAACTCGCGATTGATTTATGCCATGGCAAAAGAAGGATATTTACCTACCTACCTTTCTAAACTGAGTCATGGTTCCTTGGTTCCGCAAAATGCGGTTCTTAGTGGCGGAGTTTTAGGTATTTTTTGTATGTGTTTTTTGGATACTGCGGAACTCATCACTATTTCCGCATTAGGTGCTTGTGGGATGTATATCTTAAGTTTAGTTTCTTATTTTGTTTTACGTAAAAAAGAACCAGAGATGCCGAGGCCCTACAAAGCTCCACTGTATCCTTTGTTACCCGGAGTTGCCCTTATTCTCGGAATTGTAGCTTGTGGTTCTGTTTGTTTTTCTGAACCATACTTGGCACTTGGAGTTTTAGGATTTGGTATTGTTTTGGGAATTGGTTATCACTTAAAACAAAGAAAAATCTAACTGCCATATTCCATTTTTGATCTTTCTTTTGCTTCTCTACAACGATCTAAAAACAACCTCGATACGGAATCATCGGGGTTTTTATCTAATAGTTTTGAAAATCCATCCATAGCTTCTTCAAAATCGTCTCGTCGAAATGCATCCAATGCTAAAGTGTAATCGTCTTTAATGGAAATGAGTCTGGATGCTTTTTCTGGTTCGTATCCATCCAAAACTTCCACAACAAACACCGATTCTGTTTTCCCTTTGATTGCCACTCGGTCGAGAAGCCGGTAGTGGTATCCTAATCCTTCGGACGCCTCAATGAACGTATCGGCACTGATGACAATTCGTGCAGAAAAGAGTTTGGTAATCCCTTCAATACGAGATGCTAAGTTGACAGCATCAGATATAACAGTTCCTTCCATTCGTTTATGTTCACCTAATATACCCAAGGTGAGATTTCCTGTATGGATCCCGATTCCTACCTCGACAGGGATATATCCACAGTTAGCTCTATGGCCATTATAAATACGAATGGCGTCTTGCATTTCAACGGCCGCTTTGACTGCATCATTGATATCGTAAGGAAATAGTGCCATTACAGCATCGCCAATGAATTTATCTATAAATCCATTATTGTGTCGAATGATAGGTCCTACTCGTTGTAAGTAACTGTTTAAAAAATCGAAGTTTTCTTTAGGAGTGAGTGTCTCTGAAAATTCGGTAAAAGACCTGATGTCAGCAAAGAGTATTGTCATTCTTTTCTGAACCTGGTCTCCTAAGTCCACATATCGAATATCAGATTTGCCTAAATGGTATAAAAATTCTGTAGGAACAAAACGACTAAAGGAATTGCTGAGTTGCTTTTGTTCCTGTGCAAATTCCAAAGTTTTTGTCATGGTTTGGCGAACAATCCGCCCAAAGGTAATGACTTGTAAAAAAACAAAGATAACTACACTTGCTGGAGCGATGTAGGTTGTGTGGATGTATGATTCTGCATGTAAGACATCATTTGTGGCAGCAACAAGAACTAAAAGCATTCCAAACAATAGAGGTTTGGACTCCATACGTTTCTTTTGGTAAGCACGATACAAATAAATAAATATAATAATTCCATTGGCAACAAAAGCAATAGGGTAAATAGACGCCGTCTCTGTAAAATAAACTGGCGGTAATAATAATCCAATCGTTAAGATCGATGAAAGAACATAAAAGAAAGTTCCCATTCGTTTAGAGAAGTCTTCGGGAAAAATGGTATAAAAATAATGATAGAGAAGTGGCGCCGACCAATACCAAGAAAGATATTCCAATCGTAATAGAAACCAATAGGGAAGATCGGCAAACTCTAATAAAATGCGTTCTCCCGTGGAAATGGTTCTAAGTAATACTGCTAAGGAAAATAAAAAGATTCCAATTGTATGTTTACCATCACGATTGTAAAAATACATTACAAAAAAGAAAAATCCAACAAAGGTAAGGATCGAGGACAACATGGTTTCGTTGATCTTTCGTTTGGTGAGTCGACTTTCTGCTTTGGTATAAGTAGAAAGAACAATGTCATTCCAAATTCCACCCTTCCTATGTACGTAATTGGCAACATAGAGATCAATAGTGATCTCAGATGTCTGTGGTAAAACCACAACTGTGGATTTTACTTGTGGAGTGTATTCATTTGGATTGGACCCTGGTTTTCCTGATCCGCCTAAATATTTTCCGTTAACATAAATAGCGTACGAAGTATCCTGTTCTAATACTGTGAGCGCCATAGTTTCGTTAAGATTTTCAGCAAGTTTCAATTTGATTCGGAAACTCGCATGACCATAACCACCAAGAGAACCGTAATCCATTTTGTACCCATTCCAATGTTTGGGAATGTCTAGTAACAAATCAGAATTGGTTTCTTGTATTTGGGAAGGAGCTGTATTCCAAAAAAATTTCCATTCCCCATTCAGTGCTACAAACGGTTGGTCTGTAAAAGAATGTTGGCTGAGATCTAAATACCCTTTCTTTATTTCTGCTTTTACATTCCTTTCCTCAGAGAGACAACCGAGATGGAATAACATAAAGATAAGAAAGAGTTTTTTCATTTAGGCTTGTCGTTTCGGGAATACCGTATAGTCCTGAAGTTTTGTAAATTTCACTTCATCGCGTTTATAACCGAGTAATCCTTCTAAGGTCTGGTAGCGGTTCATTCCCATACTGATTTCTATATCTTGGCCTGTGAATTGTCCTGGGTGTTCGTATCCACAAGAATGTGCTAAACTAAGAAGTTCTTTGCGAAACCCTTGGATGTATTTGGCCGCACGTTTTCCTTTGATCTCTGGATCCACACCGCGTTGTAACCACCAATTCTGAGTGGCAACACCTGCCGGACAATGATCCGTATGGCATTTTTATGCTTGGATGCAACCAATGGATAACATGGCTTCTCTTGCCACATTGATGAGGTCACAACCCATGGCAATCGCAACCACGGCTCTGTCTGGAAAACCTAATTTTCCGGAACCAATCCACACAATTTGTTCGGACAAACCCTGACTTTGGAAGAGAGTGTAGACTCTTTGGAATCCAATTTTGAAAGGTAAGGAAACGTGATCAGCATAGGTAAGGGGGGCAGCTCCCGTTCCCCCTTCTCCTCCATCGATCGTGATGAAGTCGGGTCCCTCTGCACTTTGTTTCATCTCACGAGCAAGTTCTTCCCAAAATTCAATTTCCCCAACAGCACTTTTGATTCCCACAGGAAGTCCTGTGCCGTTGGCAATTTTTTCGATGAATTGGATGAGTTCTTTTACATTGGTAAACTCACTATGGGAGTTCGGAGAAATACAATCCTTTCCTTCTTCGACATGACGGATGGATGCAATTTCTGCATTTACTTTTTTTGCTGGAAGAATCCCACCTTTGCCTGGTTTGGCGCCCTGGGATAATTTAATTTCGATCATCTTGATACAAGGATTTTGTCCCACTTTCTCTTTTAAGACATCCAAACTAAATTTTCCGGAATGGTCTCTGGCTCCAAAATACCCAGTTCCAATTTGCCAAACCATATCAGCGCCTTCCCTATGGTAATTGCTAAGACCACCTTCGCCTGTGTTGTGATAGGCGCCGGAATCTCTCGCACCCCTGTTGAGTGCCATGATTGCATTTTTTCCAAGGGATCCAAAGGACATCGCAGAGATATTCACAATCGAATAAGGTCGATAAGGAAATTTTCGTTTGGTTCCAATGACTTTTAAACAGGGGATACAACTTACATCTTTGTTATGGATATATGCATTTGCTTCTGGATAGGGAAAAGCTTTGTGTTTGATGATGGGATATCCGGGTTCGTATTGGATTTCAGTAGTTCCAAATCCAAAGTTACTGTTTTGTCCTTTGGCAGTGGCATAAATCCAACTTCTTTCGGTTCGATCAAAGGGACGTTCTTCCTTATCATGGGCAACCCAATACTGCCTGAGTTCCGGTCCTATCATTTCTAAAAAATAGCGAAGTCGTCCGACAATAGGAAAGTTTCTCTGAATCGTGTGCGTTTTTTGAGTGATGTCTCTTAAGAAAACAATCACAAGAAACAAGAACAATCCAATCAGAGTGGAAGATAGGGGATAGGTTTCAATCCAAGTAAGTAGCTGATCCATAAGTGGTGCGTCCATTTCTATATTCAAAGCAAAAAGTTGACAAGCTAAGATTGGAGGCGAGCTAGAGATTCCAAAAGTTTTTCTTTTGTAAAGGGTTTGAAAATATATCCAGAGATGATTGGAATTTTTGCAGCCCGATCAGTATCAGCCTCGTCGACAGAAGAACTAACAAGGAATACTTCAATTGCTTTGGGAAACTTTGGAAAGATCTTTCCAAAGGCATCTAAAAATTGCCATCCATCCATAAAGGGCATATTGATATCTAAAAAGATGATATCGGGAAGTAGTTCTTTGTTTTGAAATTCCTGATGAAAGAACTCGAGCGCATTTTCCGCATCGGAAAAAACGAGAACTTCCCCTTTGATTCCCGCATTGGAGATGATTTTTTTGGTAGTGAACTGGTAAATTTTATCATCATCGATGACACAAATCTTGGGAGTCGTCATAGGGTATCTCTCCCATCGGGAAAGTACATAAGGAAAGTAGCCCCTTCCCCTGGTTTGGAACGCACTTCAATCCTTCCGCCTACAGATTCCATTTTGTATTTAATCAAAAACAACCCGAGTCCCTTACCACTGATATGACGATGAAAAGTCTTTCTAAGCTGAAAAATTTGATCACCATATCGCTCCAAATCGATTCCGGTACCATTGTCCGAAAAAGAAATGGCAGTTTGGGATCCAATTTGAAAGGATTCCACGGAAATGCGTAGTTTTCTGTCTGGGTGGGAATACCGGATGGAATTGCTGAGTAAATGTAGGAAAATTGTTTCTAGAAACTCTTTGGAGAAATAAACCGTTTCTGCCCCCGAAAAATCGGATTGGATTTCGACCTGTTTGTTTTTTAATTCTCCTTCCATCAGTTGGATCACATTGGAAAAAGATTGGCTGATGTGGACTGGTTCTGGTTTGTAAGTGTCTGGGTTTTGAATCCTCAATGTGGTGATCAGTTCTGAGAGGACAGTCTCTAAGGTTTCAGTGACATCTTCTAAATGGTTTTCCAATTCTCTAATTTCTTCGAGATTGTTTGTCTCTTTCATTAAATCGAGAAGACTTCTTAAATTGCTTACGGGCGCCCGCAGGTGGTGAGAGATGATTTGATTGTAGGCTTGTAGCTGTTTGTTTTGTGTTAAAAGCGAATTTGTAATAGCCCTCAAACGATCATTGTTTTCTAGAAGGAGGGTTTCTGATTTTTTTCTCTCATTGATATCGATGATTTGCGCAAGATAATGGATGGGATGGCCTGTGTCGTCACGAAGTACAGTAACTGTGATATAGGCCCAAACTTTTTTTCCTGATTTGTGAATGTATTGTTTTTCAATGGAATAGTTATCGATGATTCCTTTTTGAACTTCATCTCTATACTTTAAATTTTCTTCTAGTTCTTCACCGGCACTGATTTCAGAAAAATGTTTTCCAATGATCTCAAAACTTTTATAACCTAAAAAATTAGCAAAGGCATCATTTGCTTCATCAATATATCCGTTTTTTCCTGTGAGTACAAGTCCAATCGGGGAATCGTGAAATAATGTATTGAACCTTCGTTCTGAAAGTGCTAAATTTGCCTCGGTATCTATTTTTTCTGAGATATCTCTAGAAGATGTATGTAAATATTTTTTCCCCGTAGTTGGATGTATCGTTAAACGATTGTCAGACTGTAGCCATATATAATTCCCGTTTTTATGTAAAAAACGAAATGTTGTATGGATGTTCTCATCTCCACGAAGGAGAGGTTGGTGTGATCTTTCTTGGATGAGTCTTCTTTCGTCTGGGTGAAAATAATCGTAAGGATTTTTTCCAACTAGTTCCTCTGCATTATATCCTATGATTTTTTCCGAGTTGGGGCTAACATAAATGTAGGTTCCGTCTGATTCGTGCAAACAAACCAACTCTCGGCTAATGGCCGTTACTAAGTGAAGTATCTCAGAATCGGGAAGTCCCACGAGGAAATTCTCGCCAATTCCTTTGGATTGTCTATCCGAAATGTAAATGTGAACAGGGATTTTATAAATTTAGTTTCATTTGTAATATTTTTTTAAACCAACCAAATCAAAAACGAACCAGTCTTTGTGTGGCCATCAAAATTGATTTAAGGGATACTCAAATGAAAAATCTATCGTATGTCATTCTGGACGGAAATTTAACCGCCGACCCAGAAGAAAGAACCATTGCAGGCGGAAAGTCTTTAGCTAATTTCACAGTTGCCGTCAACCATACGTCCAACAACCAAGAAGGAAAAGACAAGGAAGATGTCTCTTACTTTGAAGTGGAGGCTTGGGAAAAACTAGGTGAGAATTGCGTGGAATACCTGAAAAAAGGGAGTAAAGTAACCGTAATGGGAAATCTGAAACAAAACCGATGGAAAAGTCCTGAAGGTGAAAACAGATCTAAAATTAAAGTCACTGCTTCCACTGTTCGGTTTGATAGCGTTCGAAAGAAAGAGTCAAAGGTTGCATAAAAATGACTTAAGCGGGTGTTGGAATCGCCCTTCACCCGTTTTCGTTCGTTAAGGAGTAGGAATTGTCCTTTTTTTATGTTTTGTATGAGTTGGGGAATCAAAAATAGAATGAGAATCGTGATCATCTGATTTTGATTTTTCTTCTGATTCATCAGTTAGTTTTTTTTCATCATTACGTTCCTCTAGTAATGATTGTTTCCCATTTTTGTTTATCGATACAATGCGAAAGTACCGGGGAGAGGAAACTAGGTTCCATTCTCTAAACATAAATTTTGTAAATCCATGTTTGGGTCCAAAGACTCCATTCGTGTTTTCAATTTTTGATTTGATATTGGTTTTGAATTCTAATTGTTCAGTTTGTGTTAGGTTTGGGAACTGTGCCACTTCACCTTCTACATAACGATTTTTTAAAATATCCAATTCTCTTCGATTACGCCCAGTGACATCTTCAAAAAATTTCTGTTTGGCTCCATTACAATTACCTGCGTATGATTCACAGTTAGGTTCTAGTTGTGGATTTACATAAGTGAGTTCTAAATAGATATTAATGTATTCGCCAAGATTTGGAACTTTGCCTTCTTGAATTTCCAACACTTGAGGAACTGTATCTCTATCGGTGTATTGTCTTTCGATGGCTTCCCGTGAGGTTTTAGTTTCAGGAACCGTGCTATTTACCTTTACTGGTTTTTTTGACTCTCCAACGATTACTTTGTTTCGCATAACTTCCGTTTTGGTTTCTAGAATTTCGTAAGCTTGGAAGTTTACTGGTTGTTTGGCGATAATTTCACCCTTTTGGTTTAGGACAATGATATGATGGTCTAAAATGGTGCCAGAAATGATTTCTTCTATAATGCTAATACCGGCATCTTCAAAAAACAAATCCAACTGTATGAAGGGAATTTTGTTCTCTGAATATTCCACACTGACACCTGGTTCTAAAGTCAGAGGTTTTTTTCCTTCTTTGGAATCGGTATGAAATGCTTCCGATTTGGTAATCATCTTAATTCGGTTGAGATTGATTTGTTCCGTATGGGTGGGGAAGGTTGGTGTGATTACCTGTTGCGGAGTTTGGCATCCGAAAGAGAGGAGTAACAGGAAGGAAACAAAATACAAACGATTCATAGTTTAAGTATCGGATATAGATTGCCCCTAAAATTAGGGGCAAACAGGTAAGTTTAGATGTGTTTTACGGAAAGCGGAGGGAGGATTGGTCCGCTAGTTTGGATGATTTCCACATACTTTCCATTCACCAAACGGAATGCTTTTTCTGGGCGATCTTTTAAGAAATAAACAGCTTCCATTCCTTTTTGGCCTGGTGCTTCCATTTTTAGAACCTTACCCCACTCTGTGTAAGTAAGAGTGATGGATTGACCATCTTGGTTGTATTCTTTTACGAGTTTTCCATCAAAGTCATACTCAGCCATAGCAATTGGGTTTTTGTCAGTCCAGAACTCAATTAGGTTGAAAATAAAGATATCTAAAAAACTTCCAAATCCATAAGCAATGTATAGTGGGAAGATCATTAAAAGGGAACGAAAGAAACCTGCAAGTTTGCCAGAACCAATTTGGATATTTCCGTTAAAGGAGTAAACTGCTTTGACAGCACCAAATTTTCCAAAACAATTGGAAAGTAAGCCAAAGGACAAAATTCCCACGAGAGATGTTTTTAATATTTTTTTCATTTTATACCTCTAAGTTTTTAGCTAGAAAACTAGAAGTATATCATAGGCGATTCTGTTGCCATCTGCAAGCCGAAATGATTGACAGACATATTTTTTCAAAGAGCCTGGTCTGAATAGAAGGCATATCCCATTGATCTTTTCTGATTTTGAATATTTTGTCTTCTTTCTCTTCGTTTTTTTTACGGTTTGGTACGTATTCCCCGCCATTTTTTCGAACCAATCTCAAGAAACACGAATCTTACACGTATTCCTACTCATTAGTAGTTATTTCTTTTACATGTCTTGGGACTACCGATTCGGTGCGCTCATTTTGCTTTCTACTGCCATTGACTATTTTGTAGGACTCAAACTTAGCTCAGAGACTAGGGAAAAAGTAAGATACTACCTCTTACTTTTTAGTTTGATTACGAACCTGGTTTTTATTTTAGGCTTTTTTAAATACTATAATTTTCTTGTGACCTCTATCAACACTGTCACCAATCCAATGTTTGGTGCAGATGCACTTCCTGTTCTTAAAATCATTCTTCCTGCGGGAATTTCCTTTTTTACCTTCCAATCTTTATCTTATACGATTGATGTATATCGCAGGGAAATCCCGGCTGAAAAAGATTTCATTCGTTTTGCTCTGTTTGTAAGTTTTTTCCCGCAATTGGTAGCAGGCCCGATTGTGACGGCAAGGACCTTTATGCCACAATTGTACGTTCCGAAGAAATTGGAAGATATTGAGTTTCGGGTTGCGATTCGATTCTTTATGTTAGGTTATTTTAAAAAAGCAATCCTATCTGATATGGTGGCTCCTACCATTGATACCATTTATGCAGATCCTGCTGGACATCACGCCTACGCCTTGTTAATTGCAGCTGCCTTGGGTGGAATCCAGGTTTATTTAGACTTTAGCGGATATTCGGATATGGCGATTGGAAGTGCCATGTTACTTGGTTACAAACTTCCCACTAATTTCAATTTGCCTTTCATTGCCACTTCCGTTTCTGGTTTTTGGCGCCGGTGGCACATGACCTTAAATTCTTGGTTACGCGATTATATTTATATTCCTATGGGGGGAAGTCGGGTAACATCAGTAAGACGAAAGTTTAATCTTTGGTTTACTATGTTTGTGAGTGGAGTTTGGCACGGAGCTCAATGGACTTTTGTGTTTTGGGGATCCCTCAATGGTGTTTTTTATGTTTTGGAAGAGGTTTGGAAGGAGTGGTTTCCTGACAAAAAGGACAATGCAAAGGCAAAACATTGGTATAAAGTTCCTCTTTGGCTCTTTCAGAATATTCTGAATAGCTCCATTTTCTTTTTAGGTGCAGTTTTTTTCCGTTCCCTTACTTGGGAAAATGCCTGGATCCACATTCGGGGAATTTTTACTTTTCAGATGGGACAAATCCGGCCTTATATGTGGAAGGACTTCCTTTGGATCCTATTCTTCTTGTATTTGGGCCATGCCATCGGTTATTTGATCTTTGAAAAGGGAAAAGGCAAAAAAATCCCGGCTAGTTTGGAGTTTGCCCTCTATCCGGTTCTCTTTCTTGTCTTAAATTTGGCTACACCAGAAAATTCTGTTCCGTTCATTTACTTTCAGTTCTAATTTGCTTTTTTCGTTTCCAATAATGGGAATCCTTGTACCTTGTTGCTATGGAAAGTGAGCGAAGGCTTCCAAGAATATCTCCAGGTGACTTTTCTGGATTTGAGGTCCAATTGGATTTGGAAGGGATCACTTTGTTCGGAAAGTTAGGGAATATTTCGGAAGAGGGCCTTTGTTTTTTGGGTGAGGATGACTTACTCAGCGATGAAATTGAGTCCCAAGTTTTGGGTAGTATTGTTTGGTCAAAAGGCACCAAACGGATGTTCTTTGAAGGTACAATTATCTGGACCCAAACTTCCAAAATCAAAAACGTAATTTATTATATTGCAGGAATCCAATTTCAAGAAAGGCTCAATCTTACGGATTCCATGCTCGCACGTAGTTTGGAGATTAAATGAAAATACTACTCCTTGGTGGAACTGGTCTTATCGGTAAACAAGTGTTACTCTCTCTAGTTTTTTACCCTCAAATTAAAAAGGTAATTGTTTGGGCGAGAAACTCACCCTCTAGTTCCAATCCCAATGTCCCCATTGAAGTGGTACAAGTTCGTTTTGAGGATTTTAAAGTGGGAAAAGTTTCCATTCCCGAAGGGATCGATGCTGTATTTTGTTGTTTGGGTACAACCATTAATAAAGCGGGAAGCCAAGAGAAGTTTAAAGAAATTGATTACGAATATCCATTGCTGGCAGCAAAACAAGCGAAAGAAAAAAAGATCCCAGGATTTTATATCATTACAGCTATGGGATCAGATCCGAACTCTTCGATATTTTATAACCGAGTGAAAGGCGAAATTGAAACGGAACTACGTAAGTTACAATTTCCCTTTTTAGGAATCTTTCGGCCTTCTTTACTTATCGGAGAAAGAGAAGAGGTGCGAGTGGGAGAGAAAGTGGGAGAATTTCTTGGCCATCTCATTCCTTTTGGTCTTCTGGGGCTCAAAAAATACAAACCCATTCCCGGTGAGTATGTTGCGAAATCCATGATTTATTCTTTGTTACACGACAAACCTGAGCCGGGTGTGGCACCTATAGTGAAAATTTATGAAAACGATGTCCTTTGGGAGATCGGTAAGGACCATTCTTTTTGATTCCAGATAACAAACAAAAACCTTATTCCAAAACCAAATACATTATCCTCAGTTGGGTGGTTCATTTCATTGTCCGAGTTTGGTACCTATTTGTTCGAAACCAAAAATTCATCATCCCCGAGGAAAGTGCCAAGGTCATTGAAAAAGGTTCAGGTTACATCATTGCTGTTTTTCATGAAACCACACTTTCTCTTTATAGGCATGCCACTCAGTATTTGAAACGAAAGAAAAAAGCAGATATGGTGGCACTTGTTTCCCAATCCAAAGATGGAGAGATCATCCACCAAACCTTTGCTCGCTCTAACCTTCGTTCGGTTCGCGGTTCTTCTACACGAGGGGGCACCGGCGCATTTCGCAATATCTTAAAAGAAATGAAACAAGGTGCGGTTCCTATTTTTACTGTCGATGGTCCCAAGGGCCCGAGACGGGAAGTGAAACCAGGAGTGATTGTGACTGCTTCTCTTACAGGATTTCCCATCCTGTATTTGCATTCTTGTTATGACAGGGCCTATACTTTCAAAAGTTGGGACAGGCATTTTTTTCCTAAGTTTGGAGCCCGACTTTTTATCCAATACGGGGAGCCGTTCTTTGTTCCGAAAGGCCTTTCGGAGAGCCAAATGGATGAATATGCCAAAAAATTGGAAATTGCCATGGGGAAAAATGCCGAAATCCTAGAATCCTATGTGCGTGGACTATACCCCGACAATTCTATTGACGTACCGCCTAAACTCTAAATTTTAACCAAGTAAGGTAAAAAATATGTCCTCTCTTAAAAACTATATCTTCACTTCCGAGTCCGTATCTGAAGGACACCCAGACAAAGTCTGCGACCAAATCTCTGATGCCATTCTCGATGCGTATTTAGCTCAAGATCCAAAATCTCGTGTGGCTTGTGAAACTCTCGTCACTACAAACTTAGTTGTGATCGCTGGTGAAATTACCAGTAAAGGAAAAGTAGACACACAAGAAGTCGCACGTGATGTGATCCGAAAAATCGGTTATAACGATATCAATATGTACTTCGATGCTGATTTTGCTGTGGTTGCTTCCCATGTTCATGCACAGTCACCTGACATTGCTCAAGGGGTAAATGAAGGAGAAGGACTTCATACAGAACAAGGGGCAGGAGACCAAGGTCTTATGTTTGGTTTTGCAATTGCAGAAACGCCAGAACTTATGCCAGCTCCTCTTTACTATTCGCACAAACTTTTAGAACATTTATCTGAACTTCGCCATACAAACAAAATCGAATGGCTACGCCCAGATGCTAAATCACAAGTGACCATCCAATACGAAGATGGAAAACCTAAGAAAGTCGATACAGTGGTGATCTCCACTCAACACAAACCAGGTGTGACTCACAAACAAATCGAAGAAGCAGTGATCGAAGAATGTATCAAAAAAATGATACCAAAAGAGCTTCTTGTGAACACTCGTTATTTTATCAACCCTACAGGTAAATTTGAGATTGGTGGACCACATGGTGACACAGGTCTTACAGGTCGTAAGATTATCGTAGATACTTACGGTGGAATGGGTCGTCATGGTGGTGGTGCTTTCTCTGGAAAGGATCCATCTAAAGTGGATCGTTCTGCTGCGTATATCGGTCGTTATATTGCGAAAAACGTTGTGGCAGCTGGTCTTGCTCACAAATGCGAAGTGCAACTTGCTTATGCCATTGGTGTGGCAGAACCAGTTTCTGTTCTTGTGGATACATTCGGAACAGGAACAATTTCCGATGAAGAAATTGCAAAACGAGTTTTAGCAAACTTCAAACTCACTCCTAAAGGTATCGTTGATGGTTTGGATCTTCTTGGAAAAGGAAGAAAATACCAAGAAACAGCGGCTTATGGTCACTTTGGTAGAACAGGTAGTACATTTACTTGGGAAAAAACTGATAAAGCAGAAGCTTTAAAAAAAGGATAATATGGGAGCACCTAGCCAATCCACTGCGGACAAAAAAGCAACAAGAGATGCATACGGCGAAGCCTTAGTTGAGTTAGGTGCATCCAGACAAGACGTCGTAGTTTTAGATGCGGATCTTTCTGGTTCCACTAAAACTGCAGATTTTAAGAAAAAATACCCTGAACGTTTTTTTAACGTTGGAGTCGCTGAACAAAACTTAGTCGGTCATGCGGCAGGTCTTGCTCTTTCCGGATTTGTACCTTTTGCTTCCAGTTTTGCTATGTTTTTATCCGGGCGAGCTTGGGAAGTGGTTCGCAATAGTGTTGTTTATCCACAGGTAAATGTTAAACTCGTTGCTTCTCACGGTGGAATCACAGTGGGAGAAGACGGTGCTTCTCACCAATGTATTGAAGACTTTGCAATTATGAGAGTCATTCCTGAAATGACAGTGATTTGTCCTTCTGATTTTAACGAAACCAAACAAGTCATTCATGCAATTGCAGACTTTAAAGGTCCTGTTTACGTAAGAGTAGGCCGTCCGGCAATCCCTGTGATTGAACGAGAAAACTACAAATTCCAAATTGGAAAAGCAGAAGTCATCTCGGAAGGAAAAGATGTTTGTATCATCGCCAATGGTGTGATGGTAAACGAAGCCATGATTGCTGTGGGTCTTCTCAAAGAAAAAGGAATTAATGCAAGCCTTCTCAATATGGCTACCATCAAACCTTTGGATAAAGAAGCCATCATCGCCAAAGCAAAAGAATGTGGGGCCATTGTCACTTGTGAAGAACACAATGTCATTGGTGGTCTTGGTTCTGCTGTATCAGAACTTCTTTCCGAAGAGTATCCCGTTCCTGTCATCAAAGTGGGAATGAAAGATACATTTGGTAAATCGGGAACTTGGAGTGGTCTACTCGACTACTTCGGTCTCCGTGCCAAAGATGTAGTTTCCCACGCAGAAATCGCCATTTCCAAAAAGAAAAAATAAGGTTTGGGTTTTGGGTTATGACCGGTGCCGGAGTTTCCCAACCATCCATCTTAGAAGAAACCGAAGTGAGGCCACGTCGTAATGACGGGCCTTGGAAGGTTGTACTTTGGGATGATGACTTTCACACTTACGAATATGTCATTGAGATGTTGATGGATGTCTGCCAAATGCCTTGGGAAAAGGCCTTCCAACATGCCGTTGAAGTCGATACAAAAAAGAAAACCATAGTTTTTTCAGGGGAATTAGAACACGCCGAGTTTGTCCACGAACGGATCTTAAACTACGGCCCAGACCCTCGGATGAGTTCCTCGAAAGGATCCATGACGGCCACACTAGAACAGTAAATGACTGTTATGCGTAGTAATACGTTTGGATTGTGTTAATTAAATAAGAAATCCATTGACCTTCTTTTGCTTTTCCATCGAATGAAATGTAGCCATTTGATTTATAAACATAGTCAACAGCCCACATTTTGTTTTTATTTCTTTTTTCATTAATATATTCGATAGAATCCTTAACTCTTGTGTCTTTTATTTTATCTGTTTCAGAGATAAACCAGAGTAATTCTAAAATAGTTATATTGTAATTTTCGGGAAAATAAAGATCAAGTATGTGTTTAGTGATTGGGTTCCCATTCGATTGTCTCTTAAAAAGGTGATGCTGCAGAATATACTCTGTACCTTCCTCAAGTTTTAGTTGAAGATTTTTATTTGATTCAAATTTATTATATTCGTGTAAAGCTATTACTGATTTGGCTAATCCTATATAACAAGGAGTAGATTTAAGGCATCCGCCATGTTTTAAAATTTCTGCCTCCTTCCAATCAGAGTTAAAATTTCTATGGAAAGCCTGATAATTTATGATCCAGTTAACAGCATTTTTGACAATTTTATTAGATTGTAGACCCAATTTACAAAAGGCTTTAATTAATATAGCATTGTAACATGGTAATAAATTTTCCTTATTTCCAGTGAGAGAAAATCCTTCAGAAGTTCCAAGGTTTTTGATAATTAAATCAACTATTTTCTTAGTATATGGTAGTTGTATAGAATATGGAATTTCACTAAGTGCAATTAATTTCCAAATAAGAAATAACGGATTTTGATTAATATCCTTTGTTAAATTCTGAACTAATTTAGAATTTTTAAGTAAAGAGGTAATCTCGGATTTTGATAAACTTTCTTTTTTGTCATATTTTATTCTTAATTCTAGAGAAGTATCAAATATCATGATGTTTAAAATGTAAAGTGTGAGCGATCACATCTTACGTTCTAAAGCATAATTCCGTTCTGGTACGAGTAGTGATGAAACGGATTCATTGGTATCCACTTTGATATGAGTTGTTGGATTGTAAGTATCCAACATATAATCCCCATCCACAATGAATTGGTAATGGTATTCACCCGGGAGTAGTTTCTTTTCGAGAGTAAAAACTCCCTTTCTATCTTTTTTCAAAAAATCATGTTCTGGGTTCCAATCATTAAAACTTCCCACAACACGAACCACCTCTGCATTTGGTAAATAGATTTGGAACTTAACCGTCCGTAAGTCACGTTCTTCGTTTGCAGAATCTTCGAGCACCATAGTTTTTGTTTGGCGGTCAGTATCTTTTCCTTCTAAAATAAAACGAGAGAAGTAAGATCCAGAGCCATCTTCCAACTTGTCAAAGTTTTCTGGATCATAAGTGAGAAGTCCATTCACTCGGAACTTGTATTCATACACTGGATCTTCTTCGTAAGTATCAGTGATTTGAGTGGGTTCCACCACGGTATAATAGATACCATATTGATTTCGCTTCATATCGGAACATTCCCAATTGTTGAAACTTCCGCAGATTTCTACAGATTCATCCCGGAGTCCATTGTAGGTAAAAAGAATTCCTCTGTGTATTAGTTTGCCAGAGGATACGTAAGATTCCACATCGAGATAACGAATGTAACGTGGAGCAATATTTTTTTTGAGACTTTCTAGTTGCCAGAGGTAATAGACTGTATCTTGGTCTTCTGTTTCATCGGACATCTCTAGTTCTTTCGAGGAAAAACTTCCAATCCAATCCATTCCATCCTCGGCAAAGATTCCGATTCCTGTGAAAAAGAGTAAAAATAGGGCGATAAGGATGGATTTGGATTTCATCATAGTCGTGGTCGTTAAGGAGTCCTTCTAGATAATTTTCGGCAGAAATGAAAAAAGAGAGTGAAAGGTTTTTTTCTACGGGAACCATCTGACATAATAAAAAAAATATTCTGTCATTTTAAGAAGGGGCCGATAATTCATTAGGAATAGACCCGTAATGGCTGAGCCGATAGACAAATTGAGTCCGGAAGAAATCACACAAATCGAGACGATGTTTTCGGCTCTCAATAAAAATCCGCTTTCATCGGAAGAACTGAATCCGATGGCGAAGGTTTTACGTGAGAAACTGGGATATACGAGTCCCATCGTACCTTCTGAACCTGAAGCCGACACGGACGAAGATTCTGGCTCCACCTTTGATGATTTTGATAACGAAGGGGCCGGCGATTCCGAAGCAGGGGATCCTTTCTCCGGTCTCGACGATGAGGACGATGATTTTGGTCCTCCCAAACTTCCCAACCGAGAAGCAGAAGAAGACGATGGAATTGATTTAGATGAACTTCTCGGTGAAGACTCACCAAAACCCAGCCCCACACCTGCTGCTACTGACGATTTTGATTTTGATGCCCCTTCTTCTGACACAGAAGAATCCGATCCCTTTGCTTCCGATTCAGGAACCACAGACGAACCAGACCCGTTCGCAAGTATGGGCACTCCAGGAGAAACTTCTGGGGAAGATGATCCTTTTGCTAATTTAGATGCCGTCGATGAAGCTCCTTTAGAAGACAAACCAGCTCCTGTCATTGGCGATGATCCTTTTGCCAATTTAGGTGGTGAGGAAGATACTCCTCCTACTACCGACGAAGATCTGTTTGCTGGTTTTGATTCCGGCGAAGAAACACCAACCCCTGCCGGTGATGATTTTGATTTTGGAGGTGGTGGGGACACAACTCCGGCCGGCGACGATCCTTTTGCGGATATGGGTGCCACACCAACATCGACAGAAAGTTTCGGCGATGACCCATTTGGCGGACTTGATACACCTACCTCCGATACAGGGGGCGCCGATGATCCGTTTGGTGATCTTTCTACTCCTGCTTCTGGGGGAGAACCTTCTTTTGGCGATGATCCCTTTGCGGATATGGGATCGACCCCAACCCCAGCAGAATCCAATTTTGGTGATGATCCTTTCGGAAATATGGACAGTCCGTCCGCTTCGTCTCGTGATAATGAACCTGCCGATGTAGGTGGTGGATTTGATGATCCTTTTGGTGACTTGGGTGTGGGAATGGAACCACCGAGTCTCGATGACGATCTCGGAGCTCCGTCTTTTGATGATTTAGCACCATCCATTGATGATATGCCTGTCTCTACAATGGATGACTTTGGTTCAGAGGGCCCTGGGGGATTTGAAGAAGACCTCATGTCTCTTGGCAAAGAAGACGAACCAGAAGAGTCTTTAGAAGCCAACCTAACAGATGAAGAGTTGGCGGTCATCCAATCCGAGTTACTTCGTTATCCGCCAAAACTTCGTCGTACAATCATTGATACGATTGTGAACCAAAGGATTCCGGTTCGTAATCAGAAAGAAATCATTGAGCTCATCAAGGCACAACAAAAACCAGAAGACATCGCCAGTTACTTAAGTGGTCTTCTGGGAGAACGAGTCGAACTCAGCGATTCTACAGGAAAATTTTCTGCCGATGGCGTTCCCATCATTGCGAGCCGAGATGCCTATACAAAAGAAGGAGCTGCACGCAAACGAGAGTTAGTTCGTAGAACTATTCTTTCATCAGCAGCAGCGGTATTTCTTGTTTTTGGGATCGTGACTCTTTGGAAATATGTCATTGTTCCGTATCGTGCTAAAGCTCAGTATGCACTCGGACTCGAAAAAATCGAAGAGTATAGTTATGAAACAGATGCTCTTGAGAAGAAAAAACTCCTGGCCGATGCAGAAAATTATTTTATCAAAGGGGAAGAGATTTTCCCACATAACTTAGAGTTTTTGAATAAATATTGTACTGCGTATACCAAAGCAGGGCTATATGAAAGAGCCTTTGAAAAATGTTTTGGAAAAGTGGAACCTGATTTTGGTTACGAGCCAGAAGACAAAGAACACAAACGTGCTTGGGAAAATAGAAAAGAAGTACCAAACATCAGTTTTGCGAAAAAAACAGAATGGAATGATGCAGGAGTTGAAACGGCTGGCCGACGACCACTTTCAGAACTCGCATTTTATCTTACGTCTCAAGACAAGGTTCCAAGAAGGGTTTTGAAGGCTGGGGCTTACATTGCCTCAAGGCTTAAATACAATATCCATGATATTGATACCTACATTGCCCTGGGAACCTTCCACTCCTTTCACAGAAAGGACTTTATCGAAGTTCCTCCTGGTAGTAATCGCAAAAAATACAAAAATGATCATCTTGCCATTGAATACTTCAAACGAGTGTTTACCGATGGTGGCGATCCAGATAATGTCGATGCGATCGCAGGAATTGCCAAGATTTTTTACAACAAACAAGAGTTTGGAACGGCTGTTAAATACTATAACGATATCATTGAGAAGTATCCCAAAAATGCCATTGGACATGGTGGGATTTTATCAACATACATCGAAATGTGGAAACGAGATAATAACCCTCAATATGTTTTAAACCATCATAGACAAGTTCGTAATGCTCTGAATATAGAAGATGAACTTTCTCTCTTTGTTTTGGCAAAACTAGCATCCTTTTATATTGATTTAGATTCTGAAGAAGTAAGAATCAAATACAACATCAACCCAGAAGACCAAGTGACCGGAATGGAGATTGATGATAATGTGGAATACCTTTTAAACATTGCTTATGGAAAAGAAGGTGGTTCTAAATTTGCGGAAGGATATTACCAAAGAGCTCGGTTCTATTTCAAAAAAGAAGAAGCGGCACGTGCCCTCAAACAATTGGAATTGGCATCAACTTACGATATCCGCCATTACTTAGCTGTATTACTTATGGCTGAGTATTATATCCAAACAGAAAATTATGATGAAGCTGTAAAACTCCTCAGAGAAGCGGACGACCGTTATCAAAATTATAGAGAAAGGCTTGGTGAAAGAGATGAGGATGAAACCTTACTCGAAGGAAGTCCTGGAAGGATTTCGTTTAACTTAGGAAAAATCCAATTTTTGGAAGCGGCTGGGATTAACGTAACAGACAATATACGAGAGTTTCCTGGTAAAAAAATCTATCCAGAACGTAGTATTGGAACTCTTTCTTATGAAGAGAAAGAAAGAAGAAATGGTCTTTTTATGGCTCGCGAATCCTTCTTAGCTGCCTTGGATCGTGATATTTCAAAAGATCCAAAGATAGTCAGAGAATGTTATTATTACTTAGGTTGGATTGATTATAACCATGGAGACTTTGCGCAAACTTTGGATTTTTGGGCAGAACTTCCGGAAGAAGATATTTATAATAACGCAACCTTACTTTTTGGAAAAGGAAATGCCTTTTACTATACAAGACAGTACAATGCTGCCCTTGGCAACTATCTGAAGTTAAAAGATGATTTTGAGCTGAAAGAACAAAGTTTGGGAAGAATCGATACAGAAAATTCGGATCATAGAGAAGTGTATGAAACCCTCACAGCCCTTTATAACAATATTGGGGCAGTGTATGAGAAAAAACAAGATACTATCAATGCTCTTAAATACTATTGGAAAGCCATGGAGACGGCACGCAAAATTGGTTCTGTAAGCGAAATTGCAAACTCTAACAAAGATTTGGTGTTCGTTCGGGCCAAACTCGACCGTGAACCATTGTTAGAAGATTGGTTAGCTCCAACACTCGACCGGTTGACCGAAATCAAAAAATAGATCGAATTTAGTGTTTGCGGAATCTTTCGCGAATCCCGAGAAGAAAGAAATAGAAAGTTTCCCACATTCTTTGGATTCGGTAAGGTCTTGCGAGGATTCGCCAAAACCAAATCAGTCCTCTTTCTTTGAACCACTCAGGGGCTTTTTTGTCAGCACCAGATAACATATCTAAGGCGCCACCCACACCGATCACAACTGCTTTGCCAAAATAACCAGTATTGTTTTCGATCCAAATTTCTTGGTCAGGAAAATCCATCGCGAGGAAGATGATATCGGGTCCTGTTTTTCGGATGGCTTCTTTGACTCGCATCTCTCGTTGCCGGTCCAGATGACCTGCATGCCTTCCAACGATACGAACTTTTGGAAAGTGTCTTGTGAGGTTAAAATAAATTCGTTCTACAATTTCGTCTTTTGCCCCAAAGATAAAGGCGGTGAATTCTTTGAGTTCTGCCAGACGAATGAGATCCATCATGACGGCAATGGGAGTGACTCTTTCTTTGAGTCTTCCCGAAGTCATCCATCCAATTCCAGCTCCTTCGACCAGAATGGTTCCGGCTTTTTCTGCAATCCGGTGGAGTGATTTTTTCGGACGCATCCGCATGAGTTTGATCGGATCTAAAAATAAAACGTGGTGCATGCCTTCTTTTTTCTCAAGCACGCGGAAGAGTTTAGCAATGGCTTCGTCTGTAGTGACGTTGTCGATGGGAATTCCCAAAACATTCAGAGTTTCCAGCTTGGAAACATCGATATTTTGGTATTCTAGTAGTATATCCCTCTCATCTTTTGAGGAATTGTGAACGATTTCGCTCAGTTGCTTCATTTAGCCGGGCTTTCCTTTCCTATCTAAAACATTATGTCCAGTATCCTCTATTGTCGCCTCTAAATTTTTAAAAACTACCGTTTTTTCACTTGGATTGGAATCGAAAGAACGAGAAAAAGTATCAAAATGTTTCGAAGCCATCTTTTCCCAATATTGATTCTCCTATTTCTCTCAAGCGCAAGTTATGCGGAAAAACTTTCCATTTATGGAACTATACAAAATGGTACAACCGGTGGACTTGGTAAGGCAGATTCGATTCGAATGTTGGCTTTGCAAGGTGCGATGGTTCCTTTAGCAGACATCGGTCCACAATCGGGTAAATTTCGTTTTCCCGAAACGGATTTGCCCGAAGGAGCACCCATCCTTTTGCAGATTCAATACCAAGGCGTAAATTATAATAAAATGATTCCGCCAACTACCAAGTTTCGTACATCTCCGCAAGAAGTAACAGTGTTTGATACGGGGGCCGATCGCAAACAAGTCGCCGTAAAGAGCTTAATGCAAGTTATGCGAGAAAAAAAAGGCCTTCGCGTTTTTAAACTATTTCTAATTGATAACTCGAGTAAACCTCCCAGATCCTATGATTCCAAATTATCTCCTTTAGAATATTCTGTTGCTAAAGAAGCTACAGAGATCCTGGCACAAATCCAACAGCCAGGAAGTAAAATGGCCATTCCTTTAGGAATTCCGGAAGGAACTAATGGAGGAAGGATTTTGGATCGGGCAATCCTACCTGGTGTATCGGAGATGCAAATCTCCTATTTCATCCCAAATAACAATGATACATTCAGCGAACGAATGTTAATTGAATCCGAAAATGGAAAATTTCCCATCTTTGTCAAACCGCAAGATATGGAAATTACCACCGGTGAAAAAACTCCAGTCACCAAACTAGACAAAGATGTTCCGGCTGGCCTGAGTGCTTACGTTCTTAGTTCCTTAGAATTTGGAACTACTGTGGAATTTACATTCTCAGGCGGAAAACCACTTCCTACTATTTCCAACAATCCGAATCCAGAAATTTGGAATGGATCCATACTTACGAGTTGGGACCTTTCCCTTTTTGCAGTCGTGGGTTTTCTTGGATTTTTATTTACGCTCTCATTTATTTTTGTCTATCGAAAACAAATAGAAAGGAAAAACAATCCATGAACCAAAAACAAACAATACGAGATAAATCCTATCTGCGATTCTTTGGCCTCGCCGAACTCGCAGACCATGGAGCAAGAGGGATTTTAGCATTTTGGGTCATTTTAGGAATGGCCTTCTTTTTGTTCGGCGACCAAAACTTGATCGCACCGAATATGAAAAATATTGGTGCTTCTCTTGGAATTACAGATCCAAACGAAGTTGATTGGAAGTTAGGTGGGATCATTCCCGTATTGTTTTTTATTTTGGGTGGAGTGGTTTCCTTATCCATGGGATATCTATCGCAAACATTTTCGCGAAAGAACTTACTACTCGCAACAGTACTTCTCGGTGAAATTCCCTGTTTTCTGACTGCTTATGTTGAAACGTATGATCAGTTTTTGGTTTTGCGTACCCTTTGTGGGTTTGGTCTTGGTGGAATTTTCCCCTTACTCTTTAGTTTGATTGGAGATTATTTTTCTAGTCAGTCGAGAGCGATTGCTACCGGATACGTGTCTTTGGCAATGGGGCTTGGTGTGGGAGTAGGGCAACTCCTCGGTGGAATTTTGGGTGGAGCAGATCCTATTAACGGATGGAGAGCTTCTTTTATTTATATGTCTGCGCCTTCTTTTATATTCGCAGCAATTTATTTATTCTTTTGTAAAGAGCCTAAACGTGGCGGGGCCGAAGGTGTTGTCAGTGATGAACTGTCTCACAAAATTAGTTTAAAAGATTTTAAATTACTCTTTGAAAACAAAACCAACTTAGGAGCCTTTTTACAAGGCCTACCAGGTTGTATTCCTTGGGGAGTCTTCTTTGTTTATTTGGCTGATTATTATGAACACACTTACCACCTTTCCAAAGAAGTTTCTGCTGGTATGATTACCTTTGCCGCGATCGGAATTTTTATTGGAACTTTTTTCGGTGGGGTTCTCGGTCAAATTTTGTATAATATCAAAAAAACCTACCAACCACTTCTCTGTATGGGAACCACATTCTTTGGCGTATTTCCAGCAATCTTACTTTTATATTCCTTTGATATTGTCCCTTTTATGGGGTTATTCATTGCTCTAAATATTTTCACTGGAATTATGATCTCTGTCACTGGGCCGAATGTGCGAGCTGTTTTACTGAATGTAAACGAACCAAAATCAAGAAGTGCGATCTTCTCTATTTATAACCTTACGGATGATTTGGGAAAAGGGCTTGGGCCAGTGATGTCGGCAGTGATTTTAGGTCTGACTCCTGACCGGGGACTTGCTTTATCTATATCAATCCTATTCTGGATTCCTTGTGCTTTCGCATGGTTTCTTGTTTTGTTTAATTACGAAAAAGATGAAGAAAGGATGCATTTGCTTATGAAACAAAATGCATCGGCAACATAATATCTTTACCATTTGGATTGAATGAAGATTAAACACAATTTACTCGACATTGAAGGGACAACGGCACCAATCGCCTTTGTCCATCAGGTTCTTTTTCCTTATGCAAAAAAACATATTGGTAGCTTCTTAAAGACATACCAGTTTTCAAAAGATCGCCAGAAAGAAATCCAATTAGAATTTGAGAAAGATATAACATTAGGTGAAAAAGGTTTTCTGAATCTTTTTGCAAAAGAGGGGACGACACAACAATCGAACACTATCTCTTTTTCTTTGGAACTCATTCCTTCTTACTTTGAATATTTGATAGAGAAGGATCGTAAGTTTGGACCTCTAAAAGAAATCCAAGGGAAAATTTGGAAAGAAGGTTATGAGTCAGGCGAAATCAAAAGTATAGTGTATGAAGATGTGCCTGTTTTTTTAAAAAATGCCAAGGAAGAAGGAATTCAGAATCATGTATATTCTTCTGGTTCCGTAGAAGCACAAATTTTGATTTACCAGTATTCAGAGTTAGGTGATCTTCGAAACTTTTTTACTTCTTATTTTGACACTGCTGTCGGTGGAAAAAGAGAGAAAACAAGTTATGAAAATATTGCAAACGAGTTAAAATCTCCTCCGAACCAAATTCGCTTTTTTACAGATATCATAGAAGAAGCAGAAGCAGCAAATGCAATAGGTATGGATGTTGTGATTTTAAACAGACCAGGAAACCTACCGCAAAAACCGCACCACTTCCCCGTTTGGGATCATTTCTAAGTTAGAATCCAAATACTAAAAGAATAGATTCCAATGAGTATAGGGAATGTGACCTTCCAAAAAGGATTGGCCTCTTTCAGATTCATAAATACAAAACAGATCAACAGAAACTTGATAGCACTCATGAGAATCAAATTCCAATTTCCTGGAATCGTCTGGCCCATTCCAAAAAAGGAAAAGTAAACAATGAACATAAGAACGCTGTAAGTGATGATAATTAATTTCATTTTCTAGTACCTACTGAATCAAATAAAGTGCGGGATAAAGTAATAGCCAAATCAAATCACACATATGCCAAAACACAGCTCCTGCCTCTAAGTTTTCAAAAGATATGGTTTTACGGCTTCCATAGATGAAAAAAAGAATCAGAATTCCCACGACAACATGGAGATAATGAAATCCAGTGAGTAACCAATAATAACTGAAAAAAATACTGGTTTCTAGTCCATAACCTAACATCCATTTCTCTCTAAATTCGTAAAATTTGAGTATTAGAAATGCAAATCCAAATAAGATGGATGCAGATAAGAAGACTGTAAAAAGATTTAAGTTGTTTTTACTTTTATAAAGTACAGCAGTCGCAATACAAAAACCACTCGTAAGTAAAAACACTGTATTCCAAAACGCAAAGGTTTTGTTCAGGTGTGACTGCATAAAAGAAAAAGCTGCAAGATCATTCGACTTTTCATAAACGAGCGAGCCAATCCCCATACAAAATGTAAGTACTTCTACAAGAACAATCATCCAAATCAGGATACCTCCAGGCGGATACCACAAGGATTGATTGGTTTGTATGTTGTTTTGATTCATCGTATTCTCCAAGACCTCTAAATATTTCCAAATAAGTGAATATTCAATATATATAATTTAATAAGAAAATTCTCTTTCGTTGACTAACTCTTAGGGATTTCCTATTCATAGGACAACCTGTATTCGAAAACTCTCTGTGAACGTAGTTCTTATTATATTAGATTGATTCTAGTTAGCAATTAATCTCCAATCATGATTCAAATGTCAATGATATTAGAAAAATTCAAATTCGTACTTGATATAAATCAATGCCGAAACTAAAATCTGCTCTTACAATTCTAAAAATTGAAAATAGGAGGCAAGGATGCTATCAAAATCGCAAGCTAGGGCGTTCTTTTTGGGAGGCACTTTCTTGTTCAGTGCTGTCTTTGTGTTTCTCACTGTGGATACCTTGCGACAAACTGATTCCCGAACCAATGCACAAAACATCACAGAGGATGTTTTAAAGGGTAAAGAAATTTGGGAAAAAAACAATTGTATGGGTTGTCATACACTGTTAGGTGAAGGAGCGTATTATGCACCGGATCTGACTAAGGTTGTCGAAAGACGAGGAGCCACTTGGATCGATGTATTTTTAGACGATCCACAGGCGATGTTTCCTGGAGAACGAAAAATGGTGAAGTACAACTTTACTAAGGAAGAAAAAGGACAGGTCATTGCCTTTTTGGATTGGGTAGGTAAGATCGATGCCAACGGCTGGCCTCCAAAACCAAATATTCCCATTGATTCGATTGCGACTTCTCCTGCCCCGCAGGTCAAAACCAATGCAGTTGCTGTGTCTCAACCAGAAAAGTTTTCTCAACTTTGTGTCGCCTGTCATACGGTAGGTGGAAAGGGGGGAAATGTTGGGCCAGCACTTGATCACGTAGGTAGTAAATTTGATTCTGATTATCTCAATCGTTGGTTATCAGATCCTCAGGCCATCAAACCGGGAACAAATATGCCTAAGTTGCCGTTAACTGATCCAGAAAGAAAAGATATCGTTACCTATCTTTCTGCATTGAAATAAGGAGAAACAATGAGATTCCAATCACAAAAGGTCGCATATTGGTTCTTTGCAACTTGTATGTTACTCTTATCTTTACAAATCGTATATGGTTTCATTATGGGTTTTGCTCGTATCGGCCTGGATGGACTACATGATTATATTCCATTCAATACCGCGCGTGCTACACATACAAATTTACTCGTAGTATGGTTGTTAACCGGTTTTATGGGCGCAGCTTATTACATCATTCCCGAAGAATCAGACAGAGAGTTGTATAGTGTCAAACTCGCTTACATCCAACTCATTTCTTGGGTGGTTGTTGGAGTGATTGCCATTATAGGATTTCACTTCAACTGGTGGGAGGGACGTAAATTTTTAGAAATCCCAAGGCCACTTGACTATTTGGTTGTTGTGAATGTTTTAACATTTTTGTTTAACATTGCTATGACTATTTGGGAAGCCAAAAAAAGAAGTACAACACAACTTGTTCTTTTCTTTGGTTTATTATGTGCCGCCTTACTCTACTTACCTGGTATGATTTACTTCGACAACCAAACGATTGATTCTTACTTTCGCTGGTGGGTAGTACATCTTTGGGTAGAGGGAGTATGGGAACTTATTATGGGTGGTATCCTTTCTTTTTTACTCATCAAACTCACGGGAGTGGATAGAGAAGTGATCGAGAAATGGCTTTATGTAGTTGTGGGTTTGACTTTCCTTTCTGGAATTTTGGGAACGGGTCACCACTACTATTGGATCGGAACCCCTAAGTATTGGCTTATGGTCGGTGGTATCTTTTCTGCTTTAGAACCTCTTGCTTTCCTTGGAATGGCGATCTGGGCACTCAATATGTATCGCAAAAAAGGGAAAAACCATCCGAACAAAATCGCACTCTATTGGACACTGGGAAGTGCTATGATGTCCTTTATTGGCGCTGGTTTTCTAGGTTTTGCTCATACTTGGCCTGCGGTCAACCAATGGACACATGGAACACTCATCACTGCGATGCATGGACACCTTGCTTTCTGGGGCGCTTACGCCATGTTAGTGTTAGCTGTAATTTCTTATGCAATGCCTAACCTTACGGGAAGAAAACTATTTACAGGAATGTCTGGTTATTTAGCATTCTGGGCATCTAATATTGGAATGTTGGGAATGACTGGAGCACTCGCTGTCGCCGGGATCACACAAGTGTATTTAGAACGTAAGTTGGGTATGGACTTTTTGGTTGTTCAAAAGGAAATTATATTCCATTTTATTGGAATGTTACTTGCGGCAACTCTCTTTACCGTTGGGATCACATACTTTATCGTTGATTTCATTCGACATGGCCTTCCATCGAATGAAGCACTCGGTAAGAATGTTGGTGACCTCGATTAATTTATGTTAACTAAGAAAGCACCCTATTACGAACCAATCGGTAAGGAAATAGAAATCTTTCAGATGGCGGCAGAGAATTCTCTGCCGCTTTTGTTGAAAGGCCCTACTGGATCTGGCAAGTCTCGGTTTTTGGAATACATGGCTCACTTAATGGGACGAAGGCTCATCACTATTTTATGCAATGATGAAACTTCCTCAGTCGATTTAGTCGGAAGATTTTTAGTGAAGGGGGCTGATACTGTATGGATGGATGGACCGCTCACAACGGGAGTCAAAGAAGGAGCCATTGTATATTTGGATGAAGTTGCAGAAGCAAGACCAGACACACTCGTGACGATCCATTCTCTAACTGATCATCGTCGCACGTTATTTCTAGAAAGAAAAAATGAAGAAATCGTGGCACACCCCGATTTTTTACTCGTCGCATCTTATAACCCAGGATACCAAAGAGGATTTAAAGAACTAAAACCGTCCACCAAACAACGATTTTTGGGAATGGACTTTCCTTATCCCAAACCTTCTGTTGAAGAAAAAATTATTGTGGGAGAAACTGGGATTAGTGATCCAATCGCCAAAAAATTAGTTCAATTTGCGGGTCTTGTTAGAAACAAGCAAGAGTTAGGTTTGGCGGAAACCGTATCCACGCGGTTGCTTGTTTCTTGTGCAAAATTGATGACAAAAGGGCTTCCCTCGCGCCTCGCAGGAAGAACAGCCATCATCCTTCCGCTTTCTGATGATATAGATACAGTTGCTGCCTTACAAGACAGCTTCGATCTGATTTTTTAGGTTTTCACATTGGAATGGGACCAGTTTGTATTCTACCAAGGTCATAAACTTTGGAAAAAAATTCGTAAAAAACTTACACCACCGAGTCCCTATTATGGATATGATTTAAAATCCGAAGAAGTCAGGATCATTCGCTACTTACAAACTCTAAAAAAAGAACCAGTCACTTTGATTCTTGGGGGAGAATCCATTTCCTTGGGTCAAAACTTTTTGAAATTCCCAGAAGTTGTACATTGGTTCGTATCTGAATCTATTTCAAAAAAATTTGTTCGGATTCTCCTTGCCTATCTTTCTTTTCTTTTTGATTTGCAGCAAGATTTGAAAACTAAAAATGCAGTTCCATCCCGTACTCCAAAAAATTTCTTTAATCAGTTTCGGAAGTTTTTAAAAAAGTTTCCGGGTATCACTCTGGACTGGAAAGAAATCCGAAAGGAACGGTTGGAGATTCGCAAAAAAGACCAAACACAATATACGAAAATTAAATCTATCCTTGTTACTGCCCAAACATCCGTTACTGATACGAAACAAATATTTCCAGCTGGAAAAGACTTTGTATCCCAATCGAATAAACAAAAAATCCAATCGAAAGAATCTAAACAAAAATTGGATCCCAACGAAGCCGAACTTTTAGAAGTCGATGAGAAAAAAATCGAAGAGTATACCTTGGGTCACAATTTTGAAAAAATCGAAACAGTCGAAGAGTTTGATGGGCAATGGAGGGACATTGATGGAGAAGAAGATATGGATGAGGAGGAGGCTTTACAAGAGCTAAACCTAAAACATATCATCCGAACAGAAGATCCAGTTCATACAACACGAACCAGTGAATCGGGATCTGGAACTTTACTTGAAATTGAAGACGTTCGAGATGAGGGAAAAAGTTTTACTTATTCGGAGTGGGATTATAAACTAAAAAACTATAAACCAAACTATTGTTCTGTGGTAGAAGAGTTCCCAAAACAAACTGATGTTGGTTATACAAAACAAGTTTTAGAAAAACAACATTCGTATTTAATCCAATTGAAAAAGAAAATGATGGCTCTCCTAAACCAGACTCGGATCAAAAAACGTTTGGTGGCTGGGGCTGATATTGACTTGGATGCTCTTGTGGATCGGTACGCAGATATCAAAGCTAAAATTAGTCCTTCCGAATCGATTTATATGAATCCCATCCGAGATGTGTCGGATATGGTTTTGTATTTTCTTGTCGATTTAAGTTTATCTACAGACTCATGGATCCAAGAAAAAAGAGTTTTGGATGTCGAGAGGGAAAGCCTCCTCTTGTTTTCCGAATGTTTGGAAGATCTGAAAATTCCCTTTGGGATTGCCGGTTTTTATTCACGGACTCGTAATTATAATCAATTTATCCACGTAAAAAAATTATCGGAACCTTGGATGGTGGCACGTGATCGTTTGGGTCCACTTTCCCCTGTTGGATACACTCGTGTGGGTCCATCTCTTCGTCACGCAAGTTCGATACTAAAGGAGACATCATACAAACAAAAATGGATTATTTTAATCACCGACGCTCGTCCCAATGATTATGATCAATATGAGGGAAAGTATGGAATTGAGGATGTAAATAAAGCGGTCGGAGAATGTTTGTTTAATGGAATTCAAGTTTATACTTTGGCAATAGGAACAGAAGAAAAACCGACGATACCGGCTATGATGAGAAATGCTAGTTATCAAATGTTGTTTCATCCTGAAAGGCTCCTCGATTCTCTCCAAGAGTTTTTTCGAAGAGCCATAAGAGTATAAATCTTTTCTTTAGGAGGGTTTTCCGTCAGGTCTTGGGCTAAATAAAATCTTCGTGTATTGTAAAAGAAATATTAAAAATGTTAGAATCCAAATCGTACCAGACAAATGGTATGCATACTTGTATTCTCCCATCAAAGGAAAGAAGACCCGAACCATCACAGCAAAATTAAAAATGAAATATGCAAATACAGTTAGTCGGGAAGCCACAATACTTCTTCCGGTATGTCCTAAACTCACCCTTGTGATCATTCCATAAATAAAAACTCCGATTCCGCCAACAGTTAAACTATGGATTGCTGAAGAGATAGGGAAGTATCCGAGTTCTGCCAAACTATAAAATAAAAAACCTAAACAAACCCAGAAGTAACCCATGTACAAAATCCATAAGATAGGTTTTTTGTAAGACTTCCAAGGTTTCCAAGAAAGGAATCTTATGCTATTGGTTACAAACAAAGAGAAACTGATTAAAAAAGAAGCAATAAGTATCCCTATAACTAAATTAAAATTTGTAATGTCAATGTTAGTGAAAACATTTGGTGCCAAAAATCCTTGGATGAGTTTGAAAAAATAAAAGACAAAGGGTAAGTAAAGGATAGCCGATTCTAACTTGGGAATTCGTTTGAAGGAATATCCTGGAATCACAACTCCAGAGAAAAAGGGAACAACACGGCCTCCAATGATCAAAATCAAAAATAAGATTACGAAAATACTTAAGTGAACAAATAATAATGTTCGTTCCGGTTGTAAAACCGAACGAGCAGAAAGACCACTTAACAAATGAAATATGGTAAATAGTGCGTAATGGAATACGATCGGCCTGTTGTGTTTTTGTGTAGGCACCATGAGTTTCGGAATTAATAAGTAGATGACCATGAGATCTGAACTAATGTCCAAACCAAAAGATAAATAGGCAGGAAATCCAAGAGGATACATCGAAAATCTACCTAAAGCCCAAAATAGTAGAAGGAAAAATAGATTTTTCCCTTTTAGGATGGTTGAGTTTGTCCAGTTTTGGACAGCAGTAAAAAGGAAGCCGAGTACGATTGCTTTGGAAAAACCAAAGACCATTTCATAGGAATGCCAATGGATGGAGTTAATTTCGATTGGATTGCTTATTGTATTCGAAAGTACTAATAACCACAACCCAATAACAAAAACGCCATAAATAGAACCGAACCAAAAAAAAGGTCGGAAAGCAGTGTTCCACAAACTTTGCTGAAAAAATGAATCCTTCATAGTTCGATACTATTAATAATTAGAATCATTTCATTGATTCAAATCAAGAACTAAGCTAAAATTTTAAGTAAACCTTCTTTGTCCAAAATAGAGATTTCTCCCTTTTGGGTATCAATGAGACCTTGGTCCTTGAGTTGTTTGAGGATTCTAGAAAATGTTTCTGGTCTGAGATACAGAAGAGACGCCATTTGTGTTTGTTTCAAGGCTAGTGAGTCGGGTGTCCCGTAGAATAAAAAATGAGCCACCCTTTGCATGGCATCCATCGTAAGGCCACGGTTGATTGCCAAATTTAAGGTTTCAATTTTGTTCATGAGCGAATGCATTAAAATATGATTGAGTTCTATATTTTTATGAATGCGGGTCTGTACTTCTGTTAATGGCATCCGTAAGATAGTGCTATTTTTAGTGAACCGTCCAGAAGCGGGGTAAGGAATGCCTTGGATGACTGCCCACTCGGCAATGATACTCACAGGACGAAAGAAAGTTAAAGTTACTTCATTCATGTTTCCATCATATTTGAAAACTTGTAAGTCCCCCGTGACAAGTAAATCCATATAGGCAACTTTATCACCGCCGTGAAATAAAAATTCATCCTTAGAGAAAGATAATTCCTGGCATCCTTCAAATGCTTTCATTAATGATTCAGGATTTGGCTGTGTAAGGTACTTTATAATCATGAAATTCTGAAATTATTTTTTCTTTTTAAAGTTTGGAATTTTAATTTCAGTTTCTTTTAGAAATTTCCAAATCCGTTTTAGAGTTACTTTCCAATCTTCCTTTTGTGGTTTCGTTGAAGAAGATTCTGAAGTAGCTTGCGATTCCTTCACTGGTTGCAGTTCGGAAACGGGAACAATCGCAGAAATACCTAGGTCGATTTTAAGATATTTCTTTTTAATAATTTTGAAATCAATTTTTGCACCTAATAGGCGAACTATTTCCAATATGATTGCCCATTTTACTTTTATAGGTGTTAAAGTATTATAATTTTCAACTAAATCGCTAAATAATCTTTGTGAGACTTTGGGATTGCTATGGAATAATAAAAATCGGAAGTGAACATTTCCCCTTAAATCTTGTGTGATGATTAGATCATTGTGGTTAAACTCTTTGAATGGAGGAAAATCAACTAGTCTTACAACTACGGAGTTAATTAAATCCAAACTATTATGGATTTCCGTCTCAGGATTAACCTTGATCGAGTAGGTTATATCATCTTCTGGTATGACTTCATTAATAAAGGATATGAAGTTTACTTGTTCCTTAAACGGAACTTCTTTCAAGACTTCCAATCTCGAAAGTTCAATAATATCATCCATTACATTGTCTATGGATGATTGGACTTCAATCACTTCTTTTACTAAGTTTTTGTCCTTTGCTTTTTGGGTAGATTCGCGGTAAGATATAAGTTTGTCTTTCATAGATTTCAGAGGGCCTGAAATCATCGCATCCATGTAATAAAAAATCTTTTCACGTAATGAGTCCGCCTCTTTTAGTCTTTCATATCGATTTTGAAGTTTTCGTTTCATCATCAGAAATTGAAATCGTAAGGCGAGTGTCATTAAAATCAAATACACCAAGAAACTTGTTTCGAGAGAGGATGGAGAATTTAGGTATCCTCTTTCGATTAAGATTTCTTTTAAAATAGAATAAAGTAAATAAACAAGTGCAAGTAAGTGTATTGCCGATCCACGTGCTTGTTCGCGAAGTTTGATAAACGTTACGTAGATAGCATAGCCAATGACCGCAAGAAGATGAATGTCCCAATATCCAATGAAGTTATACCAGAATACGGGATTATGAAGTATTGCAAATATTGCTATAAAGAAAAACTGTGTTAGAAGATATATTCTCTGGTATTTAAAAGGTTTTAGTTCAAAGAAATCTTGAATAAATTTAATAAAGCCATAAGGAAGAATGAGTAAAAACGAATACTCAACAAACTTTAATATTGCGAATTGATTGATTATAAAAAAACGAACTTCGTTTTTTGACAATTCATAAGCAGAAAAAATAAGGGCTAAAATGCTAAAACTTAAATATTCTTTTTTATCTCTTAGATTGAAAAAGTTAATAAAGAAAAATAACGCTATAAAGAGATAAAAACCAACAAAGATAAGTTCTACGAGAGAATCATAAAGATTTCCATTTAGAGCCTCTTCATAAGTCACAATGCGAATTGGTCCTGTGATGATTCCTGCCGAGGTGGATAATGAGGAATCAATTTTTATTATTAGAACATTTTCTCCTTCTAATAATAGGTCATGAGGAATTGGGTAAATTCTTGGTCTACCAAAGGCAAACTCATCAGGATCTTTTCCGAACGCAGAGTTGTTTTTACCGATAAGCACTCCATTAATAAATACTTCATCCGATTGATAAATTTTACCAAGTTGTAGTGCTAAGGATTTTTGGTGTTGTTCTGTAGTGATGTCAAAACTTTTCCGAATCCAAATGGCTCCGCGATAACTTCTGTTTAAATTTCGAAAGTTACTCGGAACAGTTGTGAGATCTAAATTATTTGCATTAAATTCATTACTGAGTATGTCTGAGTTATTGTTGAAATAAATCCCCCAATCTTCGCCATCCAAACGTAATACAACGGTGGTCTCATCTGTGGAGCGAGAACAATTGTAGGTAAGTAAAAAGAAACTAAATAATAAAATTCGAAAGAATGTAAAGGATTTCATTTTTTAGGTTTCTCCGGGATACGAATAGTGAATTTGGCTCCCATACCTTCACTTGATTTTAAACTCACTGTCCCACCAAGAAATTTTGTTGTGGCCTCAACTAAAGTTAAACCAATACCAGCACCTGGGATTTCATTTTTTTTATCACGGTATCCTCTGACAAACTTTTGAAAGATAGTTTCCATTTCTAGTTGGCTTAGACCCATACCCTCATCCATAACAATGAGTTGGTGATAACCATCGCGGTTAAAAAACTCTATGCTGATGTCAGTTTTTGGATCGGTGTATTGGTAGGCATTTTCAATAAGATTTCTTAAGATACAAAAGAACAATTCCTTTGGAAAAAATACTTCTAAATCATTCGGTTTTACTTCGATAGAAGTAGTTTTTCTGTGTTGTTCTAAATGGTTTTCAACATTCGAAACGCAGTGTCTAATCAATTCTGATACTGAGAAAGTTTCATAGAAAGGTATGTATGTTTTGTCTTCTAATTTTCGTAAGAGAATTGCTTCTTCTACCATATAACTCATGTAAGAAATATGGTCTTCAGCTTGTTTTATAGGATCTAACTCTTGTTTGGAACCAGATTTAGGTTTGGTTTTCTTCTTAGCTGCAGATTTTGTAGATACTTTGGTTGGTTCTTTGGAAATATTTTTCCCGTGATTGGAGGATATATTGTCGATTGCCTTCTTGATTTTCTCCATTCCCGATTTGAATTCCGAGGACAAATTGATAAGAAATCCTGTTTTCACTCGTTCCATTTGGATCAGTTCTTTTTCTTGTTCGATAAAATTCTCTAAACCCAAAACGATGTCGTTCGAAAGTTGGATTGAAATCATTACAAGAAATATCAAAAATCCTAAATAAAGAGTTCCTGGCATCGAAATGATTTCTAAAGCGGAAAGACTATCGATCAGAATGGTAGGCAATAAAGAGGCGATACCAATTAGAATATATTTTACTTTTGCAATGTTTGCTTTGCCATTGTTGACAAATAGATAAATCACAAGACCCATTGCCACTGGTAAGGCATAATTAAAAAGAGCAATCACCAAAATCCAAGTCTTAGGAGTTCTAAAGAATAAAGTGATTACAAATAAAGCAAAAAGGAATACTTCATATACAAGTAACACAACATTCCGTTTCATCTTTAGATACTGATGCATGAAGTTGATAAAAAATACAGGAAGGCAGATAAGAACTAAAAGTTCTGTAACATAAGACCAAGTAAAACTTTCAAATAAAATATCGCGATGTTGGGTTCTGATCAGAACATAGATTCCCATAAATATGGAAAAAAGAGCAAAGAAAAAGTTTTCTCCTGCTCGGCCGCGAACAATGGAACCTACTAGAAAATATATCCCCATAAATATGAATACATAACCGCAAACCATTGCAAAGGCTTCTTTCGAAAAAACTTCTTCGCGTAATAGGCGTTCTTTGGCAATCGTGGGAGCTTCTTTCAGTCCATTTAGATTGGTCGCGGCGTAGATGCGAATTGCCATTACATTCAGGCCAGGTTTGAGAAGGTGAGTTGGTAGGGAATAAATTCGAATTTTTTGGAAGTCCACTTCCATTTTTGGTAAAACGGTTCCTGTTTTATCGATCAAAGTTCCATTCAGATAAAACTCATCAATATCTCGAATCCGACCGAGTTGGACTGCGATGGGTTCTACAGGAGTAGTATAGTTTTCTGGTAAATAGAATGAACACCGATACCAGTGATATCCTGTTAGGTTTTCTGTTTTTGAAATTCCATAATCGGGGACAGATCGTTTGACCCAGAAAGATTCTTCAACTGACTCATCGCGCCAATCTAAGTTATCACCCTTCCTAAATAACCAATCTGTTTTTAAAACTACTGGTCTTTCGAAGGATGTGATCATGGTCCCGCAAGGTTCCGCCACCAAACTGAAAGTAGCTGGTGACAAAATCAATGCGAACCCGAATACTAGTTTGTAAATACGGGTTTTCGAAATCATATCGGTTCGACGTTTCGAATGGCCTCTTCGATTTCTTTGAGCTGTGTAGAGATCCTTGCATCGATCGCTCCCACATCTGTTTCGATGATAACTCCGCCACGGTCCACTCGAGAATCTTCGTAGATATTGACCTTTCGGAGAGATTCCATAAGTTTGATAAGTTCGTCTTTGTGTGCTGTTGTGAGTTCCAAGTCCGCAAAGTTAACACGAATATCAATTCGGTCTCGATCTTTAATTCGTTTCATTGCTTCACGGATATTGTTAAGCACTATCTCTTTACGTTCAATAATTTCGTCTTTAATTACTTTCCTTGCGATGACAAGAATCATCTCTACCATTTGTTTTTCAGAAGCAGCAATCATTTCTTCACGAATATCAATCGCCTTACCAATGATAGTTCCTAGTCGGTCAATGAGTCGTCTCACTTCCCCTTGGCCTTTTTTAAATCCTACTTCACGACCTGCATCGTAACCTTTTTGGTAAGCTTCGTGTTCGATCTCTGCCTGTTTCATTTCGGCTTCTTTGATCATACGTTCGACTTCCATCTTCGCACGATCTAAGATCTGTTCTGCTTTGGCACGGCCGGAGTCTTCTTCTAATTTAATTTTTTCTTTAGAGTCTTGAACCATTTGGAAGGCTTTGGTCCTTCCTTCTTCTTCAATGGCTTTGGCTTGTTTTTTGGCATCTTCTAATAATTGACGGACTTGTTCTTCTGTCTCTTGACGATACCTTTGTAGTTCCGCTTCGATCTCTTCGATTGAAGGACCTTGGTATTGTTCGATGATATTCCCTTCTTGGTCTATCTCGAAGTCTTCTTGTTCGTCGGTCTTATGGAACTTTTTGTACTTATCAGGAAGTTGAATCTCAACTTCTTCTTGTAAGTCGGCAATTTGAATGGGTTTAAAGACGAGTTTTGCCATATCCTTACTTCAATCTCCAGAGTTTCACTTTGCCTTCATCCATTGCCTCTCGTAGTCTATCCAAGATTCCCTTTTGGGCTTCTTCGATTTCTGCTAAAGAGACAGGACCTAACGAATCCCATTCGATCTTAATTTCTTTCACAAGCCAAGATTCCAAATTGGAATATACTTGATCACGAAAATCTGTTTCCACTCCTTTCAATGCGCAAGCAAGGACAAGAGGATGGATCTCAGAAAAGAACCGAGTGAGGCTCGTCCTTCCTAAATGAAGGAGGTCTTCCAAACGAAAGTAGTGTTCTACTATAGTTTCGGCATATTCTGGGCTTTTTTTCTGAATTCGTTCAATTAAATTTTGAGATGGTAAAAAAGGAAGTCTAGTGAGAATTTCCCCCGCTGTTTTTGCTTTGCGGCTGCGGATCTTTGAAACGGGCATTTTTTTCTGGATGAGTTCCATTTTGAACCGAAGGAAACGCTCTAATTGGTCCCTTTCCCGGTCCGAATGGTAGTCAATTTCGGAAAGGGCTAAAATGATATCTTCCCGATGATTTTCCGGATATTCGGCCAAAACCTCAGAGGCAGTTTCCGGATCAGAAAAGCTGAGAATTCGGGCCACAACCTCTGGAGATTCGTCCATGGTCAGATTTCGGAGCATTTCCAAGGAATAACTCGGAAGCTCTGGCCAAAGGGGAACTCCCGATTTGGAATCTTCCTCTTTTAAGATCTCTTGTAGGAGGGAATACAATTCATTTGTGTCTGGATGTTCGCTATTCGCATATCCACCCTCGTCTAGTGGATTTCCGAATGTGGATTCGGTTTTCCCCCTTTGTTTCGGGGAATCATTGCTATTCGTATAACCGCCGCCGCCGGTTCCAGACATACCTGCGGATTTTGTGTTATCGTTGTAATTCGTATATCCACCCTTCAGAATCTCGCTGGGAGTGCCCATCGGTCCTGGTTTCGGATATCCCAAACCAATCTGGTTCGAGTTTCGAGAGTTCCCCTTTTTTTGGAGGAAGCGGGTGAAGGAAAGGAGGATGTCTTTTTCCTGCCCTTTCGTTGGGGATGGATTGGATTCGACTTTTAAGAGGAGAGATTCGATTTCGGAATCGCTCAAATGAGAGAACACTTCATCCGGTAAATAGCGACCTAAGATTTGGTAGGCCAGGGCTGCTTTATTGGATCCGGAAGAAGATTTCATTTAAGAGACATAATAGGTAATCATTGTGGTCGTACAAACCAAAAAATATTATTTTTTTCAATTCGAAAACTTCCTTTCCAAATTCATGTCCTCCAAGTCTCTGAAGGTTAGGGATGACCCGTCAGACATTAATCTATCTTTCCATTGTATTTTTGGCAACGGCTTGTAGTATGGTTGCTCCTTCACCCCAGGTTCACTTGGGTGAATTAGATTTGCGAACATTTCCTTTTGAATCTGAGTCTGCGGTTGTTCTCCAGGGGGATTGGAAATTCTTTCCGGGGGAGTTCGATGTTCCTTCCGATGCGACTGCTCCCACTTATCTCCCCGTTCCGGCTCTTTGGAACCAGTTGCCATTGCGATCAGGGGCAGCGGACGGTAAGGGATACGGTACTTATGTTCTAGATATCAAACTTCCAGAAGAAACTCAAATTTATTCAGTTTATTTGCCTGAAGTTCGTACCGCTTTTCGACTTGTTGCGGGTAACAGGAGTTTGGTGTCTGGAATGCCCGGTCACACGAAAGAAAGTACAACTCCAAGTGCGCAAGGTCAAAGTTTCACGATTTCGGCAAAGGATAAACTTCAGATTCGTATTGAAGTAAGCAACTTCCACCACAAAGAAGGTGGGCTTCCGAATGCGCCAGTATTTGGACTCGCAGAAGGTGTTCAAAACTATATTTTGTCACAAAGTACTGTGGATTTAGCGCTAACGGGCGCTATATTCATGTTCGGTTTGTATCATTTCATTTTATTTTTCTATCGCAACAAACAGAGAGAAGCTTTTTACTTTGGGTTTTTCTGTTTGGTCTTTGCAATTAGGATTCCTTTTATTGGAAGTAAAACCATTTATGCAATGTTCCCAAATATTCCTTGGGATTTAGTAATCTATGCTGAGTATGCATCAGTGTTCGTTTTGGGGATATTATTTTTATGGTTTGTGGATGGTCTTTTTCCTCGTTTCATTGATACAAAAATCATTTTATACTCTAGCGCTTACGTACAGTTTATGTTAGTTTATGGTTTGATTATCAAACCGGAAATATACACTCAATTTGAAGTTGTCTTTCAAGTATTGGGAATTGTATATGCAGTATTTTTGGGAATTCGATTGTACCAGATGGTAGCCAAGGGATTGCCTGATGCTGGAATTTTCTTTTTAGGGTATTTGATATTATTTGCTGGTTTTGTTTACGATGTTTTCCTTGCTTATAGTGGGGGAGGAGATTCTACTTTATCACAAATTGCAGTGTTTCTATTTTTTGGAGTACAGTCCACAATTGTTACACTTCGTACGGCAAGAACCTTTCGTAAAAAACTACTTCTGAAAGAAGAATTTGAAACTATCAATGAACAGTTTATTTTAACAAATCGTTTTTACGCAAAATTTATTCCACGCGACTTTTTAACTCATTTAGGTAAGGAAAGTATCGAAGAAGTTCGGTTAGGTGATAGTAGCGAAAGGGAAATTACTGTTTTGTTTGCAGATATCTGGGAATATTGGGATATTATTTATTCTATTCCTCTTGAAAACAGAATGTTATTTACCAATTCTTATTTAGGAAGGATTGGACCTTGTGTTCGCAAGAATAATGGTTTTATCGATAAATACATTGGAAGTGCCATCATGGCATTATTTGACGGTGGGATTCAGAATTCAATCAAGGCAGCTGAAGATATCCAATGGGAATTAGAAAAATACAATGAACGTAGGAGAACTTTCGGTTATTTGCCGCTACATGCTGGAATTGGAATCCATTCAGGGGATACCATGCTCGGAATTTTGGGAGAAGAAGAAAGACTCGAATCTACGGTAATTTCCGATACAGTCAATCTTTCGAGCCGCATTCAAGGTTTAACAAAAAAATACGGTGCAAGAATTCTTGTTAGCCTAACGTCTCTTATGTTGCATGAAGATCTAGATACAATTCCTTATCGAATCCTGGATTTCGTACGAGTTAAAGGAAAACAAGAAACAGTAATGATTGCTGAGGTTTTGATTCCCGACATCGATGCAATTTCTAATAAAAAAATTGAAAATAGAGAACAATTTGAAGCTGCGATTTTTGATTATGAACGTGCTGATTTTGTTTCAGCATTAGAAGGGTTTCGTGCTGTATTTGCAAACAATCCTGAAGATTTGGCAGCACAAATTTATATCGAAAGATGTGAATACTACCAGACTGCCGGTGTAGGTGAAGATTGGGACGGAGTTTCTGCATGGGAAAAATAGCGAAAACCATCTCATTAGGTTTTATATTTCTTATTTCTATATTTGTATTTTGTTCCTGCAATTTTGGCACTTCTCCTGAAGCGATCAAAGGTTATCTGGAACTGCCTCCCGAGTATGTAAAAGATCATAAAAAACTATCCACTAGTGGCGAATGGGAATTGTATTGGGGAGAAGTTTATGGCGATAGTTTATTTGAAAAAATAAAGGAACCGAGTAAAACTTATGTTAAAGTTCCTTCTTCTTGGAATTCTTATCGACCAGAAGGAGAAGGTGGCGATGGTTATGCGGTTTTTCGCCTAACATTTAAAGTTCCAGATCCAACCATTCGTTATTATCTTCGAGTTCAACCAGCAACGAGTTCCTACGAACTTTATATCAATCGTCAAAAAATAGCGAGTTCTGGAAAGGTGGGAACGGATGAACTAAGTGCCATTCCCAAATACCAAATCCAATATGTATCCTTCCAACCAGAAGACTACGAACAAGAAATTCTTTTTGTTGTAAGCAATTATCATCATGCACGGGGTGGGTACAGAAAACCAATTGAAATTGGAACCAAAGAAGTCATTCAAAACGAATCGCTCATTTATTCTGCGGGCGAAGTATTTGTTTTTGGCGCTATGTTGACCATGGCTCTCTACCAACTGACTGTTTTTTTCTTTCGTAGAGAAGAAAAAAGTTCCTTGTTCTTTGCCTTGTTTTGTCTGTTTACCGGTCTTCGACTCGTTGTGCTCGATAACTACTATATCATTTATGCATTTCCGGATTTCTCCTGGCACTGGATGCAGGTGTTAGATTACACGTCAGCACCCCTACTTGTGTGTTTTTTCTTAGGGTATTTGAAGAGTTTATTTCCCGGAAGGTCGGAAGTTCCGAAGTGGATGTTGTATTCTTGTTGGAGTATCACTGCTTGTTACGTATCCTTTGTAGTTTTGACAGATGCAAAACTTTTTACCAAAACAAATATTTTTTCACAAGTGGTGATTCTGTTTTTTAGTGTTTGTTCTTTTTATGTGATTCTAAAAATATATCGGCAGAAAAAGAGAGATAGTAGTTTGGTTTTTTATGGATCACTATTACTTATGCTTGGATCTACTCATGATTTGATGGCAGGAAATTATTGGTTTCAATCCCAACCCTTTATGCCGTTTTCTCTTTTTGTATTCTTCCTATTCCAGAGTATTCTCCTTGCACGAAGAAATGCTCGGTTTTATTCCTCAATGGATACTTTGACAACAGAATTGATCGAAGTCAATAATCGACTAGAAGCATCTAACCAAGTTTATGCGAAATTTGTTCCTTTGCGACTGATTCAATTGTTTTCTCAACAATCGAAAGCTAGGGTCAAACGCGGAGATTTTATCGTAAAACAGATGTCGGTATTGTCTTCTGATATTCGTGATTTTACGGCTATCTCTGAAACTTTAAGCCCTGAAGAAACATTTCTTTTTTTAAATGATTATTTGCGCCAAGTCGGTCCAACCATCAGGTCCCATAATGGATTTATTGAAAAGTATGTGGGAGATGCTATTTTTGCTTTGTTTGAAAAGGAACCGGAAGACGCTTTGTCTGCTGGTATCGAAATGCATAAAACAATTGCAAGGTGGAATAAAGAATCAAAACCACACCGAATCGGGGATATTCAAATTGGAGTGGGGATTCATTTTGGTGAGCTAATGTTAGGTATCATCGGTGAAGAACAAAGAATTGAGTCCGCCGTTCTCTCTGATTCGATGGGTGTTGCCAACTCATTAGAATCCATGACAAAAAAATACGGAGCCAAAATCATTTTAAGTTTAGATGCTCTCCTTGAATTACAACATCCTGATTCTTATCCGCATCGATTGTTGGATTTTATTAAAATACCCGCCAAACAAAAGTTAATAGGAATTGCACAAGTGTTGGTCGAGGGTGTAGAAGATTCCTTTGATTTAAAGTTAAAAACCAAAGATCAGTTTGAAGAAAGTGTAAATTTGTTTTGGGACGGGGAGTTTGAAAAGGCCGGAGCAGGATTTCGTGCCGTTTTTGGCATCGATCCCTCTGATAAAGCGGCAAAATTATATTTGGAACGCACGGAATTGTATGCACAAAATGGACCTCCCCCTGGATTTGGAAGAGGATTTTTGGCATAAAAAAGACATAGATTCGCCCTGATTTCTGAAAAAGTTCTTGAACTTCCTCTCTAAATGAACGAGAGTCAGTAATACGGAGATTCCCAATGACCCAAGCTACTCTTACACAAGCCCCTACCACTGGAAAGGCTGTGATCCAAACAAAAAGTTTTACTCCATCCGATATTGACCGTATTTTCAAAGCGCAGAAGACAAAGGCTTTGGAACTTCGATTGTCGAATTTCAAAACTCGAATTATAAAACTAAAGAAGCTGAAAGACGCTGTCCTTAAATACCAAAAAGAGATCCAAATAGCCCTCCATTCTGATTTTAAAAAATCGGCCGGAGAAGTAGACATTACAGAAATTCTTCCTACCATTGCCGAAATCAATGATGCTATTCGTCATGTAAAACATTGGATGCGCCCAAAAAACGTAATGACACCACCCACTTTACTTGGTGCAACAAGTCGTATTGTTTATGAACCCAAAGGTGTTTGTCTCATCATTGCTCCCTGGAACTATCCATTTCACCTAGCGATTGCCCCTTTAGCAGCTGCGATTGCTGCGGGTAATACTGTGATGTTGAAACCGTCTGAGTTTACTCCACACACTGCAGATGTCATCAAAGCAATGTTAAGCGAAGTATTCTCTGAAGAAGAAGTTGCTGTATTTGAAGGTGATGTAGCTGTTGCCACGGCGCTTTTAGAAGTGCCTTTTGATCATATCTTTTTTACGGGCTCCACTCCTGTGGGTAAAATTGTTATGGCTGCTGCCGCAAAAAATCTCACAAGTGTAACGTTAGAGTTAGGTGGAAAGTCGCCTTCTATTGTTGCAGAAGATGCAGACTTAAAAGTTGCAGCGGAGAGGATCATGTGGGGAAAATTTCTAAATGCAGGACAAACCTGTGTGGCCCCCGATTATCTTTTGATTCCTGAATCCAAAGTAGATGAATTTGTAAAAAATGCCAAAGAAACAACAGAAAGTTTCTTTAAATCCAAACCTGAGAATTTTACTGCAAGTCCAGATTTTTGTAGGATCGTAAATGCAAAGAACTTTGGAAGAGTGTCTTCTTATGTAGAAGATGCGGTGAAAAAAGGTGCAAAAATTGCGTATGGTGGAGAAACAAGAAGTTCTGATAACTTTATTTCACCAACCATTCTTACGAATGTGTCTTTAGATGCTCGTATAATGGAAGACGAGATTTTTGGGCCACTCCTTCCTATTGTCACCTACAAAACTTTAGATGAAGCCATCCACATCATCAACGAAAGACCAAAACCATTGGCCTTGTATATTTTCACAAAAAAGAGAAGTACTTCTAAATATGTGATTCGTAGAACAAGTTCCGGTGGGGCAGTAATCAATGATGTAATTCTTCATTTAGTGAATCCAAACCTTCCTTTCGGTGGAGTGAACCATTCTGGGCATGGTAGTTACCATGGTATTTTTGGCTTCAAAACCTTTTCGCACGAAAGATCTGTTTTGCAAACTCCTAAGGCATCTATTGCTAAATTGATGTATCCACCTTACTCTAGTTTTGTGAGATTGATGGTGAAGTTAACCACTAAATTTTTCGTTTAGTCTAATTTCGCTTAAAGATGATACACTCCTGGGAAATACTCGGGAGTGTTCCTCATGAAATCGCTACGAAATCTCAGTAATTTGTATCCCTTTATCAATATTCCTGTTTTTTAGAAAGTACTGATAAATATCAATTCCTAAAATGATTCTAATTCAGTGACATCGCACTCGTGATTATTTTTGTGGAACTATGCAAAAGGATTACTCCGCACATTTAGATTCCTTAAGAATCACATGGTTAAGTGAACCTTTCCATCTGGGAATTCCCATTATTGACTTGCAACATGTTTGGTTGGTCCATATCATTCTAGAACTAGAAGAAACCATTGTTGCTTCCGAAAAAGAGGGGTCTGATGTTGATGTTCATTCGTCCTTTCGAAAAGCTTTGGATTATGTGGCAGAACATTTTGCATTAGAAGAAGATATCCTCGAACATTTTAACTATCCTAAGTTTTCTGAACATATACAAGGCCATCGCAAATTTGTAGAGAGGTTAACGGAAAAATATTACGAAGCAAAAAATAACCAAATGGCGGCTTTGGGTATTTTACAAATTCTTAAAAAATGGCTATTCCAACATATTTTACATGATGATACGGATTATGCTGAGTTCTTTAAAGCAAGTGGTATAGATTTAAAGTCTTACTGTAATGAAATTTTAAAGTCTGGTAAGTATCCGATTTCAAAAGAACAACTTTTGATTTACCAAAACATCATTCAAATGGATACAACACATATTTCACTTCACGAACAATCCATTGATACAATTCAGGAAATCAGAAACATTTGGAAAACATATAATCTTTCTACCGGAATTCCTATCATCGATTTACAACATATCTGGCTTTTGAAAATGATTGTTGAATTGGATCATTCACTGAAGTTAGGTGATGGGGCTAGCGACACCTTCCATAAGGTCATAACCGCAGCAATTGAATATACAAAAGACCATTTCGGTGTGGAAGATAAAATCATGCGTTACTTCCGATATACCGATGTGGTAAACCACATGAACCAACACAAACGGTTTATTGATTTTATCAAAACAAGAAACGATGAATTTAAATTAGGAAATCCGAGGGCTGGATTGCATTTGGTTCAAGATTTAAGAAATTGGCTTTTGTCCCATATTGCCCTTGAGGATAAAAAAATTGGTCTGGCCTTTGAATCTCGAGTCAGAGAACTTTCCGAGTTTACTAAAAAACTTCACCAAACTGGCGAAATTAGCATCTCTCGGGAGCAAAAAAACCTATATAAACTGGTAATGCAATCGGCTCCTGACCCACTCGAATAATTTCTGTCGGAAATTGAATTGCCAGGTTGATTTTCCGGGAAAATCCTGTTTTCAAACCCATGGAATACGAAGTCATCATCGGTCTGGAAGTCCACGTCCAGCTCAACACTCTATCTAAAATTTTTTCTACGGCTACGAACGAATTCGGTGGTAGTCCCAATACTCATATTTCAACACTTTGTGTGGCGTTACCCGGCACATTGCCTGTGTTAAACGAAGTGGTTCTTGAAAAAGCCGTTCGGGCCGGTGTTGCTCTTGGATGTGAAATCACACGTTTTACAAAATTTGATCGTAAAAATTATTTTTACCCTGATTTACCCAAAGGGTACCAAATTTCCCAATTTGATAAACCTTATGCAACACAAGGTGGAATCCATATTAAACTAAAAGGGGAAACGGAAGAAAAGTTCATTCCCCTCACAAGGATCCACATGGAAGAGGATGCAGGAAAATTAATCCATTCTCATGATCCATCAATTAACAGATCTTATGTAGATTACAATCGTGCGGGAACTCCCCTCATTGAGATCGTTTCGGAACCTGATTTGCGTTCTTCTGATGAAGCTTACGTTTATTTAAATGAACTAAAGACAATATTACGATACATTCAAGTATCGGATTGTAATATGGAAGAAGGTTCACTACGTTGTGATGCTAACGTATCCATTCGACCTAAAGGAGAAAAAGGATTTCGAACTCGTGTAGAAATCAAAAACCTCAACTCCTTTAAAGCCGTAAAACAAGCGATAGACTATGAAATTGAATGGCAAAAAGATGTTTATTCGCGCGGTGAATCATTTCGTCAGATGACAAAACTTTGGGATGCTACTTTACTCAAAACCATTCCTATGCGTTCCAAGGAAATGAGTCATGACTACCGTTACTTTCCAGAACCGGATTTACCTACCATTCAAATTTCTGATTCTTTTATTGAAGACATTCGTAAAACATTACCTGAACTTCCCAGACAAAAAAAAGAAAGATACAAAACAGAACTGGGACTTCCCGATTATGATGCCGAAGTACTCACAAGCGAACGTGAGATCGCAGAATACTTTGAACAAGCTCTTCTTGTTTCGGGGGATGCAAAAAAAACATCCAACTGGGTAAAGGATGAAATTCTAGGTATTGTTAACAAAGAAAACATTTCCATTCAGGATTTTGCCATCGACCCTTTGCGTATTGGTAAACTTGTGAAACTCATCAATTCAGGAGAGATCACAGGTAAGATCGCAAAATCTATCTTTGAAGATATGTTAACTACAAAAGACCAACCGGAAGCCATTGTGGAATCAAAAGGTTTAAAAGTAGTTCGGGATGACAAAGCATTAGAAGAAATTGTGATTCGTGTGATTGCATCCCAACCAGAATCAGTAGAGGGTTGGAAAAATGGAAAAGACAGAGTGCTTGGAGCTATTGTTGGTGGTGTGATGAAAGAAACCAAAGGCAAGGCAGATCCAAAACTTGTGAATGATTTGATTCTTGCTAAGTTGGGTCCACTCGGCGAAAAAAAGAAGGTATAGTCTTTCTGCAATTGCAAAGTCTAGATAAGGATAGGCAGAGGAATTAACGGAATCTCTCTGCCGTTTAGCGAGTATTAGACGATCTCTATTTTGTGTACGGATCCGAAGTCCACAGGAGATTTGAAGGCTTCTTCATAGGGAGTTCCGAATTGTTTACAAAGAGCAGCTCGGATCGGCCCTGAGTGGCAAACAACAATCAAAGAAGAAAGTAATCTATCGTTTGATTTTTCCCATTCTGTTCTTAAAAGGCCACCTTCTTCCCAATCTTCTATAAAAGCATTCACACGACTGATCAGATCTGTAAAGGCTTCTCCACCAGGAGTCTTCGCATTCACGAAGTCTTTCATCCAAGGGATCGTTTCTTTTCTTGGAATCTCTTCCCAGAGTTTTCCATCCCAATCTCCAAAATTCATTTCCCACAAACGTTCGTCAGTTGGTATTAAAGAATGATCAGTCGTTGTGAGGTTGTATTTGGATAAGAGGGCAGAAGATAGTTTTAGAGCCCTGGGTGCCGGACTTGAAAGGAAATGGTCAAAATTTGGTGGTAAATGGGGAAAGGTGGAATCCGCTGTATCTTCCACTGGATATTTGAGAGGGAAGTCGGTTCGGCCATAACAAGTCCCTTTGGGAGCAATCGTTTCTGGATGGCGAATTAAATAGAGGTCCATATAAAGACTCCCGAAATCCAGATACAGGTTTCGACTACTTGTTGGACTGCTCCCAAACAGTCTCCTGTAAATCCGCCAATCCAACGTTTCATCAGAGAATACATATAATATAGACTAGGAATGATAAGAATCAAACTTAAGAAAAAATTTGGATGTTTGTATGATAGCCATAGAAAAGGAAGAAGTCCTGCAAGGCTTGCGAAGAAAGTCTGTCGCCAAGTAATTTCTTTCGCCATTGGTTTTGCATAACCTTCTTCTTTGGCATAGGGAAGGAGTTTCATCATAAGGACTGAGAAGAATCTGCTCAAACTATGGGCTGAAACAAAGTACAACCAAATGGTGGTTAGCTGATAATTCCAGGCAAATGAGAAATGGTTCAAGCGAAATCCTGTGACTGCGAGGGATCCGGAGGCTCCTAAAATTTTTAGAACGAGTAGTAGGGAGATCCCAGCAGCTCCAAAACTGCCAACACGACTGTCCTTCATAATCCGAAGGATGTCTTCTCTCTTCCAACCTCCTCCAATCCCATCGCAAAAATCAGAAAAACCATCTTCATGAAAGGCACCCGTTAGGATTAATAAAAATCCTAAGGAGATCACAAATGCAATACTGGGACCAAAAAACAATTGGAAAATAATGTAAACAAACCATTGTAAGGTTCCGAGCATTATTCCGACAGTCGGTGAATACTTGATTGATTTATGTAACCATTCTTCTTGAAAACCAATCCACCGAGGAGAGGGAATTCTCGAAAGAAATGACAAGCAAACAAAGAATAGGCGAATTTCTCTCAATAAAAATTGCATATAAAAATTTATTGTGAATCCGAATTGCTAACACCAGCATCAGCAAATGACGCCATTTCATTCAGAAATTTAACACTAAGTTCAATCAGTGGGTAAGCTGCAAGAGCACCGCTTCCCTCTCCTAAACGAAGATTGAGTCGAAGCAGGGGTTTTATTTTCCAATGTTCTAAAACCACAGTATGCCCTTCTTCTTCCGATAGATGTGAAAAAATGGCATAGTCTTTTACTGTCGGGTTCAGTGCAAAAGCAATCGCAAATGCTGCTGTTGAAATAAAACCATCTACAACAAATGTTTTTCTTTGTGTAGCCGCCCCAATCATGGCTCCGGCCATCATACCAATTTCAAATCCACCAAATTCGGAAAGTATTTCTAATGGATCTTTTAGTTTTCCCGTTCTTTGGAATGCTTCTGAAAGGATTTTGAATTTATTTTCTTTTCCGCTGTTATTTAGACCCGTACCTCGTCCTACAAGTTTTCTTAGTGGAATGTCTGTTAGATGAGATAGAATGAGAGATGCCGCAGAAGTATTGCCAATACCCATCTCGCCGAATAAAAATATATTCGTCGATTCGTATCTTGTTTCCTTTAAAAGCTCGATTCCACTTAAAATGGTTTCTTTAGCCTCTTCCAGTGACATAGCTTTTGATTTCAGAAAGTTGGAAGTTCCTTTTCGAATTTTTCTTTCAATTGGTTTGGTCACATTTTTATCCCAATCATGGTCTACTCCCGCATCCACAACTTCGACATCGATATGACTGTGTTTGGCGAAGACGTTGGCACAAGCTCCCCCTGATAGGAAGTTCAAAACCATCTGCCAGGTGACATCTTTGGGATATAAGGAGACAGGTTCTTCTGTGATTCCATGATCTGCGGCAAAAAGAATGAGCTTTGGATTCTTTAACTCAGGAGAAAGGCTATTTTGGATTTCCGCCAATTGTAAGGCAATGGTTTCCAAATCGCCTAAGGAACCTAAAGGTTTGGTTTTATTGTCTATTTTGCTGCGGATGGAGCTTCGCAAAACATTGGTTACGGGAGAAATGGAGGGTAGGGAAAATGGTGACATAAACAAAACCAGTCTAACCAAGCCGGTCTCGGCTTCCATCGTTTTTGGGCTTGGACGGGGCAGGGAGGTTTGGGAATTGGCTATTTGGGCCAAAAAAAATCCGAAATCCTTCCCTTGGGGCGCTTTACGTAGGAACCCATCGGAGTTACTATGTCACCAAGCCATGGAAGATTTCGCTCACCTTCATTTACATACTACTTATTCCATGTTGGATGGGGCCATACGAATCAGCGATTTGATGAAACGTGTGAAGGAACTGGGTATGAGCTCTGTCGCCATCACAGACCATGGGAACATGTATGGAGCCATTGAGTTCTATAAAGAAGCGGTCAAACACGATGTCAAACCCATCATTGGCTGCGAGTTTTACGTAACACCTTCCCGTAGTGCCGAAACCGAACTAGATGAAATCGCTGACGGTGGTGCTTATCATATCATCTTACTTTGTAAAAACGAAATTGGTTATAAAAATATCATAAAACTTGCAAGCCGATCCTTTACCGAAGGATTTTATCGCAAACCAAGGATTGATTATGATTTATTGGAGAGGTATAGCGAGGGACTTGTTTGTTTAACTGCTTGTCTTGCAGGTGAAGTCAACCGAAAGATTTTAGAAGGCAAAGCAGATAAAGCGTATGCGTTAGCTGGTCGTTTACATGAAATTTTTCGTAAAGAAGATTTTTATTTAGAAATCCAAGACCATGGAATTCCTGAACAACGCATTGTTGCAGAAGCCGTTATGGGATTTTCAAAACGCACAGGCATTCCCCTTGTGCTCACAAATGATTCTCACTTTCTTACTAAGGATGATAGAGAGGCCCAAGACATCTTACTTCGCATCGGAATGCGTAAAAACATTGATGATGAAATGCGTTTTGGATTCAACGAAAACTTTTATGTAAAGTCGCCTGCGGAAATGATCAGCATTTTCCCTGATCATAAAGATGCCTTTTATAATACATTAGCCATTCGTGACAAATGTTCCCTTAATTTCCAATTTGGAAATCCGCTACTTCCTCCTTTTGAAGTCCCTGCTGGTTTTGATACAGATAGTTATTTAGAAAAACTAGTTTGGGAAGGTATCAAGGAAAAATACCAAGATATAACGCCCGTTGTACGCGAAAGAACGGAATATGAAATGCAAACCATTCGCAATATGCATTTTGCAGGATATTTTCTTATTGTTCAGGATTATATAAACTTTGCTAGGCGAGCGGGAATTCCAGTAGGACCGGGACGAGGGTCTGCTGCCGGATCTATCATTGCATTTGCATTAGGCATTACTAATGTCGACCCCATACGATACAATCTCCTCTTTGAACGATTTCTCAATCCCGATAGAAAGGATATGCCAGATATCGATACCGACTTTTGTGTGGAAAGACGAGAGGAAGTGATTAATTATATCAAACATAAATATGGTGAGAACCGAGTAGGGCAAATCATCACTTTTGGATCTCTTGCTGCAAAAGCGGCGATCAAAGACGTGGCTCGCGTATTTAATGTTCCATTTTCTGAAGTGAATGAGATGAGTAAACTTTTCCCCAAAAAACTGGGAATCACCATTCAGGAAGCCGTTGATACATCGAAAGATCTACGTGACATTGCAGAAAAATCAGATTTAAACAAAAAAGTTTTTTATATTGCTCAAAAACTGGAAGGTAACTACCGTCAGGTGGGACGTCATGCGGCAGGTGTTGTTATTGCCCCTACGGCTCTAGAAGAAATTGTTCCTTTATCCACGGTCAGTGAACCTGGTAGAGATGGTCGATCCATAGTCACCCAATACGACAAAAATATGTCTGAACAAGTGGGACTTATCAAGATGGATATCTTAGGTTTAAAAAACTTAACTACCATCCATCATGCAACAAAACTCATTGAAAAACGTCATGGTGTTTTACTCGACCTAGATAAAATTCCTTTAGATGATGCGGCCACATTTAGTTTACTACGAAAAGCAAATGTCCTTGGAATATTCCAGTTGGATTCTTCTTCCGGGATTCGTGATCTTTTTGCTAAGGCCCAAGTGCAAAAATTCGAAGAGATCGCCGCCTTACTTGCGTTATATAGGCCAGGTCCAATGGGATCGGGAATGTTGGACGATTATTTAGATCGTAAAAACGGGAAAAAGAAAGTAGTTTTCCCTCATGAAAGTTTAGCTGAAGTGTTAGGTGAAACCTACGGTGTGGTCGTATACCAAGAGCAAGTAATGGGTATCTCCCGGATTATGGGTGGATATTCCGTGGGAGACTCGGATGTTCTTCGTAAGGCGATGGCCAAAAAAGATAAATCGAAACTCCCTGCCTTAAAAGAAAAATTTGTAAAAGGTGCCATCGAAAAAAAGATCAATGAAAAACTAGCCATTGAACTATTTGAACAATTAGAAAAATTTGGTGAGTATGGATTTAACAAATCTCACTCTGTTGCTTATGCCTTTGTTACTTATCAAACAGCTTATTTAAAAGCAAATTATTCCATTGAATACCTAACCGCTCTTTTATCAGGAGACCATTCCAAAATTACTGATGTAGTGAAATACATCAACAATGCCAAAGAAATGGGAATCAGAATTTTAGGTCCCGATGTCAAGGAGTCGGGAATATCCTTTGAAATCACCGATGATAAAACAGTTCGATTTGGGCTTTCTTCCATCAAGGGTGTGGGGGAACTTGCCGCAGAAAACATCATTTCCAATCGTAATTCTATGGGTGGGTACAACCAACTCGGAGACTTTACAAAGAAGTTAGATACAAGACTTGCAAACAAAAAAGTACTGGAGTCATTAGCGCAAGGCGGTGCCTTCGATTCTTTCGGTTACTCGAGAAAAACAATTTCTGAATCTACAGATATCATTCTTAACTATGCTAACAAAAAACAAGCGGAAGAAAAGGAAGGCCAATTTTCTTTGTTTGGTGGTGTCAATGGCGGTGGAGAAGAAAATCTAAATCTTCCCAAAGATGGAATTGAATGGAATGGAGATGAATTACTTCGCAAAGAAAAAGAAACAACGGGTTTATACCTTTCTGGCCACCCACTCGATAAATTTACGGAGCAATTAAAAACATTAAAACCAACAACAATTGAAAACTTGGAAGAAATTCGACCTAAATCCAAGGTAGAAATTGCAGGGGTTCTTTCCAAAAAAGTGGTGAAACTCACTAAGAAAAAAGAAGAGTTTGTCAACTTTATGATCGAGGACCAAACCGGTGAAATCGAATGTGTTGCCTTTCCAAAAACTTATGCAGAATACAAACATCTATTTACTGAAGACAACACAGTCTTTATCCGTGGAATTTTGGAACGTCTGGATGCCGATGAATCAGAATTAAAAGGTCAAATCATAGTTAATAAACTTGAAGAACTAAATTCTGTTACCATTGAAAAGAAAATGGAAAAAACACTCCATTTAACAATCAATATGTTAGAAGAAAAAAATCGAGATGTGATTTTAAAACTCCAAGACATTTTATCAGTTCATCGTGGTGCATCCTCTGTTTTCTTTCATTTAGTGGGTAACGGTGATGAGAAAAAAGTGATTCGTGCTCATGATCATTTTTCCATCGAAATTACATCGGATCTGATGAAAATGTTAACAGACATTCTAGGAAAAGGTGCGGTTCGTTATACGGTGGGTGAAGAAGTGAGAGTTTTCGGATAAAGTTTGTGGAAACTACTTCTCTTTCCTTAACTTTATTATTAGAGTTTCTTTGGATGGGTTCAGGGTCAATATTTTGTTTGATTTGGTCGCTCTCCAATTTAATTCGCAATCGTAGTCATTCAGGATTTGTTTGGTCTTTTATTTTATTTTCCACTGGGCTTTGGTTACTCACCGGTGCTTTTATGTTCACTGGTTTTTATACCTACCTTCCTTCCATCGCATTGATCCATATACCTTTCGTTTTTTTATCTTCTACATTGCTCTATCTATATTTAGAATATTTGTTTTTGGAAAAACCCATCCAAGTCAAGGTATACCATTTTTTTCCCGCCCTTGTATCCATTCTTTTTTTGATTCCCTTCTATTCGGGAACGAATAGAGAACGATTAGAAATTTTAGAACTTTTGGGTAGAACAGAATATGGTTCCATCATAGTAGGTCTAAACTTCGGCATTAAAGTTTCGATTTTGTTTTCAGTGGGAATATTTCTTATCAAAGAATGGATTCCAAATGTTCGGTTATCCGTTTTCTTTACAAAAAAAGCCATCTATTCTCTAGTATTTATCCTTCTTATTTGGATCGACTTGTTACTCGGAAGTATCGGGTTTACATTTCAAATTGCTTTTTTTCGTAAACTCAGTGCTTATCTTTTGCCAGTTCTTATGTATTTTTATTATTTTACTCGGGAACTTTGTACTCCTTTTGTGAGTGATGTCCGAGATAGTATCCAAAGAAATAAATACGAAAAATCTAAGCTGGTATCGGTTCAATTAGAAACCATCGATCAAAAGTTATATGAACTGATGCGAGAAAAGATTTTTTGTGATGAAGATCTTAGCCTTTCTAAATTGGCTGAGATGGCAGAAGTCAAATCTGGTCAACTTTCGGAATACTTTCATAAACGGTATGGGTTTGGATTCTACCAGTACATCAATCAATACAGGATCGATGAGGCAAAACGTTTGTTATTGGAACCAGAAGAAAGGTCCATTCTTTCAATTGCTGATGCCGTTGGATTCAATTCTAAATCAACCTTCAATCGAGTTTTTTTAGAAACGGTCGGCACCACCCCTTCCGAATTTCGTAAACAATCAAAATCTAATTAAATCCACGTCTCAAAGAATTCTCCAAGACGACAGTTCCCAATTCTTTCGTTAGAATTGGGCTCGTAACGAGGAAATTCAATGCGAACCATGATTGATTTTTATTTAAATCTTCCGGCAAGATTCGGGCACAAAAATGCTTTTGCCACCCGAGTCGGTGCTGGTGTTTACCAGTTTAAAACTTACAACAACTTGCTATCGGATGCAAAGGATTTGGCATTTGGACTGCGGACAAGTTTGTCTGAAAGAGAAAAAGTTGCCATTTTTGCTGACAATGCCTACGAGTGGATCCAAACCAGTATCGCCGTAACATTGTTAGGTGCAGTTGACGTACCAAGAGCGTCTGATGTTACAGACCATGATATACTTTACATCTTAAACCATTCAGAGTCAAAAATTCTTTTTGTGGAAAATGAAGCAGTTTTTAAGAGAGTGATTCGTTTGGAATCTGAGTTGGAATTTTTAAAAGAAATTGTAATCATTTATCCCCCGAAAGAGGGAAATAAAGAGATGAGTTCTAGAAAAATTAAAATCTCAACTTTGCAAGAGTTAGTCGCCAAAGGAAGGGAACTTCGTAAGGCAGATACAACAGACTCTATCTTTTTGAATAGTACAATTAAAGAATCGGATTTATTTACCATGATTTACACCTCGGGAACCACAGGAACACCCAAAGGAGTAATGTTAACACAAGGAAATATTCTATTTCAATTACAAAACCTCCCGATTCGTTTGGAGAAAGGTGATAGAACTCTATCAATACTTCCTATTTGGCATATTTTTGAACGAATTTTTGAAATCTTTACTTTGTATTATGGAGCTTGTACTTATTACAGCAGTGTTCGTACATTAAAAGAAGATTTAAGATTTGTAAAACCTAACTTTATGGCATCGGCTCCGAGACTTTGGGAAAGTATCTATTCTGGAATTTTGGGAACACTCGCGAAGTCATCAGCAGTGAAACAAAAAATGTTTCAAATTGCTATGTTCTTTGCCAAAAGATTTTTTGTTTCAAGACAAATCATAACGGGGAATGTTTTGGATATCCATCCTGTCGTTTTTTGGAAAAAATCCATTCGTTTTGTTTATCACTTCTATCGATTTTTTTTGGTAAGTTTGCCTCATTTGTTTTTTGATTTTTTAGTTCTATCAAAAATTCGAAAGGCAACGGGGGGAGAACTAAAAGGTTCTTGTTCCGGTGGGGGAGCGCTCCCTTATCATGTAGACGAATTTTTTAATACCATTGGAATTCCTGTTTTAGAAGGATATGGAATGACAGAAACGGCACCTGTGCTCGCTATGCGGACTTTCGAGGAAATCATTCCAGGCTCTGTCGGAAAGATATTTCCAAAAACTCATTTAAGGCTCGTTGATTTACATACCGGTGAAGTTTTTTTGGATACGGAAGCCGGTAAATTTGTATTTGGAAGAAAAGGGGAAATCCACGTAAAGGGAAAACAAGTGATGGCTGGTTATTATAAAAATCCAGATGCAACAAATAAGGTTTTGGTGGATGGTTGGTTGAATACTGGTGACCTGGGGATTTTTACTGCAAACCACAATTTACGAATTGTAGGGCGTTCTAAGGAAACCATAGTTTTGTTAGGTGGTGAAAATGTGGAGCCAGTTCCTATTGAATCAAAGATTTTAGAATCGGAATGGATTGACCAGTGTATGGTGGTGGGACAAGATCAAAAATATTTGAGTGTTCTTGTGTATCCCAACATATCTCGATTTGAGGAGCCACTCACAGGAGAATTCTGGAATCAAAAAGAAGTGGTTCAAAAAATCGAAACAGAAATCAAAGCCAAAGTCAATGCACAGACTGGGTTTAAATCTTTTGAAAGGGTTGTGGGTCTTGTTGTATTACCAAAACCATTTGAAGTGGGAGACGAACTCACAGCAAAACTATCTCTAAAGCGTCATGTAATCACTGACAAATACAAATCAGAAATTTCTAAATTGTATTCCAACAACTAAAGATTTTTTGAATTTCAAAGATTAGGGGAGGGTTTAGTTCCCTCCGCTAATTCTTGTTATGTTTATACCGAACCCTCTTTCTGATTCTTTTCCACTAAAGTCTTTCGTTTGTACTTTGATGGTATTTTCCCCTGCTTTCAAATTGAGCACTCCGACCAAATATCGGTCTTTAAAAAATAAATCATCAAAACTATGACCTTCTTTGGTTTTCCATTTCCCAGAGTCAAATCGTAAGGACCCAAAGCTTGCTTGTTTGTAAGGCTCTCCATTAAAAAGGAACTTCACTTCCTTCACACCCCTACGTTGGCTATTTTTGATTCCCCCGTCAATGATACTCACTGTGAGTGGGAAAGCTTTGGAGACATTGATATTGTCGCCATCGTTTAAATTTGTGTAATTTTCGCCAACATGGATGAAGAGATTGGCAATTTGTGGAGGCATAGTGTCTTCTACGGGGGGAAGGTAAGTGAGAGGGTCAAGCAGGGTTTTTCCGTAATCCTTTCCCAAGACAAAGTGTAAATGGCCTCCCGTGGAATGGCCCGTATTTCCTGAGATTCCAATGGTGTCACCAGCAGAGACCTGTTTGTTTATCCGTACCGTCTCATTTCTTGTTCCGCCTAGATGGTAGTAACCACTCACATAACCGTTTTTATGTGCAATCCAGACAATATTGCCCGAACCGCGTTCGTCTTCAAATGGGTCATCTTCCGCATAACGGGAGTATAGGATAAATCCCGGGCTCATACTTTTCACAGGTTGTAAAACGGAAGAAATATCCAATCCATTGTGAAAATGGTCTTTTCTGGACTCACCGAAGGTACTTGTGATGAGACCAGGCAATTCTAAACCTTGGATTGGCCAAACAAACTCAGGTTTTGTATCAGAGACCGGTTCCTCTGCTAAAATAAAACTTGCCAAGAGACTCAATACTACAACAATACTTCTCATGTTTAGAGAAGTCTCCTGGCAGGTTCCTTTTTAGGAAAGTATATAATGAAACTGACTTCTCATACCAATGAAGAAATTTTAGAGATTGTGAAAGCATGTGGTTCTGGAGATGAAAAGTCTCTAAGGACATTTTTTGACCTCTATTCGCAAGATATTTACAACTTTCCCATCCGTGTCTTTCACTTAAGTGAGGATGACGCTTCTGATTATTATATCTATGCTTTTGAACGTTTAAAAACAGGAAAACGTTTCAAAAGTTTTGTAGGAAAATCAAGTTTCAAAACCTGGTTTTTTTCGGTGCTCAGAAATCTACTAATTGATTGGCAACGCACCAAACGAGAAGTCAAAACCCAAACCATTTCCAAAGTCAATAAGGAAGGGAAAGAATACAGCACCATCGAAGACGAACCAGACAAACGATCTGAGGCTTTGGCTTTGGCTGTGGATGTCACTGACCAGTTCCATTCCGTACTATCCACAATCAAAATTGAGAACCGTGTTGTGTTTAAATTGTCCTTTGTTTACTACCTTCACTTGGATCCGGAAGAAGTTCGTTTCATTGCAGAAAAAACAAACCGTCCGGAAGAGGACATCCGTATCGAAGTTTTGAAACTCAGAGAGGAACTTTCCGGTCGCGAAGAAGAGAATCTAAAAATGGAAGATAAGATCACTTCCTTGTATTTGAATATTCTTGATTTGAAGGAACAAAAAAAATCCAAAGCCCAAGGGGATTCCGTAGAGGCTCAATACTATAAAGAACGTTTGGACCATGCCCTTGCGAAAAAGTACGAACAAAGGAAAAAGTTAATCGAAAAGAAGCAAAAAGGACACTTTCTTGTCCGCACCCCTTACCGAGAGATTGCCAGAATCTTAGGGATTTCCGAAGGTGGTGTCAGCGTGACTTTGCTTCGGGTCCTCGAAAAAATGCAAAAAAAATGCATTCCATCGCTGGAGAGGCCTGATTTCCTTCGTCATACTCTTACAGGGTGGGGGGTCCACATGGAAAATCAGGGTTTTAACGTAGAGGTGATGGAGCTGGCCAGAGAATTTTTTATTCGAGGTGAGTTTCCTAGTGAGGATGAGTTGCAAATTCATCCCGATTTGCAAGATGCATTCTGGTTTTGTGAAGAAGCCTTCTTTGCAAGTTTGCGCCTGGAAAGTGTTGCAAACAACCCCTTTGCTGAGGCTTGGGATCTGGCTAAGGCAGAAATTGCTTTGTCCAAAGCACCACTCCCGCTTCCTGATTTTTTAAAAGAATACACTCGCCAAAATTTAATCTTACCTGAGAAGAAAGATAGCCTTATCGTTCGGCTCACACAGTCGGGAATTCGAGTGATTGATAGTCTAGTAGAATCTTTACAAATTCGAGAGAGTTTTGAGTTTGCTCCTTCGATGCGTTCGGCCTCGGCAGAGGTTCGTTCGGGAGATGCCAATTCTGTTATCTTTGAAGAAACCACCAGCGAAAACCAAAAATTCTACTACCAAATCGTAAAAGAAAACCAGGGAGAGGTATACCTATCTGTAAAGGCAGAGGGAACACCAGCCTTCCAACAAGTAAACCTTCGTAGAGAAGGACGGTTTATCCTTTCAAGCAAAATCAGTTTAGAAGGCAGTGCTAGCTTTTCGGGGTTAATCCCAGGTAGTTACACCATAGAGTTTGTAGGTCCTGGCCAATCAAAATCGTTTGACTTGTCTATCCTTGTCGGATAGGTTCGAGGGAGCATGCTCTCCCTTATCATCGATAGAGTTGGTAACGTTAATATTTTCAATGTTTTGGAAGATAATCTTCCTGTTGAAGAATCTCACATTCAATCCACGTTAGACGATGATTTAATATTCGAATATTTAGGGGAAGTAGAGAGACTTGTCCACGTTTCTCAGTCGGTTCTTTCCAATCCAAACCAAATTCTCAATGCTGACATCCTTCAAGATTTAAAAGTGTTAGGGGAAACTTTTTACCAACAGTTTTTTCCCCTCTCCATCATTGAAAAATTAAAAAACACAACTAAACATAGTATTCATTTTAATATTGATCCGGCTCTTGCCTTGGTTCCTTGGGAACTACTCCATGATGGAACCAGTTTTCTATCCGATAAATTTCGAATTGGAAAAACCATCCGAGGCGGTTTACACCGTCCCACACACCAAGAGAACCGAAAGATCAAGATGCTCATCATTGCCGATCCGACAGAAGACTTACCTCACGCACAAAAAGAAGGGGAAGTGCTTTTTTCTGTACTCAGCCAAAAGGTTCCCACTCATCTTTTGGAACTAGAGTTTATTGGCGGCAAACAAGTCACCAAACTAAAGTTACTTTCTCTTATCAAAGACAAACATATCATTCATTATTCGGGGCATCTTCATTTTTCGGATGATTCTCTGGAGAATGGTTGGCTATTGTCCGATGGAAAAGTATTAAAGGCACGTGAAATCAAATCAACAGGAATTGATACCGACTTAGTATTTTCTAACTCCTGTATGTCTGCAAAATCTGCAGGTAAAAAATTAAATACAAATATTATGAACCAATACGCCGGAGCATTTTTGACTGCGGGTATCAAAACATTTGTCGGTACGAACTGGGAGATTTTGGACAACGAAAGAACGATAGATTTTACAGTCCGGTTCTATACTTTTTTGTTTTCTGATAAATCTGTTGGGGAGTCTTTGTTTTTGTCCAAAGAATTCGCAAGACGAAACTACCACGCTAATGATTTAACTTGGGCTAACTATGCCTTGTATGGAAATCCAGATTTTTCTTTATTCGTCAAAGAAAGAAAAATATTCCATTCTGCAAAAATTCTAAATCCTACTACGGTTCTAGAATTTTATCCTACTCCGATTGCCGTTGCTTATTCCAAGTTCATCAATACTAGTAAATCAAAATCCATTGATAAAAACAATCTTCTTAGTTTGTCCAAATTGTTCGAAGCGATCAGTCAAGTGGTTGGTATGATGGTTTTTAGCGACCATGCGGCACACGCGATGAACAAATCGATTCCGAATAACCCGGATGATGCGGTGTCACTTCGTAAATGGTGGGAACTTGTATATGGATGTGTTTGGGATTTCCAAAAATTAAAGATTTCAAGTATTTTGGAAATGGCTTTGCCTGTTTTACACGAACAAAAAGAAACTATTTTCAAAATTGTTGGATGGATGGAATCTTGGGAACGAGAGGAAATCAAAGAAGAAGAAATTGAATCTTTCCAAATTATTTTGCAGTTTTTTTTAGAGAATATGTTATTAGAATTCTCTGAATTGGAAAGAGTCAGTATTCTTTTAGTTTCTGAAAATCACAATCCGCATTTTTATTTCAAAGGCATTAAACCTGCTTATTTATATCCATCCTCTCCTGGATCCAAAGACAAATTACAAGAACAACTTTCTAATCAAAAAGGAAATTTAGTTTTGGTTCATGAAAGTCGAAAAATTGTAATTCCTTTTCCAACTTACTTTAAAGAAAAAAAAGAAACTGGTGATTTGGAACTAGTGTTTAACGGCCTTACTCCATTTGTATTAGGAGCCAAGCAGAGTTGAGTTTATGCCATCCGGATGTTGGTAACGTATCTTGTGGTGCTTGTTGCGGATTATTTAATTTAAAACTACAACCCAAAGAATTCAAAACTTTATTGTTAGAACGGACTTCCGAATTTCAAACTACGGTCAATTTTGAAGTTCGCCATAGTTTTCCTATCTTTCGTAAAGAAAGAGAAACCAAAGAAGCCCACATTCCAAAAAAAGATGATATGACCTATAATTGTCCTTTTTTGGGATACGTGGATCCAACCAAACAACGCATAGGTTGTATGATCCATCCAATTTTTACTGGTGATCCTAAAAGCCAAAACTTTTCCTTTTATGGGGCTTCTATTTGCCAGGCGTACGATTGTAAAAATAAAGAAAGTATTTTGGCCGATTTATGGGAATCTCTCTTTGTGGAGATGGCAAAGGACTCGGTTGAGTATTCATTTTTATCTGCAGACCATATCTTTGTAAGTGCATTAGAAAAATTCTTTCAGTTTGTAAATATCAGTATGGATCGATTGTTTCAGGAATTTCGGTTGGAAGTGATGGATTTGTTTCGGACAAGGTTACTTACCTCAGCAGAAAAAAATTTAACATCTTTTGAAATCAATTATGATAATTTTCCCGATTTAAATGCTTTGGAAGATTATTTTACAAAAGAGTTGGGTGAGTATTGGAAAGATTGGCGAGAGGGAATGATTAAAAAAAATCCCGGATAGAGGTAAGTATCCGGGTTTTGTTTAGAAAAAAATTTAATTAAGCTTTAGATGTAGCAGTTGCTACTTTTGCTTTTGTTTCAGCTACAACAGTGTTTGCTTTTCCAATGATTGTTTCTACTTGAGAAAGGCCTTCTTGAAGGTATTTTCTAAGGTTTACAGAAACTTCGCTTTGGTCTTGAGCACCTTTTGCTGCTAGGTTTTGGAATCCAGTGCTGATTTCAGAAAACGCTTTTTCCGCTTCTACTTTTGCTGTGTTCACTGCGCCTAGGATGAAGTTTAATCCGTCTTTTACTTGTTGTTCCATTTTCATTTTTCCTTTTCGGTTCTTGTTTTGTGCGATGCACTATCTCTTTTTGTGCGGTGCACAGGAATCCGTCAACCCGTTTTTGTATTTTTTTCCTGCATCGCACCAAAAAAATGGATAGATGCCTCATCCGGAATTTTTGCCCATCCAGTGGAAATCCACATATTTAGAACTTCTCGACCAACGAATTCTGCCGGGGAAAAAAGAATTTCTGAAATTAAGCTCAGCCGAAGAAACGATTGTAGCAATCCGCGAAATGGCTGTTAGGGGAGCACCGGCCATTGCCATCACCGGGGTATTTGGTCTCACATTAGGCGCCAAATCTCAGTCAGGTGTAGCCAATCCCGAAGACATAGAAACATTACTTTCTTCTGTACTTGAGTCAAGACCCACGGCGGTCAATTTAAGTTATGCCATTCTTGAGGCAAAAAAACGAATCCAAGGAAATTCTGGTTGGGAATCCATTACAAAGATTTGGGAAACCTATGGCCTAGAAATGATGAGGGACGATTTGGCAGCAAACAAGGCTTTGGGGGAAAATGGAGTTTCTTTGTTTCCCAAGGACCAAAAGGAATTTCATATCATCACTCATTGTAATACGGGGGCACTTGCCACAGCCGGTCATGGAACCGCCCTTGGTGTGATTCGAAGTTTGCGTGACGCTGGAAAAAAGGTAGTGGTTTATGCAGATGAAACTAGGCCTTTTCTGCAAGGTTCTCGGCTCACTGCATTCGAAATGATGGAAGAAGGAATCGAATGTTATATCATCACCGATGGAATGTCTGGATGGCTAATGAACCATCGTAAGATTGATGCCGTCCTTGTTGGTTGCGATCGAGTTGCGGCCAACGGAGACACCGCGAACAAAATCGGAACTTACAATTTAGGGATAGTCGCAAAAGAACATGGTGTACCTTTCTACGTATGTGCCACAAAAGATAGTTTTGATTTAAATTTAAAAACGGGAGAAGAAATCCCTATTGAGATGCGTAAAGAATCAGAAGTGACTCAGTTTGATTTTTTAAAAGGATCGGACGGAAAGTATTTATTTCCTGAAGGAAAGACGTCTCCTGTGGGTGCAAGAGCTCTCAACCCCTCCTTTGATGTAACAAAAGCTCACTTAATCAAAAACTTTATCACAGAATTTGGATGTTTCGTACCAGCGGAGATTTCCCTTCGTCTAAAGAATGTATGACGGAAAAAGCAATTTTAGGTAGCGGGTGTTTTTGGTGTACGGAGGCCGTATATCTTAGGATTCCTGGAATTCTATCTGTGAAGTCTGGATACGCAGGTGGATCTACTTCCCATCCAACTTACAAAGAAATTTGTACAGGAACCACTGGTCATGCAGAGGTAATCGAAATTGAATTTGATCCCGAGGTCATTACCTACTCAAAAATTTTAGAAATCTTTTGGGCGTCTCATGATCCCACCACACTCAATAAACAGGGCAATGATGTGGGAACACAGTATCGTTCTGTTATCTTTTATCTGAATGAAAAACAAAAAGATTTAGCAGTGGAATCGAAAAGAAAACATGCTTATCTTTTTCCCGATCCCATTGTAACAGAAATTTCACCGGCTCCAGAGTTTTATCCAGCGGAAGATTACCACCAGAATTATTTTACTCTCAACCCACAAAATCCCTATTGCCATTATGTGATTTTTCCCAAACTAAAAAAAATGGGACTTAAGCTGTAATCGTTGTAAGGTTATTTTCCCTTAAAAGCAGTTAACATTGCTTTTTCTTGGTTAGGAAAGAAGTTCATCACAAATGCAGTTTGGGCTTTGGTAATTTTTTCCACTTGCCTTCTGTATTTTATCACCGCACCGGGATGGGCTGTGTTACGCACTACCACCTTAACATTGTCTTGGTTGTAACGAGCGCCTTTGAGTTCTTCTATTTTAGATTTGAGTAGTTCAACAGTTTTACTTTTTTTCTGGTAAGCATCAAAAATTTCTTTGAACTTTTCTTTTCTCGCATCATCCAATTTACCACGAGACCTTTGCACGACTTCTTTGATTTTTTGAATTTCTGGAACCAGGGCCTCTAGTTCGCGTTCAAACTCGGCAAGTCTAGAACTACCTTCTGTTAAGAGCCTATCATTTCTAAAATGAAATCCTACTTCTACAACAGTGTCCATTTGAGCAGTAGAACCTAGAGAAGATACAGTGATTCCTTGGTAAGAAACAATATCAGATCCAATGATGGAGGAAGATTCCCCCGTTAGGATTACGTTTCCTAAACAAAGAATTTTACTTCCTAAAATAAAATTTTCAACAATACAATCGCCATCGATTTCAAGGTTTCCATTTTCAATGAATTTTGCGCGAAGGTCTCCTTTGATGCGAATGACACCTTTCCCTTTGGCTTTGACTCCACCTTTGACTTCTAAGTCTTCGCCCACAATTACATCGGAAGATTCCACGTTACCATCTAAATATAAAGAACCTTGGCAGTTGACAATTGCACCTTCCTCAATGGTTCCTTTGACTCGAATGGTACCTTCAAAGTTGATGTTTCCCGTTCCAAGTCCAATGTTACTTTCAATATTTAATTCTGGAGATACAGTAAGAGAAGTGTCTGTTGAAAAAACAACTCCGCTAAGGGATGCAAAATATTCTTTGAGTTGTCGCCCAGGTTTTTCTGGATCCTCAACAGTTTTGGGAAGGATGTTTTTACCTAGAGTGAGCCTTGGTCTATCGATCGGATTGGGGTAAATGGGATTTCCTAAAACATCAACACCCTGTTCCCCCGCAATTCCTTCAAAAAGTGTAGCGAGTCTTTCGCCTTCTTTTACGTGAACGTATTTATTTATGTTTCTGTAATCTGCTGATCCGTCATCTTTTAGAACAACACGTTGCGCTCTTGGGAAATAAAATTTAATCCAACCACTTTCCCCTTGTTTGGCGGGATTCCCTTGAGCCACTATAAAATTAAAATCATCTCTTACTTTTGTGGGATCTTTTAATATTTTATCGATTTCGATGGCAGCCTTATCCACCTCTTTCATCAAAATCCGATCCCGATGAATGGTTGCATTGTCTAGAGCTTCATAAATTAGAATATTGCTCATAGAACCACCTAACAACCAAATTGGTTTTGTCACCAAAGTTGCAGTCAGTCGATCCTCGGAGATTTGGATTTTCAGTCCCCGTTCCGGATTGAAGTCCGGTGCATTTTTAACGTCCATTCTGTTAAAAGTATCGGCAGGTTTCTTAGGAGAAACGAGAATTTCTATCGGCGGAGCCAATATAGAAAACTTCCGAAGGTTTGGAGGAGGGCCGGAACTCCAAAGATTTGGGAATGCAGAGGGAGGCTATCCCCATGGGTTAGGGCAGTGGAGGTACGGTGGACATAGGAAATTTCTTTTGTTTGGAAGAGGCGGGCCAGTTTTTCCGATTCTTCCGGCGAAATTACGGAGTCTGTTTTTCCATGGAGTAAGGCCACGGGACCAGCGAGTGTTTCCATTTGATAAAAAGGGGAAAGATTTTCGGGGAGGTTTGGGGGAACAGTATCAAGAACGCGGTTCGCTATTTCCATTCGTAAATTTTCATCAGTTCCCACTTGAAAAAAGAATTCCTTGGCTCTACTTGAGGTCTTCGCAAGTAATGATTCCGCACGGATATCGTTTCCAATCCGTTTCAGTCCATTGTCTAATGCGGCCTCGAAGTATACGGGTTCTAATTCTTCTGCAAGGGTCGGTTCAAAACGATGGAGAAAATTGAAAAGAATGACGTACACTGCGTACGGATCGATAGTATAGTTAGAAAAGACAAAGGGCACTGTGTCTAAAAAATCACAATAGGCACCAATGACCATGGATGATTTGATTTTGTTTTTTGTATTGGATTTGGAAGCGGCAATAAGTCCCATTCCACCTGAAAAGCTGGCAGATAAATATCCTAAATCATATCCATTAAACAGTTGTTTTGCGGAGTAAATTTCCATCATTAAATCCTGGATGTTGGAAATGGTCTTTTCTTCGATTTTTAATCCCTTCACTTCGGGAAGTTCAGGAAGAATGACACTATGGTTGGAGCTGGCAATGTTTTCTGCAAGTTCCAAAATCCGTGGGTCGTCAATCCCCATGGCACTCATTCCATGTTGGATATAAACACCTGGTAATGATTCTGGATTTTTTCCTGTCGGATAAAAATGAAACACTCGCCTTCCTGTCTCGGGCAATCTGAGTTCTTTACGTTCTAAAGATTTTTTTTGTTTAAGTCCTGCATAACCCAAGATGAGTGGAATTGCCAAAACATAAGGTTTCATTGGGATTTAGTTTTTTGGGGTAGGAAATTTTTCCAACAATAAAATCAAATAGAGTCTGCCCATATAGTCTTCTCCTCTTCTGTCTTTGAGATTGAAGATAAGAATGTACTGGCGAAAGTGTTCTAAGGATATGGGAACCAGTTTATGATTTAAATTTTCTGGTGGCAAAATATCAATTTCGTAACGTCCCAGTCTCATCTCTGTAATTAATTTTCCTGCGATCTGGTTTGCAAATTCCATCATGATGGAAGCTGAATGAGAACGGGAAGTGGGATCAATTTGAAATGCCTTTGCAATTTTGGGAAGGAGTTTGAGTTTTGTGTAACCGTCTAAGGCTAGATATACTTTTCCATTGATATCACCAACAAATTCGACAAGTGTACAATTCTCAAAACAAAGTCCTTCATTTTTAGAAGGACCGTAAGCTTCTCGTTCCGCATAAACAAGTAAAGATTTTTGAAAATGCTCTGGTAATACTTGCGAAACAGTCAGGATAAATTTTTCATCAATTAACGGATCCATTTATGCTGCGTGGTAGAGGATACTCTCTTCCAAGGATTTGTATGCGGCTTTGATCCAAATATCAAATTTGATTTCAGGAACGGATTGGTTCGAAAAACCAAGTGCTACTTCCGAAGGATAACCGAGACTATCCAATTCCTCTATGAATTGTTTGAAAAATTCTGAAAAAATATCTAGCCTATCATTGGAAACTAGGGCTGCGTACAGGTTCTCTTCTAGTTGATACAAACCTAAACCAATACTTGCGTTTTGTTTTCCAAGTAGGTTGAGTCCTATTGCAATTTCTGATTGGAAGTTGGTATCAATGAATTTGAATAGAATTAGTGTTACTTTTTCTTTGGATTCAAAAACTGATTTTGCCATTTGATAAAAGTGAGACACATTGAAGAGTTTGGAAATGGGATGTTTTGTTACCTTTGCATATTCTCTTTTTAGCATAATTTTTTCTGAGATGATGGTAGACTTCTCCCAGAAAGATTGGATTTCGGATTCATTCCAAACCTCTTTGGTTGAAAAACATAAAAAACCAAATAAATGTGCATTCATGGTAAGTGGAATGTATAACTTGCGTTTATCGATGGAAATGGCAGGGAGAAGTTCTTTTACTCTTCCTTCTTCATATTCGTCCCATTCTACAGGATTGTCATCGGTTTCCACCATCATCCCGGCTTTTTGCCAATAACATTCCTTAAATTCTTTTCCATCAAAATAGAAATATTGGATGGAAGTGAGTTTCTCAGTTAAAAAAGGAAAGGGGAATTCCTTTACCGTTTCGCAAAACAACGATCGTCCTTCGGCATGGATCTGTTCTCTGGCAAGTAAGATAGGATCTTTTTTCCAGAGGATATCTTTGGGTTTTGGCTCCGCATTGGAAGGTACTGTAGGCAGAGATGTTTCTGTATCAAAGACTACATCTGTATGCAGATCCATTTTTGGTAAACCTTCATTATTTAGATTATGATCCGTTTGATTTTGGGACTCCGGCTTCTGAAAATCCAAACTGTATAAAAACAAAGCGAGTAACAAACAGGAAACGGCGAGGAGAGTAAAACTCACCCAGGAAAAATAGAGTATATACTGAAGGATGACTCCGATGATGAAAAAAAATGTGGGAATTGTATATCGTTTCATAATGACTTAGCCGTTACTCAATATAACGGGTAAAATGGGGATTCGCTGAACTGATTTTCCCTGTCCGCTAGGGGCAAATGAAACTCTATTCCGAATTGGCCGAATACTATTTTACCATCGAAGAAGCAAGCCGCAAGTTTTCGGAAGAAATCCTCTTCCTTCGGGATACATTTAAGCGACATAAAATACATACAGTATTGGACATTGGCTGCGGGACCGGGGAACATATAAAGGAATTACAAGGAATGGGTTTCAAACCCTTGGGTGTAGACGGATCTCCTAGAATGTTGGAGATTGCCAAGGCACGATTTCCTCATTGCCAGTTTGAACTTGGGAAAATGGAGGTTTACGTCGCCAAACAACAGGTAGACTCTGTAATTTGTTTGTACGGAACCTTTAATTATCTCATTAATGATGACTTAGTTCAGAATTTCCTTCGCAATTGTTATAAAAATTTAAAACAAGCTGGGCTTTTGATTTTGGAAATCTGGAACGCAGACCCTATTCACAGAATCAAACGAAAACCCATCACTACCGTGAGTAACGTGAGGCAAGGTGACACTTCCATTCGAAGGAATCGTGGATTTCGTCTAACAAGAGCAGATGATGTCGCCATTGTGGAAGTAAATTATGTTTATAATTTGAATCAAAAAGATTTAAAAGACAAACATACCATGCGTGTGTTTCATTTCCCACAAGTTCAGAATTTCTTAGACGATAATAAATTTGACGTCCTTCATGTTTATAGCAATTACGACGGCGAAAAATATATAAAAACCGGCGCAAGGATGCTTATTGTAGCCAAAAAGAGGTCTTGACTTTCTTTTTTTCGTACGGTATCCCAATCTATCGGGAGTTCGTATGTCCAATCCAAACCATTTCCAAGTCATCGTTATTGGAGGAGGGCCTGGCGGTTATGTCGCAGCCATCCGTGCAGCACAATTAGGTTTGCAAACATGCATAGTTGAGCGTGAAAAACTCGGGGGTGTATGTTTGAACTGGGGTTGTATCCCCACCAAAGCACTGTTAGAAAGTGCACATGTATTGGAACATTTAAAACACGCAGCCTCCTTCGGACTTTCTTGTGATAATATCAAAGCCGACTTCGATGCTGTGATCAAACGCTCTCGCTCTGTTGCCGACCAAATGGCCAAGGGTGTTGAATTTCTGATGAAGAAAAACAAAATCACCGTAGTAAATGGAGAGGCTAGTTTCCAAAATTCCAAAACCATCCAAGTCAAACCGAGTTCCGGGGAATCAAACATATATACTGCCGATTTTTTTATTTTAGCTGTGGGTGCTAAAACCAAAGCGCTCCCTTTTTTGCCATTTGACGGGAAACGTGTGTTATCTGCTAGAGATGCGATGATAGAACCCAAGGTGATCCCCAATCTTGCCATTATTGGGGCAGGTGCCATCGGTGTAGAGTTTGCCGATTTTTATGCGAGTATGGGTTCTAAGGTTTCTATCATTGAATTCCAAGACCATCTTCTTCCCAATGAAGATGTAGAAATTTCAGGAGTATTAGAAAGAAGTTTTAAAAAACGAGGGATAGAACAATATTTGAGTTTTGGTGTAGAGACAGCTACGGTCTCAGATTCAGGAGTGGAGCTTACTTTACAAGATCGTAAATCTGCTAAAAAAGAAAAGTTAAACTTTGATAAGGTGATTGTTGGGGTGGGAATCACACCAAATACTAGTTCCATAGGTCTGGATGAAATCGGTATCAAACTAAAAAACGGATTTGTTGACTTTGTTGGGAACTATCGTTCTACAGTGGATCATATTTATGCCATTGGGGATTGTATTCCCACACCAGCTCTTGCCCATGTAGCCAGTGCCGAAGGAATCCGTGCTGCGGAAGATATTTCTTTTCGATTGGGTAACCCTCATCACCTACAAATTGTTAGATTAAACTATTCCTATATCCCAGGTTGTACGTATTGCCATCCAGAGGTCGCGAGTGTAGGCCTTACAGAAGAAAAAGCAAAAGCTCAAGGGTATGAAGTTTCCATTGGAAAATTTCCATTCACTGCCAGCGGAAGAGCCCAGGCCCAAGGAGACACTACCGGTATGATTAAAATCGTTTCTGATAAAAAACATGGTGAAATCTTAGGAGCACATATCATTGGGAGTGGGGCGACAGAACTGATCGCCGAGCTAACATTAGGTGCCAATATGGAAATTACTGTTCGGGAGCTTGCAAACACCATTCATGCCCATCCTACTTTGTCAGAAGGAATTATGGAAAGTGCAGCGGCGGTTCTTGGGGAAGCGATCAATATATAGAAAGTTATGCGGGGATTGGGTTGTGCAGTGAGCATAAGGTTGAGTAGTCTACCTGTCATATCTTTTAAGTTAATGAGAAAGATAATCCTAAATTCTATTTCGATTTTTACTCTAATTTGGATTTTGAATTGTTCCGAGGAAAGGCTGACTCAAAATCCAAGGATTGGTCCCAGCCAAGAATGTATTGTTTTGGTTCATGGATATCTAAGATCTTCTAATCATTTACGTCATCTTCGGGACTTTCTGATTCAGAAAGGATTTTATGTTGTATCTATTGATTATCCTTCTACAACGCTAAGTATTCAAGAAATTGCTGATTCTTATCTTTCTTCACAGATTTCGGATCATTGCCAGGATAAAAAAATTCATTTTGTTACTCATTCACTTGGAGGGGTGATTGTTAGATATTATCTAAAGACAAATCAGATCAAAAATCTAGGGAGAGTTATAATGTTAGCTCCTCCCAATCAAGGAAGTGAGATTGCAGATCTTCTTTCTCAATTCAAATTTTTGAATTCTTTTTTCGGTCCTATCTTAGCCCAAATCAAAACGGATCCTTCAAGTTTTGTTCATTCCTTAGGGTTACCTAATTTTGAATTTGCAATCATTACTGGAGATTTCACTTTAGATCCTATCTCTTCCTTTATCATTCCAGGAATTGATGATGGCAGAGTTTCTGTTTCTAATACGATATTGGAGAACAGGAAAGATTTCCTTATAGTGGAAAGATCTCACAATTATATTATGGATGCGCCCGAGGTTCAGGACGCAATATTAACATACATACAAATCGGTAGATTCAGGTAGGATAGTTACTCCCTTACCCTTCTTTTATTTCCAAACACTTCCTCATCCAATCCCATGTTTCTTTCGGTCTTTCAAAGGGAAAAAAATGAGTGAACCCAGGGAAGATGGTGACATCAGACTTAGGATTTACTTTTGCCAGAAGGTTCGCATACTTAGGGCTACAAACTTCAAATTTTTCTGGTATGGCAATGTGGTTTTCCGTTTCTATTCCGTAAAAGTTTTTGAAAACATGGAAGTGGGCATGGCCAAAGATCCTTGCTTCTACTCGTGGGTCACAACAAAGTTTGACTTCTAATTCGTGGCCTGTACTTACAAAACAAGAGTTTAAATAGTCTTCAAAGATAGAAGGCTCAAAGTTTGCAAAAGCAGGAAATTTTCGAAATGACCGCCTAACAAGTTCTATAGATTTGAAATGGGTTCTTCTTTTTTTGGCACCTTTTGCGAGTGGGTTTTCTAAAAATTTAGAAAGAAGGATCATCTTCCAACCAAGGATCACTGGATCCATGACTAGAACCTTTTCAAAACGAGAAGGTTCTTTAGCGGCAGCGAGGAGAGAAGAGGCACCTCCCAGTGAATGACCAATGATATTTGTTTTTAGAATGGATTCATGATCGAGGAGTGCTAAGATCTGGTCTCGAAAGACATTCCAGTTATGAAATTGTAAGCTGAACTCAGAACGACCATGTCCTAAAAAATCGGGAGCAATCACTCGGAAGTGTTTTGATAACAATGGAAAATAATAATTGTAACAGCCGGCACTATAGCCATTGGCATGACAGAAAATGAGAACAGGACCCGGAGTTTCCGAATCTAAATATGCACATTCCCAGTTTCTGAACCGAAAGGATTTTTGTTTCATTTTTCTATTTGACCCTTCCCGATTGAGATCGGATTTTGTCTCTATCCCATGCAATTCCAGGTCATCCTCTTCTTCTGTATAGCCGTATTCTTCAATGCATTAGCTAATATTTTAATCAAATCCTCTTCCTTACAAGACCAAACAAAAACTTTGTCAGGTGGTCTTTGGGATACAATCTTTACTGTGTTCAATCCTTACTTCATCGGTGGGCTTGTTAGTTTTGGATTGGCACTGCTTGGATATAGATATGTTTTGGGGAAAGGTTTGAAGCTCTCTCTCGCCTATCCCGTGTTTACTTCTAGCGGATTTATCATAGTCCTGATTGCGTCTTCACTTTTTTTTAAAGAAAGATTAAATTTAACTCAATGGTTAGGGATTGCCTTTATTTTGGTGGGTGTTTGGCTTACCGCCTTGCAAATGTTTGATGTTAAATCGTAAATCTTGAAACCTAAATCTGTTACTATAAAACAAAAAACACTACTTTTTCTATTTACTTTACTTTTCTTTTTTCTTTGTAAAAAAACAGATTCCGTATTAGACAAGGAGTCTGTTTCGCCAGCCATACAGAAACGCCCCAATGTCCTTTGGATTGTCATTGATTCCCTAAGAGGCGATATCATTGGTCGTTATGGTGTGACTCCTAACTTGGAGTTGTTTCAAAAAACGGGGATTAACTTCCAATACCATTTGGTCAATGCAGCATGGACGAGGCCATCCACTCTGGTATTTTTTACAGGGAAATATGCTTCAGCAAATCCAGTTAATTTTTGGGATTATCCTACAACTAAATCAGAAGTGGAAGCATTTTATCGAAGTGAAAAACATCCTCTTCCTAAGTTATTAAAAGACAACTCGTTTGTTACTTATATGGTAGGGAACAATCCATTTTTGACAGATAAGTTTGGACTTGGGGTGAATGTCGGCTTTGATTCGTTATACGACTTTTCTAGTTATAACGAAGATACAAGAAGAATTACTAAAAAAACATTTGAAGTATTGGATGAAATTTCTTCGCAGGAAAAACCTTTTTTTCTTTTTTTAAATTATAACGATCCACACAAACCCTATACTCCACCACCAGGATTTACCAATCGGATTCAAACAAAAGAAATTTTAGATGAAAAGAAAATGAATTATCTCGGGGAAGTGGCCTTTGTGGATGAAGAGTTGGGAAAAGTTTTTGAAGAACTCAAAACCAAAAATCTTTGGGACAATACACTCGTCCTTATCACAGCAGATCATGGGGAAGTGATGCATAGTGCTCATGCGATCTCTCCGTTTACTGGAACAAATACTTATTATGGACATGGTCAGGATTTGTTTTTAGAAAATATCCATGTACCACTCCTGATTAAATTGCCTGGTTCAACTTTAAAACAATCGATATCTTCTATGACAAGGTCTATTGATTTATTTCCAACAGTTCTTGATTATTGTGAACTTCCGATTCCTAAGTCCATTCAGGGAAAATCACTCAAACCTTTAATTGGAAACTTAGAAACCACCAAACGAACATATTACGGTGAAACTAGGTTTACACAAGGGTATGGAGAAGGATCGGAGTTTCTTTTACAAAGGTCTTATCGTTTTCATGAATTAGGAAAATTTTGGCAGGGTTCTGTCGGAAGTGAGTTCTATTTGTATTCTGATTCCAAAAAAGATCCTAACCAAGAAAATCCATTACGTATTTCGAATATTACATCGATTAAGAACATGAAATTAAATCCATCGTTGGAAAAGAAAATCATTAGGTTTTGGAAACAAATTCGTTCTATGGAGCCAAAACTTCCTTTGTATCATCTTTCCATCCAACCAGAATCTAAAGATACAGAAATACAAATTCGAGTACCACAAGGTACCATTCGTATGGCAAATGTTCCCGATGGCCTAGTTTTGGAAGAGAAGGGAAAATTAGTGCAGATTCATACAAAACGAACTGAAGCATTTGAAATTAGTTTTGAAGTGTATCCCGATGTGAGTTTTCCCGAATTCACTGTATTGTTTTCTAAAAAACAAATTCCGAAAACAGAAATCTTTACTGGATATTTTGGTGTGAGTATGGCTTCTTGCAGTTCCAACTGTGATTTGTTATACGAATCTGGACCTCAAAGGCCAATGATCATACCTAAGGCAAAAGTTTATTTTTGGAAAGAAGGTGGGCAAAAAAAATCCTATTCTTCTAAACAAGAGTTGGGAACTGATGCTTTAGAAATTCTAAAGAAACAAGGATATGTGCAATAGTTTCAATCATTGTCTTGGTTTGTGACTGATACAGACGGCAATGTCTCTCCATGAACCCCACTCCCTCCGCCACTAAGAGAACCAAATAAAACCGAATACGCCATATTTCCATCAACAAGGAAATCATCAACTCCCGTAAGGACTACGTTTTGGAAGGTATTCCAATCGCTGGAAGTAAACACCAAACTAGAAACTGAAGATGTTCCTTCGGCAACATTAGAACTAGTAATAGGAATGGTAACATTAGATGCTGGTCGTGCCCGTAACCGAACTTGGAATCTGGACTGACCACCAATTTCCGTAGTCATTAAGTTAGGTGAAGTGACAAGCCCTCCTGAGCTATTGGGAGATGTCCCGCAAGCATTCACAGGATTGGGATCAGTGCAAGGGACGATATCATATATATAATTGATATGATTCCCTGAGATGGATAAAGGAGTGAGTGCGCTGTAAATAGCGGAGGGTGCGAAGCCCGTACCCGTTTCTCCCGATGTGACAACAGAAGATATAGTATAACTCACATCCCCTAGGCTTGCTGTATCAAGTCCTGTTACGGTGACAAGTTGGGCTGATCCAAAATTACTCGGTGTGAAGGTGAGAGGTGCTGTGGGAAAACTCACAATGCCCCCAGGGGATGTGCTGAAGTTCACAGTGACATTGGTTGTGGGTTGTGAATCCAAATGAATATAAAATTCGGAAGAAGCCCCCGATTGGGAAGTAATCACCGTGGCCGGAGTAAATCCTGAACTAGTGACCCCCGCACTATCATTATCATTCAATGTAAGCATTGGATAGTTAGAAGAAGGATAAGGGTTCACTGCATTATAAAATCCGTCAGTGGAAGAAAGGATTCCCACAACAATGGGGCAAGATACATTCCCATCATCGACAGCGTCATCATTCGGAGTCACAGTGATCGTGTTATGTGCTCCAATTGTATTCCAATTGGCACTGGTAATAGTCACAGAACTTGCGGATAGAGAAAATTGTGGAACAGAAGGGCTGGCAACGAGCTCACATGGGAAAGTTGTGGTTACGGAAATGGGAACAGTAACATCATCTGTGGGAGCTTGGCTAAGTAAAATATAGATAGGAAAAGCAGAAGAATTTTCTGCCCGTGTTAGGTTTGTAGGGGTGATTACCGTGACAGGGTTCTCAGAAATACTATAATTAAGAAGGGTGGCAGTATCTCCTGTACTTCCAACAAAGCTAACATACCAGGAAGGTGTGGACCCGGTTTCCGTCCCATTCACTGTCACCGTATAACTTACGTTCCCATCAGTTAATACATCGGAAACTCCTTGGATTTCCACGGGGATGGAAGTGCTCCAGTTCGCATCAGTAAAAAGATATTGTTTTGAGCTGACAGGGGATCCTCCATCATTGATCATCCCTTCCGTGGCATCAGAAGTGGCAACGGTCACTGTGACTTGGTTTCCAGGAAGAGGGCGGCTTCCCAGTCGTAGGCTGTACATTGCGGATTGTCCTGCTTCTGTTGTGAAGTAGGGTTGTCCTGAGTCCAAAGTAAATAAAATACTGGGAGATGGATTATCATCATCAGTGATATTGATTGTGATGTCTGAAGGATTCAAACCTTCATAATCGGTTCCCGATCCTGTAATGGCACCTAACGTTAGCGTATGGGTTCTTGTGTTGATTTCGTTGATAGAATCATTGGTGACCATAACTGTCACTGTTTGTGCTGTAGAGAAGTTGGCGTGAGTGAAGGTAAGACTTGCCGGTGAGAAAGTATATTGAGTGGAATCGGGTAAGTTAAAGGTTTCCCCTGTAATCGGAATGGTGGCAGAACCAGAAGCACAAGCCGCTAAATTACCAGGAGTGTCACACGGAGCCGAATTTAAACGGACAGTGAAGGTTCCGTCACTTCCTCCTTCTGTAAGATTTAACGTAGTCGATGAAATGGTGAAACCAACTGTATCGTTGTCTGTGACTGTCACCACCAAATTCCCGCTAGCTTCTGTGTATCCAGGAAGAGTTCCTGTGGGATAAAGGCCCGCGAAATAAGATCCACTGGCTTGTGGGATATGGATGGTCACTGGAAGATTCCCATCATCAAAGGAATCGGAGACAGAACGAATGCTAACAACTTGCACCACATCCCAACCACTCTCGCTGGTATTGCCAGTATAGTTTGCAGCCTGCCCGTTCGTTGGTGTAAAGGTAAGTGTTCGTGAGGCCGCAACTCCTGCAGTACTATTGAGTAATACCGCTTCTGTTCCATCCGAAGAAGTAATCGGACCAATCGTTACATTGGAGCTCGGTTTTAATGAAAGTCTAATTTCGAAAGTAATGGTAGAACTACCGTTTTCCACCATAGAAGATGCAGATAGGTTTTGGATGCGAACCAAGGGTTCATTACTATCGGTATTGATGGCAGTTACCGCCGCAATGGAGATAGCATTGTATTTGGGATCTGTAGAGGATGAATTTCCAAAAGAAATATTTACATTTTGGTCCCCATCGTCTGATCCATCTAACACGGATGTAATGGTAACGGTTTGAGGTGTGTTCCAGTTCCCTGTAGTAAAGTTTAAAGATGCAGGTGATACGGTTATTTCTGAGGTATTACTGGATGTGATACTTGGAATACTCACCGAGTTTGTCGGCTCCGAATTCAAAACTACGGTAAAGGTTTCTGTGGAAGGGGTTCCGTTTTCATGAACCACAAGGCCACCCACTGGTGTGACAGTAAATCCTGCCGTATCATCATCTGTGACAAGGATCGTTACTTGTGCAGGTGGTGTTACCGAATTGTATATTGGATCTGCGGAGCCACCAGTATTTACGTTTCCAAATTGTAAGGTGACAGTCCTTGTATCTTCATCAATCGAATTGTTGTTCGTTGTGATATTGACAAATTGATCTACGTTCCAATTGGCATTGGTAAATACTAGACTTGTTGTGCTGGCATTAGTGATGGAATGGTTTTCAGTTATGCCTGTGAGTGTCACTGTAAATCCATGAGGCGGTTGGGAAGAAAGATGGATGGCAAAAGAAAGATTACCTCCATTTTCTGATATGGTCAAACTCCCAGGAGTTGTAAGGACAAATCCTGGAACATCATCATCCGTATTGGTAACAGAAGGAAAGACTGGTCCCGCCAAACCATTGTAATCGGTATCGGAAGAGGTCGCCGCACCAGTTACAATTGAGACTGTACTTGACCCATCTACAATATAATCATCTACACCCGTAACAGTAACAATTTTTGGAGTGAACCATTCTCCTGGAGCAAAGGTAAGCGATGCCGGACTTGCCGTACCTTCTGAACTCGGTGTAGCTACAATGGAAGGAATAGTTACCGAATTAGTTGGTAAAGTGTTTAGCACTACGGCAAAGCTAACAGCCCCACCGGCCTCTGTTGTGGTGAGTCCTGATAGATTGACTACAGTAAACCCAGCCACATCATCATCCACATTGGTTCCCGTAATGATAGGAACTGGTTTTCCTAAGTAAGCAGGATCATTGGATACAGTTACATCGGCAGAAATTTGGAATGTACTATCATCCACACTAAAGTCGTCAATACCGGTGACTGTGACAGTTTGGGGCACATCCCAGTTGTTAGGTGTAAATACAAGTTCTACTGTTGCCACAGTGGCTTCGGTGGTATCATTTGAAACAAAGTTTCGAATATAGACATCTTGCATTGGTCTTGTTTGTAAAACATAAGCAATGTTTCCTGTGGCTCCCGTTTCGGAAGTGATTAGGCCAAATGTGGGGCTTGCTGCCACTCCAGAGGATTCATTATCTGTATTGACCACAAGTAATACAGGAAGTCCTTGAGAGGAAAATCGAATGTCGGAAGAGGAGGTGGTACCCAATTGGACTCTGTAGTTTTGATTACCATCGGAGAGTAAATCATCCACTCCCGCCAAACGTACGCTTTGTGGAGCATCCCAATTATCTTCAGTAAACTCAAGATAGGTTGCTGATAGTAAAACACCTTCTGTGGAATCAGAGACAGAAATGGGACCAATTCTCACTGAACTGTTTGGCTCTATGTTCAAACGAACTGTGAATTCTGCTTGTCTTCCATTTTCACTCGTAAATAAAAAATTCGGAGCATCGTAAATGACAGAACCTTGCCCTATTGTCGAAGCAAAGAAAGAACCGAATAACATCTGTAAATTAATTGGTGTTATGGATTGGCAGGATACAGAGAGAATGGAGAAAAAAAGAAAGACGATGGAAATACAAACTCTGAACATGATTTCCTATTGTCCTCTTAAGGCTCCCAGTTAGGGATCTCCCTGTATATATTACGAGAAAAATTACCCTAAATCAGAAAAAAATTTCCAGGAAATGCAATAAAACCAAATGAACAATAACATAAATGAAACTTCCCAAGGACCACTTGCTGGTGTGAAAGTAGTCGACTTATCTTTACTCCTACCAGGCCCACTTTGTTCGCAGCACTTAGCGGACATGGGAGCCGAAGTCATTAAAATTGAAAACCCAAGAGCTTATGATGGTTCTCGCGCGATGTTCAAAGGAAAAACAGGATATCCTGCATTGTTTATGATGTTGAATCGAAACAAAAAAGCGATCACACTGAACTTAAAAAGAGAATCTGCAAAAGAAATTCTCTTTAAACTTCTGGAAGATGCTGACATTTTACTCGAAGGTTTTCGGCCCGATGGAATGGATAAGATGGGAATTGGATATGATGTCTTAAAAGAAAAATTCCCTCGTTTGATTTACTGTGGAATTTCTGGGTATGGAACTTCGGGTAAGTACGTAGACTTCGCGGGACATGATTTAAACTACCTTGCGATCTCGGGAGTTCTGGATCAAACAGGAAAGCCTCCAAGGCCAGCTGGTTTCCAATTGGCCGATGTAGGTGGAGGAACACTTACGGCCCTTTCTGCCATCCTTGCGGCCCTTTACTATCGAGAAAAAACAGGCAAAGGGCAACGGATAGATATCTCTATGACAGATGCTTCTCTCCAATTTCTTTCGTTATACGGTGGAATTTTGTCAGCCTCTGAAACTTCTCCAGAAGCTGGGAATGATATTCTCTCTGGTAAATTACCAAATTATAATGTATATGAAACCAAAGAAGGAAGGTATGTGGCTCTCGGGGCTTTGGAAGATATGTTCTTTCAAACTTTTTTACGAGCTGCAGGAATGGAGAACCTTACCAAAGACCATCCGATGAACGAAGAAAATATTCCTGTCATTAAACAAAAGTTAACTGATTATTTTAAATCCAAAACGTATGCCGATTTACAACCCATCTTTGATAATACAGATGCTTGTCTTTCCCCTATCTTGAATATGAAAGAAGTAGCGCAAGACCCACATATGAAAGATAGAGGGATGGTAATCGAAAGAAACCATCCCAAATACGGCCCTATCCTCCAGTTTGGTTCTCCTTTCCATTTTTCTGAAACTCCTTTTGCCTACAGAAATGATCCGCCGGAACACGGGGAACATACTGAGGAGATTTTGGGCGGTTTGGGCTATCCAAAAGAAAAAATTGCGGAGTTTAAAAAAGACCGGGTGATTTAACCGCTCCTTGCTTTTTTTTCGTAATTTCTTTAATTTGTCCCAGGGGGGAGGTAAACTCTCCCCTAATCATACAATATGAAGTTATTACAAGTTTCTGACCTCCACCTTTCCCAAAGTTCCAAAGATGAAAAAAACTATTCCTTAGCTGTTCTCAGCGAAATTTTTGAAACAGCAGAACAATCAAAATGCGATCGTATTCTATTTTGTGGGGATCTTTTTAATACCTTCCCTGATCTGGAGGGGCTTCGGTCGGAGTTCTTAAAAGTAGTTTCTTCCTATTCAGGTCTTGTGTATTTCCTTCCAGGAAACCATGAAATTCTAGAGAAAAAAGGAAATAGCAACCGTTATGTGGATTATGATTGGTCCTCAAAGGTAAAGGTTCTCGACGAAATACCTTATTCTTTATTTGAGGATAAAGGAATCGAATTTTTATCCATCCCTCACCAAGAAAACTATTCTGGTTTGTTGTTATCTCCTCCACCTCCCAAACAAACCAAACTTCGGATTGGCCTTGCTCATGGAACTGTTCCCGGAATGAGTTTTACAGGTCTTAGTGAGGAAGAAGAGGAAGGCGGGTCGTATCTTGATCCCCACCTCATCCAAAACTTAGGTTTAGATTATCTTGCGATTGGACACCTCCACCGAGCTCGTATGGGAACTGTTGGGAACTGTAGCGTTGGTTATGCGGGTTCCTCTCGTGTTTGGAGAAAAGGAGAGTCCGGGCCCAGGGGTGGAATTTTTATCCATATCGATGGATCTAAAGTTCGGACAGAACCTGTATATTGGAAAGAGGCTGGTGAGTACAGAGAGATTTTAGTTTCTTTGGATACCGAAGGGAAACCAGAAGAGAGTGTCGAAACTTATTTACGAGGAACCAGTCCCAAGGATTGGATTGTGTTTCGTTTTGTGGGATATGTGGACTCGATGACAGAAAAACAAAAATTTCAAGAATCTGTTCTTCGGGATTGGAAATCGAAGTTTCGTATTTTGGAATTTGATCCAGATGAATCCCAAATCGCTGTGATTCAACATTTGTCTGAGAATGAATTTGTGAAACAATTCCTAGACAAAATGAATGAAAGAAAAGCACAAATGGATCCTTCACTTTGGAGACACACAAGGGTCACTGGCATTCGATTGATTTTAGAAGGAAAGAAAAACCGATGAAATTAAAATTAGAAAACTTCGGTATCTTTTCCAAAAAAGAATTTTCTATCGGAAAAGTGACTGTATTTACAGGTCCCAATGAATCAGGAAAAACAACCATCCTGGATGCTTTTGTATCGGCTCTTGTGAAAGTAGTGGGAAGTACAAAGTATGGAGCTTTGCTTAACGCCCGTTATAAGCCAGAACGAATTTCTGATTTAGGAATTACTAAACTTTCGATTTCTCAAAATTTATATTTAAATTCTCTTGTGATCCGCGAAGGGAATATGGATGTGGGTTCCGAAAAGGAACTCGTATCTACCATCGAACAGACAATATTCGATAGTGGATACAATCCTTCTCAGCTGAAAGAACAAGTAGAACAGCTTTCTGCCAAATCGGGAACAAGAAAATCTGCCAAAGAATGGATTTTGGCTTTGTCTGAGTTGGAGTCCGCTAAACAAAGGTTTGACGCCTCGGAATTGTCCTTAAATAAGATTTCTTCTCAATTTGCTGACCTTCCCGTTTGGGAAACCGAACGCCAAAAATTAAAAGAAACTTTGGAATCTACCCTACTAGAGAAATCCAATCAACAAATGGCATTTGGCGAATACAAAGAAACCGAAGAACATAGTGAAGTGGATCGTGTCTACGGCCAATTATTACAATGGGAAACACTGGAAACACAATCGAAACAAGAGGAAAAGATTTTAAAATCTGACTGGGATAAAAAAGGAAAAACCCTCGATGGAGAAATTAAATCTTTAGAACAAAAACTTTCTCTTTCTAAAGAAAGAATACAAACTTTAGATTCAAAATGGGAATTGTCAAAAGGACAAAAGTCGGTTGTGGAACAAAAATCCAAAAAACTAGAATCGTATTTTGATTTTTTTGAAACTTGGAAACAAACGATACGCAGATTCCAAGAAGAATCTCCTGTAATTCAAAAAACAGTTTGGAATCCATTATACAGAAATTTGGCGGGAGGCTCCGGGCTTTTAGGAATTTTTTCTCTTATTTTTTCTTTATTCTCTGACTTTGGTGTATGGGTTTATTTATTACCCGCGATACTTTTTGGTTCATTATTCTATTTTGTTTTTCGTGCCAAGGAGATCCAACTCGAAAGAGATGAACCGAAATGGAATGAAATAATTCGCCGAATCACTTCTGAGATGGAAACCAAAACATTAGGGGAGTGGAAACCGGATTCTCCCAGTATGGAGTCATTATCTCTTACCTTCCAAAGATTTGATAGAGAATACACAAAACAAAAACTTGAATCAGAAAGTATCCTGACAGCGATGGCGAGCCTAGAAGAAGAGGTCACGCGGCTTCGAGCAGAAGATAAAAAAACGAATGAAGTTCTTTCTGAAAAAGAAAAGGAGCTAACGACTATTTGGCGAGAAGCGGGAGTCCATTCTCTTTCAGAACTTTCGGAGTTTTTTGTTCAAATTCGATTGAAACAAGAAAAATTACATACCTTGGTCGAATCTTTAAAATTAGAATCAAAAAAATGGGGAACTAGTGATTTAGGAGAGTTGAAACTCAAACTAAAAGACAAACTTATTGACTTAGAAAAAAAAGGTGTTCCTAAAACCTTTTCCTCTGAAGACAGAGCCACCAAACAAAGATTAGAGAACAATATCCAAGTCCTTTCCGATAAAATTCGCGATTTAGAACGTAACTTAATGGAGTTAGAAAAGAAATTAGATACAGGAAAGGCCGTTCTGGAATCGCAAATGGTTCCTGCACAAAAAAACTGGGAACTAACCAAACGTGATTTGGAAACAAAAGAAAAATGGAAAAACGATTTGGAAAGAAACTTCCAGGCCTTGGAAGTATTGGGGGAAATCTTTTCTGAGATGCAAGTGGAAAGTTCGGACAAAATGTCCTCTCTTGTTAAGTCCTTACAAATACGAATGGATGCGCTTAGAGGTTCTCTTCCCGCAAAACAAATCCAGTGGAATGGGTTTTCGGATAAAATTCAGGTCACAACTGATTCTTCTAAAGAAAGTTTGGTTTTTGACAATCTATCCACAGGAACCAAAGAACAAATTTCTTTTGTATTGCGTTTGGAATATGCGTTTCGGATTGGCAAACAATTTAGCTTACCCTACCTTTTGTTAGATGAACCATTCCGTCATATGGATGTAAGTCGACGAGATTCTGCTTTGGCCTATACATTGCAATGTGTTGCCAGTGCAGAAGAAGATTGGAGAGTTGTGTTTTTTAGTTTTGATGGGGAACTTGTTTCCAAAATCAAAGAATTGGCAGCGGGACTCAACCTCCCCTGCCAAATCCATGAATTGACTAAACCAGTTTCTTAGCTTCCGCAAGAACTGTATCATAATTAGGTTCACTTCCTATTTCTGGTACTAGTTCTGTATAACGAATGATATCGTCTTTATCAACAACGAAAACTGCTCTAGCGGAAAGCCCAGCCAGTGGACCGGCAGCGATATGAGTTCCGTAATTTTTGGAAAAAGAAAAATCTTTGAACTGAGATCCCGTAATCAAATTTTCGGAATCGATTCCTTCTGTAGAACAAAATCGTTTCATCGCAAAAGGTAAGTCACCAGAGATAATGAGAGTAGTGATTCCATTTTCTTTGGCGGCCCTTTCATTAAACTTTTTAGTTTCCAAGGCACAAACGGCTGTATCCAAACTGGGAACGGCTACTAGAATTTTTACTTTACCCGCTAGGTCTTTTAGTGTAAGATCACCTAAATCTTGTTTTGCGACGCGGAAGTCGGGGGCTTTGTCCCCTGGTTTGGGAAGGTTTCCTTCGAGTGGAACGGGATTTCCTTTGAGTGTGACTTGTGCCATTGTTATCTCCTTTGTATTTAGACTAATTCTAGCCTTTCATTGATTGGATTCTTCGGGAAGGATTTTTTCCATCCATTGTAAGGATTCTGCAAGTTCCCCTTTCCCTATGGTTCCGCTTAAAATCTTCACTCGGTCAAGAAGCCAGGTCGGTGAGAGATCCGTGATGTCTCGAAACGCCTCCAATTCTTCTTTGTTTAAAGTTCCATCGAAGGAGGAACAAAGGGCAAAGATAGCAATGGGCCATTTACGTTCCTCTACTTTGAGATTTTGGAAGGAATGGACAAACTCGGCCCAATCATCTAGGTTTTTGAGTTTGTCTCTTTCGGGCAAAAGTCCAATGAGTCCAAAAAGCAAATATTCAAAGTTAGGGTGAAATGTTTTTGTAAAAACAATAGAGAGTGCCACTGCTCTTACAGAAGATTCTATAAATGTATTACTTCTCCCTTTGGATTTGATTTTCAATAACATAGCGTCGGACAACTTTCTTGTAATGATTCGTTTGCGTAGTTCATACAAAATCATATAGGTGGTGACACTGTCCCAAATTCCCGTAACGGGTCCGGAAATGTATTCAATTAAAAACCGAAGTCCCGTCCTACCTAGAAAAACCTTTAACAAAAGTTTTGCGAAAATATTAGAAAGAAAAACTTTGCTTTTATACAAAGTAGTGCGAAAGAATAAAGCCCTTTCATTTAGGTGTTTGTAAGGATCTATTCCATACAAACGGATCCTTGGGTCAGGAATTTCTAAAACCAAACGTGCCATCATTCCCGGAATGGGAGTGATAAGTTCTGGTTCTTCGGCAAGTTCAATGTCTGCATACTTTGCCATCCGAAAGGACAGATAAAATCCCAATCGAAAGAGGAGATAAAATTCAAGGATAGTCGCAAGAGCCAAAAGGAAAACAAATCCTAAAACTGCCGAATAGGAGAGGGAGTCTAGGGGCCAAAACGAAAGCGGGGGAAGGTAAGTGCAAAGATAAACAAAGGTTATGGACGGTAAAAACCCAATCCAAAAAGACCAAAAAAAACCCGAAAGGAGGAGCTTTCTTGAATGGTAGGCGAAACTTTTCCCAGAATCCTCGAGTTTCCCCGAATGGGAGTTGATAGAGATAAGAACGCGGCGACCCCACTGTTCTAGAAAACCTGGTTTGTAACGTTCTGTACTCAATTTTTTTGCAACCGATATCCTGGTTTGGGACTCTCACTCCATGAAACAGGAATTCTCTATGACGACACAAGCTGAAATCAAAACGAAAGCACCTATCGATTGGGTGACTACGATATTTTTACTCACTTCTCCCCTAGTAGGGATTTTCGGAACTCTCTACTTCTATCTTTATGATACCATCCATTTAGGCACTTGGGCCTTATTTGTGTTTTATTTTTTTGCAACGGGAATGGGAATCACTGTTGGGTATCACAGACTTTTCTCTCATAAGGCTTATGAAGCAAAAGCTCCCATCAAACTTTGGTTACTTCTTTTTGGAGCTGCCGCTTTTCAGTCGACTGCTCTTGAATGGAGTGAAGACCACCGTCTTCATCACAGATTTGTAGATACAGATAAAGATCCTTATTCTATCAAAAAAGGATTTTGGTTTGCTCATATTGGTTGGTTGTTTCAAAAAAGAAAGTATGTCCAACAAGGTGTACAAGATTTAGTAAACGATCCTTTGGTACTTTGGCAACATAAACATTTTTATTCCATTTCTATCTTTATGTGTTTTATCCTTCCGGGCCTTATCACTATGTTATGGGGTTCTTTTTTAGAAGGTTTTTTTGTAGCAGGGTTTCTTCGGCTTTTTGTGGTCCACCAGTTCACATTTTTTATCAACAGTGCTTGCCATGTTTGGGGAGAAAGAACTTTTTCCAAAGAACAAACAGCTCGCGACAATTGGATCATCGCCTTTTTTACGTTTGGTGAAGGTTTTCACAACTTCCACCATGAATTTCAGTCCGACTACCGCAATGGAATTCGTTGGTTTGATTATGATCCATCCAAATGGATGATCAGAGGTCTTTCTTTTTTGGGACTTACGTATAACTTAAAAAAAGTTTCTGAGGAAAAAATCTTACAAAAAACTATGTTTTTGAAAGAAAAAGAAACCCTTCATAAGTATGCAAATGTAGGGGAAGAAAAACTCCGTCCTTGGGAAGAACAACTTGCAAGTTTGCGTGAGTCTGCCTTACAAGAATTCCAAAAATGGAAACAAGCAAAACAATCTTCTAGCGAAAGAGAAGCGGGAGTTTTACGAAAGAACTTTGAACAAACCAAAGCCAGTTGGGAAAAACTTCTCGGTAGACCGCTTTTTTCTTAACCTCGAATTTCCCGGAAGATTTCTTTCGGGATACTAGGAACGTCTCCCGGGCCAACTAACGGTAGATATACCATAAATAAAGTTCGCCCAGGGGCAGATTCCACTTCAATCCTTCCTTTGTGTTTTTCGATAATCCCTTTTACAATCCCAAGACCAAGTCCTGTTCCTTCCCCTTGGTCTTTTGTGGTAAAGAAGGGATCCCAAATTTTATCTTTGATTTCTGTTGGAATCCCCGATCCATTGTCTTCAAAACTAATGAGTACATAATCTTCTCCGACTCTTCTGGAGGAGATGGTAAGTTTTGGATGTTCTATTTTTTTCATCGCATGAATGGCATTGGTGATAAGGTTTGTCCACACTTGGTTTAGTTCATCAATATTGCAACGAACCGGTGGAATGGTTCCGTACAGCCTTTCAATTTCCACTCCATGTTTGATTTGGTTTTGCATAATCACAAGAGTGTTTTCTAACCCTTCATGTAAGTCACATACAGCATAAGAAGCCTGCCCCAAATGGGAATAATATTTCAATGCTTTGACAATGCGAACAATATTACGAATGGCATATTTGATGTTCTTGATATTTCTTTGAAGGCTTAAAGTGTTCTTTAACATCTCAAAGGTTTCTTTCCCACCCGATTTCCAAATTCGAATCAGTTCCTCTTGCATATGCAATAGATGGTGATCAATTAAAAACGTGGATAAATCAGAGGCATCGTTTTCTGGAATTCCATCTTGGATGAAACGATATTTGGTTTCTTTTTTTAGTTTGAATTTGTCTTTGGGATCAATTTTTGCCGCCGGATCTTCTTTCACAAAACTAAATAAAATGTCTAGGTAGATCGAACGAAAGTCTGGATTTTGGATGAGGTAGGTGATATCACCCAAGTGAGACAAAACAAAAACTAAGTTTGCATCCAAGTTGTCCGCGGCTCCATTGATGACTGCTGCCGGAGTATTGATTTCATGAGCAATGCCTGCAACCATCACACCAAGCGATGCCATTTTTTCAGACTGCACAAGATGGGCTTGGGTTTCTTCCAATTCTTTGGTTCGTTCTCTTACTTTGGCTTCCAAAGTCTCGGTTAGATTTAACAACTGTTGGTAAATCATAGAATTGGAAAGAGACATGAGAGATACTGATAGAATCTCTAAAATGATTTCAATTTCTTCTATATCGTAAATTTTTCCTTCTTTGTGTTTCCCAAGAAGGATAAAGCCAACAAGGCTTGACTTGATGGAAAGTGTGGCAACTAACTCTGATTTGGTTTCTTTGAAAAAGTCTAATGCTTGTTTGGCTATTTTTTCGTGGCTGGGAGAGGCGAACTGAAGGAAGTTTTCTTTGATATGGATGCCTTCTCGTTCTGACAACCATAACAAAAAAGGATTGAACACCGGAAGGGAGGGTAGTTCAGAAAATTTCTGCTCTCGAGATTCTAGAAACGGTCTAGGACGAAATTGTCCCTCTCTTTCGTCCCAAGTGTAGACTTGTACAAACTCTGCTGGGATCTTTGAGGCGAGAAATTGGCTAATGGTTTCGCTGATTTGGTCGGGGTCATTGAAAGAAATGAGTTCTTCTTTGAATTTTTCTAAGGCAAAAAGGTTTTGAACCAATTCATCTCTTTTTTTAGGTTTTTCTCCGCTTTGAGGTTTCGGTTTTCGGCGTAAAAAGTACAAAAGCGAAATAGTCAAAAGTCCTAAGGCATATCCAAAAAAGGAGAAGGTTTTTGTGGAATCCGCACTGCTTAAGGTATAAGCAAAAACAAACCAGCCAAAAGAGGAAAGGATTATGATTCCAAAAGGAAAGAAAACTTGTGTTTGCATGTCATCTATATAGAATGTAAGAACTAGATTATTTTAATGAAGAATCCACTTGGGTAAAGAACTATTTACAATCGCTCGTATCTTCGGAGCCTATTACGAAATTTATTCAGAAGGAACAAGTTATGCCCGAGCTGTTCTTAAGGGCAAACTCAGGTTAAAGGACTCTGGGGAGCGCCATCCCTTTGTTGTCGGAGACATGGTCTTGGCTGAAAAATCTTCAGGCGAAGAGTGGATTATTTCAGAACGAATGGAACGAAAGAATTACCTAACACGAAAAAGTGACCGCGGCGACAGTCATGTGTTATGTGCTAATTTAGACCAATTGGCCATCCTAGCTTCTTGTAAAGATCCTGAAACAAAACCTGGATTCATCGATCGGTTACTTGCCGCCGCTTACCATACCCAAATTCCCCCTCTTATTATTTTTACAAAAAAAGATCTTATCACCGAAGAAGAAATCGAAGAACGAGAAGTTTATTACCGTGAGTTAGGTTATGAGGTTATGACTGTCTCACTTCTATCAGAAGAATCTATCCGACCTTTATGGGAAAGGATTCGTGGAAAACGAACCTTCCTCTGTGGAAATTCGGGAGTGGGCAAGTCTACACTCATGAATCATCTTCATAAGAAGACAGTGCAACGAACAAACTTGGTGAGTGGATCCACCAAAAAAGGAAAACACACAACCACTAATTCTTTTGCCTTGTTTTTAGAAGAAAATACGGTTCTTATCGATTCCCCAGGAGTCAAAGAGTGGGGCATCTTACATCTGACACCTGTTGAGCTTTGGGAAAGTTTTCCCGAATTAAGAAAGATTAAAGAAACATGTAAGGAAATTTATTGCTGTGAACTGGGTTCTGAATGTTCCATGCGTAAATACCTAAACGAGTCCATGGATGAAACCAGAAAAAAGAGTCTAGAATCCATGATCGAGAGTCTAGAAAACCCTCATAGGGTGACCAGACGAGACCATTGGGCAAAAGCTGTCACAAAAAGACGCTAGGGAAAAGAGTTGCCAAGCCCTCAGTTGTTATCTATGATTAGAATGTTATTTCCGGAGGAAGGAATATGAAACGTGCAATGATCAATCGGTTATCGGCATTGGGATTTGTGGCAATTTTTGCCATATTTTTCGCTGCGTGCCAAAAAGATTCCAAAGAGACTGTAACAAATGTTACAGATAAGTCTCAACAAGAAAGTAACGTCGTTGTTGCCTTTGTAAAAGGTGATGTCGTTGTGATTCGCGAAAGTGGACAAGTGAAGCCTAATTTGGGCGATGTTTTAACTTCCAAAGATACTATCGTTACTGGCCAAAACGGTTCTGTAGAAATTCTTGTTGGTGAAGACGGAGTTCTCAAGTTGAACAAAAATACTTCTCTTAGTGTAAGCCAAGCGTTTGCTGCAAACGACGGTTCTCGTGCAACAGAAGTGAATATGCAATACGGAAAACTGGTGACTGTTCTTCGCAAAGAAAGAAAAACAGAATCTTTCAGTGTAGTCACACCGACTTCCATTGCGGGGGTTCGTGGAACGATCTTCTTAACCAATGTGGAAAATCCATCGGCTAAAGGTGGAAACGTAGCTTGTGGTTCTGGAAACTGCGTAGTAAAATACACGGTCCTTGATGGTGCGGTTGCCATTCGCAAAGCAAACTCAGAAAACGAAATCGTTGTCGACAAACAGAAAACAGCTGAAGTCGGAAATGATACTAAAATTTCTGATAAAATGATCAAACCAATGGACAAACAATCTTTATCAGAGATGAAAGAAATGTTGGCTTTTGAAAATACTAAGATGTTACAGTTTGAGTCTCTTGCAAACGAACTCCGAACTAACAACGAAGAACTTCAAAAATTAAACATTGGATCTTCTGTAGAAGAATTGGAAAAAGCAGCAAAAAATCGTGAGATCACCAAATCGAAATCAGACGAAGTGATTACAACGGCTAAGTCCATCGAAGATTCTAAATACATCAAAAAAGATGTTCAGAAAGATTCCCTAAAATTAGCACCGAAAGAGAGTTTTGATAAGACGAAATGAGATATGTTTATTTACCGGTCCTTTGTTTTTTAGTCGGTTATTGTTCTTCGGTCACAAAGATCGAGACTTTAAATCGAAGTTTTACAAAACCTAAGTTCATCACTCCAGAACCGGGTGAGTCGGAACCCCTTCCTTCGGGCAGAGATTACAAAGAACGACTGGTAAATAAATCCACTCCTCATTTTTCACTCCTCTGGAAACAGGTTCCAGAGGGGTTTTCTAAATCTGATTTATTGTTACTCGAAGAGAAAGTCCTCTTCCCTCACAACAAACTTGGGTTATTTAAAAAAGCTCCAAAAGACCCAGATCCTAAATTTGCTGAAAGCGCCGACTTAGACTTGTTATTGGAACTCTCTCTCACTCGCACTGCCGAAAGACATTCAATTGAAGTACAATACAAAGATCCTGTTTTGTCACAAAACTTTGGAAAGGCGATCTTCGTTTACCAAGAGGAAAAAGAACCTGTTGTTAAATCTTTAAAATCATTTGATGTTTTCCATGGCAAAAGACAACTCCAACCGTTGACTGGAAGTGTTCCTGCTTACTTTGCAGAAATTTCTTCCCCATCGGATGATGAATTGCGTAATTATTTTACCTCCTCTTTACGAGGAAATGCTTCTGTGTTTTCGACTTCACCGGGAACCACCATTTACCTGGACGGTGTGGAAGTGGGCAAAGCTCCCTTACTTTCCTATCCCCTCATCAATGGAAAACATACTCTTTCCTTTGCAAAACCTGGCAAAGATCCCGTAAAACGAAATATCTTAATTCGTGCAGGGAAAACCACTCGTGTGTTCCAGGAATGGAATGACGATATTTCACAAGGAACCATTGTCATCTCTAGTTTTCCTGCAGGTCTTGATATCGTTGTGGATGGTCAGAAAAAAGGAAAAACACAATATGCGGAATCGGGTGTTCCTTACGGAAGTTATCCGATCCAATTCATTCGTACTCAAAAAGATTCGCACTTTGAATATGCAAAAGCCGGAATCAAAATACGACCAAAACAAATCACGTCCATTGCTTTACCTATCTCGCTGGAAGACGGGGTTGGTTGGGAGGCAGAGGAATTTTGGAACCTAACTTCTGCTTCACCGAATTTTTCTGCCACATTCCCTGGCAAACTTACCTTTGCGAAAAATAAAGACCTTCCTTCCGGCTGGTATGGAGTGTATTCCGAAGACCTCATTCCAGATTATATGGAAGCCGAACTAGTGTTAGATCTTGTGAAGGATTTGAATGGGGCCGTTGGTCTTTCTTTTACTGATCACAACCAAAATGCCATTCTCATCTATGTCGACAAAACAGACTTCCATATCATCAAGTTTTCTTCTGAAGAGAAAGAAGCCCCTGTTCGTTCTTCATTTCGTTGGAACAAAGAAGATGAACTTAAAGGAAGAAGTATCAAACTTTCCACTGATATAGAAAAAAAGATGATCCGGTTGTCTTTGGGAAATAAAACTGTGGAAGAAATTCCATGGAACTTCGAAACTTTTTGGAATTTAGGAGTTTTGACTCCGCATAACGCACCGGTTACGGGCACACCTCTTCGAGGTTTAAAAATTCGATATCCTGATATGGTTAAGTTTGAGGAAAGGCTCCAAAAATGAGACAACTTAGTTTTTTAATCTTTACTGTCGTTCTTTTTATCGGCTGCCAATCTCGTGACTTCAAACCCGTTTCCGTAAAGGATTCCGTGGTGGAGAAATCCGATGTGTCGGATCGCCAAAAAATTGAAGAGGCAAGAGAACTTGTCGCAGAAGGAAGTAACGAATTCCAGAAAGGGAACATGGATGTTGCTTTAGAAAAAGCAAAGACTTCCATTAAAACTTTTGAGCTGATTGATGGTTACTCTCTCCTTGGTTCTTCCTATTACCAGTTAGGTGATTATGAGAATGCAAAACTTGCTTATGAAAAAGGCAAAAACCTAGAACCAAAAAATGAAAAACTACTCATTGGGCTTGGAACGGTTCAATCCACACTGGGTGAAAATGAAGAAGCACTTTCTACATACCAAACTCTTAGTCAATTAAAACCGGAAGAGACGATTTATACTTACAAAACAGGATTACTTTTAAAGAACTTGGGTCGTTACCAAGAAAGTCTTGTGGTTCTAAAACCTTTGGAAACAAAACCTGAGTTTCCTTATCCTATTGAATTGTTAAACCAATTAGGGGACCTCTGTTTAGAACTAAAAAGATATGAGGAAGCTGAAGCTTATTTTGCAAAAGCGGAGAAACTCAATCCTGAATTAAAAACAGCCAAAGACGCCAAACTTTCTACAAAAATCGCATCTCTTATCCAACGCGGGAATGATTTTCTCGCCAAAAAGAATTATACAGAAGCAACTTCGGAATTCAAAAAAGCCACTGAGTTACAACCACAAAATGGTTCCGTATGGTCTTTTCTTGGGAATGCTCAGTTACTAAATGGCAAACTGAAAGAAAGTGAAGAGAGTTTTAAAAAATCTATTTCTCTTTCTGACACAAATCCCAATGCCTATGTGGGCTTGTGCAATGTTTACATTCAAACTCACAATTATTCTGATTGTTTAAAAACTTCCAAACAAGCTGGCGGGAAAATTCCAAAAAATGCAGAGATCCGCAACAAACAAGGGATATGTGAATGGAAATGGGGCGAAACCAAAAAGGCAACCCTTAGTTTCCAAGATGCATCTTCTTGGGATCCTAACTTCTTTGAACCAAAACTCAACTTAGCCTATGTGCTGATTGATTCGGGTCGTTTTGATGAAGCGCTGGATGTATTAAAAAAAGCAGAGTCGCATCCTAAGGCAAAAAAAGAAGAGATTCGCAAAGCAAAGATACTCGCAGAATCACAAAAGTTCATTGCTGATGGTGATTCTTTTCTCCGCCAAGGAAAACGCAAACAAGCTTTTGATGAATATGGCAAAGCCATGGGTGTGAACCCAGAAAACCCGGCAGCACAAAACGCCTTTGGTCGTGCTTACTTTGCTTTTGGGGAATACAAAAAAGCAGAATCCTCTTACTTGGAAGCCTACCGGATGGATGCCACAAACCCTGGTGCCTTACAAGGCCTTGCTCGTGTGTATGCCAAAACGGGTGAATCCAAAAAGGAAAAGGAATACATCAAAAAACTAGAAATTCTTTCTGCTACAGATCCTTTCAGTGCTATCACCTTGGGTCGGATTGCGGAAGATGCTAGCAAATGGGATGAAGCAGAATCCGTATACATGGGACTAAAGAAAAAATTCCCGAACAATGATGCTGTGGATTACCGATTGGGAAGTTTGTATTACAAACGAGCTGTTGAGGAAAATTCTAAAGAAAACTATACTCGTGCCAATGAATTCATTCAAAAGTCCAAAAAGTATACGAAAGACATTCCAGAGCTGATTGAAACAGAAAAGACTGTAGCAGAGAACTCTCGTTTTGCGGAGATTTTGCCTTTTGTCAAAGAAGGAAACTCTTTATTCAATCGCAAAAAATACATTGAAGCGGTGACTCCTTACCAAAAGGCCTATGACCGAGTTCCCAAAGCTTCTCTTCTTGTAAAAATTGCAGAATGTTATATCGAAAAGGGTGAAGAAGAAAAAGGCCTTTCCATTTTGGAAAATGCCGTCCGCACCAACAAAGAAAATGCAATATCATTTAAGGAAGGGATTTACTCTTTTTATTATAAAAAAGGCGAACTAAAAAGAGCCGAAGACGGATTCTACGATATCTTAAGAGAAAAACCAGATTCTTATTACGCCTACTATATGTTAGGCCTTGTGACCATGAAACGTAAAAACTACGAAGCGTCCATTAATGAATTTGATCGTTCTATTTTGGTAAATCCGAATTTTGCTCCGAGTAACGTAGCCAAAGGTTTGGCATTTTATAAACTGGGCCAAATGGATAATGCCAAACGTGAGTTTGAAAAAGCGCGTGTGAAGGATTCAGAATTTGGACTTTCTTCTTACAACTTAGCCATTGCTTATTTCAATGAAGATTTGACCAAGGAATCAAAAACCATTTTGGAATCCATCCGCAAATCAGATCCTGATTTTATGGATGGTGAGATCCAATTAGCTTACATTTATTTCAAAGAAAACAAATTGGAAGAAGCAGAGAAGATCATTGATCGTGTTCTGAAAGAAGAACCTTCTGCGGAAGCAATGTTTGCACAGTTTCGAATTTTAGATGCAAAACAAAAACAATCTCCTTCCGATAAAGTAAAAACCAAACGAAACCAAGTAAAAGAAAGAATTTTGCGTGAATATGGGGAGACCAAATATGCTAGGCTCCTTCCTTCCGACGCATTAGATGATGAACCACTTCATGTGACGGATCTCAATCTTTCGGGAACTCCAGTTTCTACACCAATTGTCTATCCCAACCGAATCATAGTCAATTATGGAACAGCTCTTGTTGGCTATGACAGAATCACCAAGGAACTTGTTTGGAAACAATACACTTCCACTCCTTATCAACTGTTAGTTGCCGGCAAAGAACTTGTGGGAATTTCCAATGATTCGGCGACAAAGATTTATCCTGAATCGGGAAAAACGAGTTTCAAAAAACAAATTCTTGTTGGCTGGAAAGTCAAGCAAGGTTCGGCCGAAGGGAATGGATTTTTACTTCTTTTGGAAAAAGAAAAAGGAAATGATCGGAAGATCGTTCGCACAAACCCCAATTTAGAAATTGAGGAAGAGTGGAATGGAAATGATTTTTTAAGTTTTTCTCATTCTGCCGAGGGAAAACTTTTTGTCCTTCGTGATTTAAAGAAAGAATTCCAAATCCAAGTTTTTGCCATAGGTTCTGGTTCCAATTCCGATAAAGACAAAAAGGTATCGAATCCCGTTGTCAAAAAAGATACAAAGGAATCGGCTCAAATCCTAGGATGTTTGGAAGATTCTTGTTTGATTCAATTGGGAAATCAAATCTACCAAGGAACCGAAAAAGCAAAATTATATTCTTTGGGCAATACTGATACCATTCGCTCTGTTGTTAAAAATCCAGAGTCTTTACTTATCAATACGGAAGACACCGCCTATCTTTGGAAAGGTGGCTCTAAGTGGAAAGATTCCTATTCCATAGAAGGAGATTTTTATTATCCTTTAGATGGACTCGTGGTAGAAGGTAGAGCAAAAGAATTACTCTTAATCAAAGGCAGGGAGAAAACTCCTGTTCCGTGGAAAGGCGATCGAGATGGCCTCAGGATCAGTACCGTGACCGTTGATTAGCTAAAAAGACGTTAGTGATCTTACTTTGTTTCTAAACTAAAGAACAAACTTTCTGATTTAGATTTTCTTACTTAGATTTGGTTCGGTTTAGATAATAAATTCGTTTCCCTTCATTTCTTTTTTCGGTCTCGAAAAAGGAAATAGGGAAACCCGGCCTTTCAAACTCGTATTCTTTCTCTTCCCAAACAAACTTTGGAAATTTTCGGAATAGGGAAATGGTTCGTCTTGCATAAGGGCCGTAGTCGGTTGCAAATAATAACTTCCCACCTGGTTTTAACAAATCATAAATTTGTTCGAGCATATCGGCTTGCATAAGCCTGTTTTTTCGGTGTTTTTTCTTTGGCCAAGGATCAGGGAAGTTGATGATAATTCTGTCAAAAATTTCTTTCTCGAGTAACTCATTAAAGAACCACTGGAAGTTAACGGTCATATAGCGGATATTTTCTAAACCCAGCATTTTTCGTTGTTTTTCGGTGTGGACAATTCGGTTCACCTTCTTTTCCATCAGTAGGTAACCTGTTTGGCGGTCTCTCGTAGCTAATTCGATGGCAACTTCACCCCAACCAGATCCAAGTTCTAAAACAAGGTTTTGGATCTCTTCCGGGAAAGATTTTTTTAGATCGATTTTTTTTCCCCGATCTTTAGGTTGCAGGAGGTAGTCTGATTGATAGGAAGTCTTGGTAGTAAACTTCCAAAGTTTTTCTTGGATTTCCGGGTTAACTAACAATTGCATTCCTTCCGATGATGTATTGTCAGGATTTTTAAAAGGAACTAGATGAAAATAACTCTTTTTGGTGTTCGAGGTTCTCTTCCCACACCGATTTCTAAACAGGAACAACGGGAGAAAACTTTAAAGATTCTCCAAATGGCCAAAGAAGAGTGGCGAAAGGATCCCGCCGGATTCTCAGAAGAGGAATTTCTAAATCATTTGCCCATCCCCCTTTCTCAAGATTTGGGTGGAAACACCACTTGTGTGTTCATTGAAGGAGACGGGGGAGAAAAAGTCATTTTAGATATGGGGACGGGGCTTCGTGTCCTTGGCAACCAAATGGCCCCGCAAGCATTTAGCGGAGAAGATATGGACATCCATATCCTTGTTTCCCATACTCATTGGGATCATATCCAAGGTTGGCCATTTTTTAAACCAGGTTATTCTCCATCTTGCAATATTCACTTTTACTCATGTATTGAAAATTTAGAAGAAAGGCTAATCCGCCAACAACATCCTGAAAATTTTCCAGTTTCTTTCCAACAAATGGCATCCAAGAAACAATTTCATCTTTGGAAAGAGTTCGAATCTTATATGTTAGGTGGACTAAAAATAATTCCTTTTGGCCTTCGCCATCCTGGGTCTTGTACGGGATACAGAATTCGAGAAGGAAATAAAATTTTCCTTTTTTGTACGGATGTGGAATATCGGGAAGAAGACCGCGAACATCTGATCAAAATGAAACCTCAAATTGCGGGAGCCGATCTTATCATCATAGATGCACAGTATAGCACTGCTGAGGCGGAAAAAAAAATAGGTTGGGGTCATACTGCTGTAAGTAAAGCAGTAGAGTTTGCGGAAATGATGGAGATTCGTTCTGTTGTCCTTACTCACCATGAGCCGGACCATACAGATCATGAAGTGGCGCGTATTATTCTAGATGAAGCCAGGTTGATGAAACCGGGTGGAATGCAGATACATATTGCTCACGAAGGACAAAAGTTTATTCTTTAGAAAATCAAAACCTTCTTGTATAGAACTAGAATCTAGATGGTTTGAATCCGATGATCTTTGTTTCAATCATTCGTTGATTAGGTAATTGGAGTGGTATCCTTTTGCCTCACCTGACCATTCCGGACAATCTAGTTTTAGATCCGCATACCAATGGATTTGGTAAGGTTTGGCAAAGAATAGTTGGATAAAAAATCGTAAAAACGAGGAAATATTTTCTAGTGCACTCATTGCAGCAATCGGCCGCACTCGTTTGACATATAGGGAACATTTTCCTTCGTTAAAATATAAAACTTCTGTTTTAGGAATCGTATAACCAGAAGTAGGTTCTTTTTCCCAATCCAAAACTTCTGCTCGTTCTACGGTTCCTTCTAAAACCAAGTGTCCCGTTGGATCAAGGACTGCTACTCGACGAAAAAAAGCACCAGGGAAATCTGAATTTCCTACGAACCCACCTGTAAAAATTCTATGTCCATCTTTTGTAATCGACCTTACCAATTCCCATTTTTTGGAATATTGGTACACTGCTTCGTTTGAGAGGATATGTTCCAATCCACCAACACCTTTGATCTCTTCTGTAATTTCTTTGTATCGAATGGTTCCTGTTACTTGGGAGAAGGAAAAGGGAATGTCGGCTTGGACAAATTTCCCTTCTTCTTTCAATGGATACCTTCCTTTGGAGATAGGAACAGAACCTCTCCTTGGTTTGTAGTCCAATTTTATTTCCCAGTCCCCATAGTTCATATAGAAGGAATAAATTCCGTTTTTATATTCCATCCAGTTCTCCCCACTTTTTTGGTAGAACTGGCCTTTTTTGGATTCATATTCATCAGCATCGAATTCGCGAGTGGAATAAAACACAGGTTGGTCTTTAGGTTTTAAGAGTAAAGATATACCATTGTTATGCGATCCTGGTCCAAAATTGCTAACAAGGAACGTGGCAAACAAATTGTATTTTTCATTACGGAAGGTAAAGTTCCAAGCTTGGAGATAACCTTCTTCGGGGAAATGTTGGGTTTTGAAATCTTGGGCGAGGAGGTTTTCTGTTGTTAGTAATGAAAAAAAAAGAAATAACCAAACGAATCGAAAGAATTGCCGAAACACCGGCAAATCCTAACGGGTGCTCGAAAAAGAATCAAGATTTTTCTTCGGGATTTCCTTTAAATGGAAACGTTGCTGGGAAGTGCTAAAGCAAATAAATCTCCGAGACAAACGAGCGAAAAGACAGGGTGTTCCGTATTGCCAATTTGTCCGAGCCTTTCCCTCTCCTCTGCGATCCCATCGATATGGATCCAGGATTCTATCTGCTCTTCTGGTAGAATGCGACAGGCCACCTGGTATTCAAAGGTTCCGATTTGTGAGAAAAAAATTTGAACCGATTCCGGGGAAGAATCGGCTAAAGCACGACGGAAGGCAAACTGTTTGGACTTGGTTTCGCCTCGCATTTCGTAGTAGTGGTTCAGAATTCGTAAGATATGTAAGAATTCTTCTTTTTTTGTCATAAGCTCGCGCCAGGAAACTTCGGTTTCTTTCATACTTGTGGGGGTCGAAGAGATTGGACTTTGGTTCTTAAAAAAGGATTCTCACTTGAAAAATACTTTCCCCTATCCAGGATGAACGAAACGGATATGGTAACGGAGATTTTAGAAATATTCTGGAAAGAGAAACTCCGGTTTGCTCAATACTGTTTTGATGAATTGGCTCCTTTGGATACAAAGTCCTTTTCTGGAAAAAGACCAAATGGGAAATCACCCCAATGGACTCTCCAACAGATGGTCTCTTATGATCGCACTTTTAGTTTTTACTTACCAATTTCATTACGAATCAGCGGATTCTTCTTTTTTAACACATTCAAAGACCAAGACATCGAAAAAGATTTGGAAGCCATTCGGGACAGATACAGACCACCAGCTTTTCCCTCCCATTTTTGGGAAATCCAGATCACGAAAGCCGAAGACCTTCGGATCAATGCCAAAGATCCTTTGGTGAAGGAACAGTGCGAATCTTGGAAAGAAGTGCTTGTTCGATTGGAATCCAAACTTTCTGAAATTTCAGATCGTGATGCCTATAGAAAAAGATATACATCCCTTACAGGAATTCATACCATTTCAGGAGCGATCAATAATTCTACGGAGTTTTGTCACTATCTATGGAATTTGTACATGGCAAATCCAACATAACTGTATTTTAAACGAATCAAAAATGTACCGAGTTTAGGAGAAATCAATGGGAAAAATTAAAGTAAAAACACCGCTTGTTGAGTTAGACGGCGATGAAATGACAAGAATTATCTGGAAAGAAATTAAAGATCGTTTCATCTACCCTTATTTAGACATCACTTTGGAATATTATGACTTAGGTGTTGAATACCGTGATAAAACGGATGACCAAGTAACTGTAGATTCTGCGAATGCGATCAAAAAACATGGCGTAGGTGTTAAATGTGCAACCATTACTCCAAACGCAGACCGCGTAAAAGAATACAACCTAAAACAAGAATGGAAATCACCTAACGGAACCATCCGTGCCATCTTAGATGGAACTGTTTTCCGTAAACCTATCATCATCAAAAATATTCCAGCAGCTGTGAACTCTTGGAAAAAACCAATTGCGATTGGACGACATGCTTACGGTGATATTTACCGTGACGTGGAAATCTTAGTTGATGGCCCAGGAAAAGTAGAACTCGTTTATACAGATGCTTCTGGTAAAGAAAAACAAAGATTGCTTGTGAATGAATTCAAAGGTGCTGGCGTTGCGCTTGCAATGCACAACTTAGATGAGTCCATCAAATCTTTTGCTAAGGCATGTTTTACTTATGCTTTATCTGAAAAAATTAGTATCTGGTTTGCAACGAAAGATACGATCTCTAAAAAATACCATGCTCGTTTCCGTGATATCTTTGATAACATGGCAAAAGAACAAGATGCTGCTATGAAAGCTGCGGGTATTACTTATAGTTATTACCTCATCGATGATGCTGTAGCACAGATCATGAAAAACGAAGGCGGACAACTTTGGGCTCTTATGAACTACGACGGAGACGTTATGAGTGATATGGTGGCTTCTGGTTTTGGTTCCCTTGGTCTTATGACTTCAGTTCTCGTATCTCCTGATGGAAAGTATGAGTATGAAGCGGCACACGGAACTGTGACTCGCCACTACCGTAAATACCAAAAAGGTGAAACTACTTCGACAAACTCTGTAGCGTCTATCTTTGCATGGACTGGAGCTCTTGCGAAACGTGGGGAACTCGACGGAACTCCCGATGTAGTAAACTTTGCTTTGAAACTGGAAGAAGCGATCATTGAAACCATCGAAGGTGGTGAAATGACAAAAGACTTACTTTCTCTTTCCACAGCAGCGAAAAAAACAGAATTGGATACTTTCCAATTTATGGAAGCTGTACAAAAACGATTGGATTCTAAACTCAAATAAGTTTGTATCCCTCGCACCCTGTCGTTTGGCAGGGTGCAATGTTTCCTTTTTAATCAATCCTTCTCCTTCCTAACATATAAAATATTTCCTTGCAATTGCCATTGGATACCATACATTCGATTTTCGTAATAAAGGAAGTCAAATAGGATAATGATCGCTGATTTTATAGAATGGTATGTGCATGAACTTTCAGAAGTAAAATCTTCCGCCGAACTATTTGATAAAAGTATTGGTTATTTACAAAAACTAAACTTTCAGATCGTGCGGGTCAGCATGGGGACTCGTACTTTGCACCCGCAAGTAGAGTCTTTAGCTTACACTTGGGTTCCCAAAGGGAAATTAGAATATTTTGATGACACTACAAATCAACTTCAACATTCGAAATCAATCATAGAATCGGAAAATGGATTTTTAAGAGAGGTTCGTTTTCGATTAGGTTCCTTGCAAACTTCTCAGTTTGTGGTAAGTCCTGTCCAACATGTAATGTCGACCAAAAAGCCGTATTATTTTAGTTATGCGGATCATAAAGAAGAAACATATCCTTATCCCATTTTGGACGATTTGGCTCCTTTAGGGGCCACTGGTTATTTTGCAGTACCAATTTTTCAGAAAGGAGCAGGTTTTGCTTTCCTCAGTTTGGTTACAGAAAAACCAAATGGTTGGTCTCCTGAAGAACTTAATTTTTTGAACCAAGTTCTAAAAATGATTTCTTTGCAGTGGATCAACTTCATTCAAAATGAATTAACAGAATCTCTTCTGAGTGTTTATCTGGGAAAAAGAACCGGATCTACAGTATATTCGGGAAAAATATTTTTGGGAGAACTGGATAAAATCCAATCGGTAATATGGTTTTCTGACATTCGAAATTATTCTGGGATGAGTGAAAAATTGTCACCTCCAGAAGTTATACAGTTGTTAAATGATTATTTTGGTTTGGCAATCCCACTCATTGAAGCACATGGTGGCGAAGTTTTGAAACTATTGGGAGATGGAATTTTAGCAGTATTTCCATACACAGAATCTAATAAAACATTTGTTGGAAAAAAAGTCCTTCTCGCCGTAAGAAAGTTAGGTGGGGATTTATTTCGCCACAACCAATCGAGAGAAAATGAGGCAAAACTCCCAATTCATCATGGGGTGGGTTTACACTCCGGCGAAATCCTTTATGGAAATATTGGTTCGAAGGAGAGATTGGATTTTACTGTAATTGGAGAAGCCGTCAACCTAACTAGTCGGATTGCAGGTATGTGTGGGGAGTTAGAAAAAGCTGTGTTGGCCTCCGAAAATTTAGCCAACCAAATCCCTGTTCGTTGGGAAGAGCTCGGAGAACACAAACTGAAAGGGATTGGCTCTCCACAGAAAATTTTTGCAATTTCGGAACGAGTGAAGAAGAAGTATTGAGATGGGAAATCGTTTCCAAATCTAGATTTTTTCTATATAGTTTAGCGAACAATCACCCACTGGCCACCTATCCAGCTTAAATAAAGTGGAATAGCAGCTCCTTTTTTAGATGTAAGAATAGGCTCACCTTTCTGATTTGTCACACTTACAATCTGGTTGTTACAAACTAAGGTAAACTTTAGATTCTTTGTATCTAGTTTCCAGCTGGACCCAATGGCCTTTGTCATACCAGCTATGGACTTGAGTTCGTCTGCTTCTATATAGGGATAATAACGAACTTCGGATGTGTCCTTTGCTCGGAATTGAATCCAAGAAAGGATCTTCTTTGCCTCTTTTGTGTTGAGAATTTTTGTGAATTCTTTTGCAAACTCAAGAATAGAGGTTTCCTTTTCTTTCGTAAGAGTAATGGCTTCTGCTTGCTTCCACAATTGGCTTGGCGGAATAAAAGGTGGATTCAATTCTATTTCGGTCCATTCACCTAAACTAGATTTGGTGGAAGTCGGCCATTGGAAGTGTTCTAATAAAATTCCTTCGTCTGGAAATTGCCCTTTTTGACCTATGTACAATTTGACTTCTGCTTCTTTGGAAAGTCCGGTATTTTCTTTTTGTTTACTCTTTCGTTCTGTTAGTCGGATCTTGATTTTGTTTTTATCGGGTTGGATCCAGTAGTTGATATCCGCTTGTCCAGAGGAGTCTTCATTAGAAGATCCATCTCGTACATCATAGCCATTCACATTGATTTCTAAATTTACCCCATAGTTTTTGTAAGTGAGTATATAGTAACCTTCTTTGGGAGGGCCGGGAGGACTTGGTTTTTCTTCCGCGAAGATTGGGGAAAAGGAAATCATGATCACTAGAAAAAGGAACGAGATTCTTTGCATCGATAGTTCTCCAATAGCAAGGTAACGGAGGATATTAAATGCTAAAAATATATTGTCGATGATAAATTAAACGATTCTATACTTTTATTTTGCGAAACTAGTTCAAATGCAATCCTTAAAAGTTCTATTACCTTCCTTATGAACGCTATTTAGCCTTGCATTTATAAAGTTCCCACTCAAATCAAACAGAGAAGAGTCGCATTTGATGAGAATTGAATTTTGTAATACAGTAGGAAAAGAACATAAAAATATGTTTGAATTTTTGTTATCATTCACAATAGGCCTGGAATCGCTGGGTATCCATTGGTTATGATTTGTAGATGGACTCCTCTGCAAATAAATGCTGTAGCTACTGTTTGCTGTATAAAAGTCAAAGATATATTCAGAAATAATTTCATTTAGAAGTTCATTTGGAAAAGCCGGTAATCCCAGTAATGGAATTTCGCGTAAGGTGATATCCAATTGAATTTCTGTCATTTTTGAAAACGAATAGTTTGATATATCCTTATAACCATTACTTTGCGTTAAGTTTTCCTGGAAACCCAGGGTTTCCACATCATTGAGATTATCTTCCATTACAGTTCCGTTGCGAATGGATGTAAATCCACAGTTATCTGCATTTGCAGAGTATAAAATCCCTAAGATAGTGAGTAAGTATAATTTTTCAGAAGGACCATTATTCTTACCGTAACAATTGGAGAATATTGGGCATAGAAGTAGAATGAATATCAATTTAAATTTAGAAAACAGTTTAGTATTGGATCCCATATTTGAGTTTCTCCGTGATTACATTTTGAAAAAAAAGCATTTCCGTAGAAGTTAGACTTAGTGAGTTTAAACAACTTTCATTTGGATTTCCGTGAATAGCTAATAACATCTTCCAATTCATTGCAAATGAACGATCATTATTATTCATTATACTTTTATAATCTTTAGTTTGATTTCGAATACTAGAGCAATCTTTCCAAAAAGAAATTGTCCCTGGAACCAAATTAAAGTCTGAAAATTTATTCTTTATCTGAAAGGAATCAGCAGGAATTGTTTGGAGAATTCGATCCCGTACAGAATCAATGGCGGTTAAACAAGTTGGATTACTTAAATCATGAATATCTAAGTTCGTTATTATAGAATTTTTGAAATTTTCGGTAGGAATATCAAGAAATGTTTCTTTGCTACAGTTTTGGAAATTTTCTTGTACGCAGAAGTATCCGAGGATTTGGTCATTTTTTAAAACACTGGTCATGCAACCTGACCATTTTTGTATATCAGGAGTTTGAAAGATTGGTGCTGGATTGTTGATTAAAGCAAAGATTAAATTACGATTTGGTGACTTCTCTGTTATACAGCCATTGAGTAGGATTAAGAATAACAAATACTTGAAAATAAATTCAAAATCGCATTTCATATTTTAAATCAATCCGTTTCCCAACATTGTCATTTTGAATTCTGTTTTGGAGTTCATCTATTGAGATTTCTGCTCTCTCGGGAATCCGCAAATCATTCCAGCTAGAGTCTTTTCCGAACCTAATATAAGCTATAATGGAACTTCCAAGGAAAATGCTGGTTGTTAGAAATGCAGAAATTACGAATTCGCGATTCCTCTGCTGAAATGTATCCTGCTTGTCTGATGAGTTGAGGCCATAGATCGAGTCACCGAGTTTTTGGTTTGCTTGTAAGGCTGAAGAATAAGTATAAGCAGTCAAAAGGAGAAGGCCTATTTTTAGTGGTCTTATGAATTCATCATTAAGAAAATAATTGCCTTTATTGTTGTATTCGTATTGATAATGGCTTCCTGCTTCGAAGCGGTAGAAGGATTCCAAAGAGGCATTCCACTTTGATTTTGATTTTACGGTATCGTAAAAATTCTTATCCACAATATTAACTACTTTGCTTTTCGGAATAGGATAACCAACATTTGCATCACGAATGAATATCGAACCATCGCCTAAATCTAGATATTCAGCATCGACTACAAATTTGTTCTCATAAAGAATTTTGCCTTCAGTAAATTTTTTTTCGTTAGCATAGATCGTCCCTAAGTTAAAAAAAAATATAAACAGCAATAAGAAAAATTTTATTTTTACCATACAATTGAGTTTGTGTCTATGATCCATTCTTTTACCTTTCCATTCTCATCGATTTCTTCAAGCTTCCAATACTCTCTATTCTCTAAGAAATATTTATTGAACCTTTGAATTTTCATTTTTCTGCCTTTCAGAAAATCTGGAGGGTGAGGTTTTATGTATACCTCTGATGTTTTTTGTCCTAGAGTTTTTTCTTTAGAAATATTTGCTTTTTTGTGACAGTTTTTTTATCGCAATTGGATAGAATAATTGCATCGGTATCTAATTTTTGGTCATCTAACTCAAACTGAAAATAAAACAGTGATAGATTTATTATAAAAGAAATAACAAATAATAAGAACCAGGGGGATTTCATTTATTTTGTATTAACTTTCTTCGATGATAGAAATAAAAATCTGGTCTTTTGTGAGTCTAGTAACCTTTCCTCTAAGCTTTTTTTTAGATTTTTTTAACTCGCTAAACAATGTTAATTCTTGAGATAGTTGGATCTTTGAATCCCCTGGGTTTTGGAATAAGATTCCCTTGATGCTGCGGTTGATAGATTTTAATCGAATACCTAACTCAGATACATAATCTTTATTCCATGGAATACGTAAGTTTCTTCTCCATCCTCTCTTATTGTCTTTTGAGAAATACGGAGAACTAATATCTTTATTCAATATCCATGGAACCAAGGAAATTAGTATAAAACTCTGAGCTAAAATGGAAAAGTTAATTCCTGTGGGATGGTAGAAGGTGATGTAACTATTATAAATAAAGAGACTTATGGAATACACCATCCAACCAATGAATGCCCAGCGAAATTTATAAATTAACCCCACCGAGACACAAATTGGTAAAAAAAGAAAAAACATTTTCCAGGGAGTAAAAACTAACGGAATCCAGTTCATTTGGAACCGACTCCAACCATAAGGAAAAAAAATATGCAATATATTAAATATAGGTGAAATAACCAAAGCTCCTGCGATTCCTAGAATTCTTTTGGGAATCTGCGTATGTTTTGGCCAAAATTGCTTTATCAATGGGGGCATGATAAAAATTCTCCTAAGATTCTAATGTTTCCTCTACTGATCTCGTCGGTGTTATTGGGTGTTTTGTCAATAATATCTATAACGTAATCATTGCTATAACCTTCTGGAAATTGAAGATTTTCGTTATGAATTAGTTTTAGATACGCAGAGTTCAATCCATTTAGAATTACTCGCCGCGAAGAGTAAGACTGATTTTGGAAAACAAAATTGAGGATCTCATTAGTTTCAATAAAAGAGTTTGAATTTTCTGGATTTCTTGAATCATAAATAATTTCTGATTCATTTTCAAGTATAATATGAAACTTTGCACTTGCAGATAGAGCATGGTCTAATCCGAATTTTTGGTTTTTAAAAAATATTCGATAATAATCCGTGTCATTACGAGGAAAAATAACGCTCATCATTTCGAATTGAAATGCATTAAATGCGCTTACATAATTTCTAGCAGGTACATCAATGCAGAATGCACTTTCTTTTGTGTCATTTGGCTCGAATGAATACCGGCGGTTTTCGGTAGTTAGTAATAATACCGTCAATAGCTCAGGACTTAACTCAGCCTTCTCCGGTTGGCATGAAGGAAAACAATTTAATTGTAGGAAGACAATTGTAAGTATATAGATATTACTTATTTTCCACATAGTATTCAAAGTATCCTTTTTCCTTTTGAGTAGACAAATGCGCATAGTTTAGCCCACTTCTTGTGATAAAGTCGTTGATGGAATGAGGGTTACTAAAGCGGATATGACCGTCTTTTTGGTCATATAAGTGCTTCCAAATATCGTTATAATATCTTGGGGGAAAAATATAAGAACTCCGATCATCAAATTCAAAAAGTCCACTAGAGGTTTTTGAGTGGTGATCGCAGCTCAGTTGCCCAGTGCGAAGATCATAATAATGGACGAAATGGATATTAATTGAAATGGGAGACTTAACTACTGTATGTCTATCATCGTAATCAATAAGACCTGAGCAGTAGTCTTCTGTATAAGGTATCCCTGCCCAGACCCCCACGCCAGTCCAACATTCCGTACCCATAGATCTATTGGGTTTTCCAATGGGTGACCAGGTTGTTCCTTGGCAACCCTCCGGAGTGATCCGACTAATAAAATCCCCAAAGCTTTCGTTCTGAGATGTATATTCCGGTAGATTTTCGGTAAACCAATAGTATTCGATTGCAGGCGAAGTAAAATAGTCTATACGCGAATATTCGATGACTCCCATATCTTTGATTTCTTTACCGAGAGGATACCAGTTAATTGCTGTCGAATACAAAGGTGTTGCTTCTTGTAAGAATTCGGGCCAGTCGATCCCATAATTGCTTGTCCATGAGAGTTTACTTGTTTGGTAAATGCCATCTTCAACTTTTATATAGTCCAGATTTGGAGAATTTGCCGCCTGATTCTCTTTTTTCCAAGTTATGGCAAACGCATTACTTGGAACGTGCTGTGACTTTAAGCTTTCGATAGAAATCGATTTGTCTAACTCTAAGATAGGTGTCTGTTCCTTTCGGTAGTTTGGCTGTTGATTCATCCCGATGATATTGGACGCTAAATCAATATCATACTGAATTATCGACGGTGCTTTTGCCAAACAATTATTGCTTACTTTTTCATTTGCTTTGTCTATCGTGAACGTGCCAAATGAGATACTGTCGAAAGGGTTAATGATGGGTAACCCTTTCGTCAAGCCATTCAATCCATGTAAGTCTACCAATTCCCAATAGTCATCAGGAGTGACACCCATGGCAAAGACCATTGGGCTTAGATTTTGAAGTTTAGCTGGGTAAGGTAGATGTCGAATCATACTCACGACATTCGATCTACCCATATGTACTCTATCATAAAATCTCTCATTTGAAACATTGCCCGCGTTAGTATTGGATATAATTTTTCGAAAATTATCTTCACAGCTATCTTCTAAATCATAGAGAAAACTAGATATCGCCATGATTTGATTGTTATCGAAGTAGTTTTCTTTGATAAATGGAAGACTTGAATTGCGGTATTCTTTGCTATCCGCCCCATTGAAGATATCAAAATCAGTATATGGCCTATCTGTTCCTAATAATAACCCTAGCAAAAGAGTATTTGAGGAGAAATCCAAGTACCCCGAATGATGGTTTTCTTCAATATTTTTACATCCGTAGGTAGGACAATAACTCATGTTTGCATTAAGCAGAAATTCTATATAATTAGCAATTCCTTCATGCAATTTCCCATATTCTGATTTTCTTGGCTCAAATCCTTGGATCACATCTTCTGCATATTTGGCAATTTGTTCTCGGTATTTGGATTCTCCAATGAGGGAGCAGTGTACGATATGAGAGTATTCGTGAACCACGGTAAGGAAGTTTTCATACCTCTCCAAGTAAATATCAAAACTTAAAAAATGCGAGGAGATCGATAGGATTCCAGGATCATAAAGCGCCACTTTTTGAGTATCCACCAAGTTAATAATTTGTCCGCAAGGAGCAAAGGCCCCAATACTATCATCTCCACCACCTTTCCATGTAGCTGGGTTCATCCCTCCACCCTGGAATACATTGGCCCTTTTTGTTAGCACACCTAGCTTCTGTAAAGCTTCCGCATGGGCAAACTGAATCATTGCGGCAGTTTGAGAAAATGAATTTTTGATTTGGATATAATATGGAAATTCCCTCGGTTTAAATTGGCCTGCACATATTGTTAGAGGAAAGATACCGTTGTTTGTTATCCTCGAATATCCATTATCTAAATTGTAACATATATTATACGAAATTGGAGTTCCCAGAATGGGAACAGTCGCTTGTAAATTCTTATTAAAAATTCCATTCATTAATGTAGTGCTTTTTTCTGTCAGGAGATCGAAAGGATTGAAGTCTTGGAGTTCTCCGGGTAATTGTGGTCCTACACGAAACTCAATAGGTGTCCAATCAAGAGTCATTTTTCGATCCTGGCGTTTGAATTGAAAAACCTTTCCATTGGCATCCAGAACTTCAATGATACCCCGCAGGGGTTTGTAACTTGAAAGTTTCAATTTATCCCTAAGCCATTTGGGAAGTTTTAGCCTATCGCGAATCCATTTTGGGGGAGTAAATGCATTGTTAAAAAACTCAGATGGCTTAATCTTCATCCGATTTCTTAACTCATCTGGTATTGTAAGTCTATTTAAATCAAATTTTAACCGGTTTGTTAGTTGAACGTTTGCTTTGATAATTCCTATTCTAACATGGTTCCAAACATTTGAAAATATTCTTGATAATCCTCCCCTTAAGAACCCAAAAATTGCAAATTGATAATTCTCGGCAGGATCTCTGAGTTTTTGTAATTTTAAGTAGGCTTGGTTGTCTCGTATCTTCCATTCATTTGCTTCCAGTTGCAATTGGTCTGAATACACCTGGAATTGCTCAGGTGACATTGACAAGTCAAAGTCCAGGAGTGCCAGTTCTTCGTAATCTATTGGTTTTAAAATTTCGATTGCCTGGAAAAGATCATTCATTAATAAAAAATTGTAATGATATCCGCTAAGGATAACGTAAACAAAACCACCATCTTTATACGCTGACCAATCTATGTAGCCCACTAATTCTTGATTGGAAGGTTTATAATTCATTCCTTCTACTTCGAAATAAGGAAACGCTGAATAGGGGATAATTAGTTCTTTTAGATATTGGAGTTCAATGCTCGACGAAATAAAAATTCTAGCATGATACACGCCCGGTTGCTCAATTTTTTGAGTCAGTAGTTCTTTGGTTTTATTTACTTCATGGATTCGGTTACGAAGTTCTAAAGTTTCCGATGGAGAATGAGGCAAAGGGATAGGATTTGAAGCATCTATTGGTAAAGGTTCTGCAGTCTTTAGATCGGCCAAGGTTAATTCTTGGGAATAATCTTCATCTTCACCTGGTGTAAATAATAGCCAGTTGATTAAATATCCTTTTGCAACAGGATTTTCGGTATTCCAAACATCGATATCTTCTTTTGTTTGAATCCCGAATACGCTACCAAAATCTGTTGTACCGGTTGCAGAGACAGAAATATTGTCTCCATATTCCCAGGGCATCAACAACATCAGAGAATGGTCAGGCTTCTCCTGTGCGATACATGAAAACAAGGTTAATAAAAAAACGGGGAAAATATGTATTCAGAATTTAGAGTTTTTAACTTGTTTCATTTTCCCTCGTTAGGTTTCATTATTATTCTAATGGTACAGACTAACATAAATTCGATTATTATGGAGTGCAAGAATAATTTATGCTAGACTTAGTAGTTCAGAATATAATAACTTGGCTTTTTTCCTTAGTTACTTTCGGGTCGTATGGTATATTCTTCATATTAGAACTATTCTATAAGAATGGGTTCCATTTTGTCTTTGATAGAATTCACTATATTCTCGAACTAGTTTCAATTGCGTTACAAATAATCATCTTGCCTATTATGGTTTTTTTTACTTTGAAAGATAAGGCTATACATTCGTCTGTCTGGTTTTTGCTTATGTTCTCATTGGTATTAGTATTAGTTTCTTCGATCGTTGAATCACTTTCAGTATAAGTGCAAGGAGTTTCATTCCATGTTACTTGGGGAATTAAGCGCTTGTTGAACGGAAGTTACAAAACGTTATACCTTTTGAGGAATACCATGGTTTTGTCCCTACTTTAAATGTGTTAGCAATCATAATAATGGTTTTCTATTTTAGAAGCAGCTCGTGGTAAGGAAGTGGCCTAATTGTTAATTAAGATATTAACGTTAGGTGTTTCTGGATATAGGGGAGTAGAAATATATAATGAAAGAAATAAAATATATACAAAAACTGGAAGACCAGTCTATTTTTTCCTTACACCATCATCATTTTTATGGTAGTAAATACCAGAAATATTATCCGGAAATTCTTTTGTTCATTACTACGATTATTTCTGTTGTGATATTCCTTACAACATACCCTAAAGAAATTAATATTTTCGCAATCTTATATTTGTTGATAAACATTCTTTATTATGTTTATCTGCGATTGACTAGAAAACGAAGACTCATTAAATACTTTAATAAATTTTATACTGCAGGAAAAGAGTTTATCGAATCCGAGTTAACCATTCGCTTTGAAGATTCATATATCTTCACCCAATACAAAAATGTGGAGTCAAAGATTCCCTATGAAAATGTCGAAAGATTGTCTATAGGAACGGAGGCTCTTTATGTATACATCTCTAATATCCAAGCGTTGATTTTACCAAATCGAATTTTTACTTCGCCAACGGAAAGTAAGGCGATTATTGACTTTCTAATAGAGAAAAATAGAAATTTAAAAAACACTTCCAAATGATCCATTTAGCTGGGCCCAAAAGATGGGATTTTCTTGGTAAGCGATTGCACCAATTGGAAAAGATATTGGCCGCTATATTGAATTATTATCTTATATAGCAGATTAAACTTCTAGGCGATCCCGGCTTCCTTGGTGGGATGGAGAGGAGAGGTGGCTTGTTATGCTTTCTGAATTGGCTCCCAACCAATATTTCTCCGGGGTTTCTCTTGCTGCAGATCTTGCAGATGATTTACATTCCTTTGGTTCGGCTCGGCCATCGGAGCAGGTTTGGGAACAAACAGTGCAAACCATTGCACGTATTCCAGAAATCATTTCTACATGGATTTTTGAATATTTACCTGAATCACAAAACTTTCGTTTGTTGGCGCTTCATAGCCGTTCTGAATTTCAAATCGCACCTGTTGTGTCCAAATATTCAGTACCTTGTCATCATGTTGTAGACTCCAATATGATTTTTGAATTGAATTTGGTAGACGAGGAATCCTTTTTTCAACCTCTCACAGAAACCCTTCCAGAGAAAACATCTGCTATGTATTTGGGTTACCCCATTCGTTCCGATATTGGGACTGTGATCGGAGTGATTGGAATGGTCGTTGAAGATAAGTTCAAACATAAATTCAAAAACTTAAAACTCATCGATGTAATTGCTGATCAATTGAGTAGGGAATTGATTCAATTTAAAAATGAGCAAATAATCGCGGAAACTTTAAATACCGCATCCTTTGTGAAACATTCTTTGGCGGAATTGTTTCGTCTTCTATCTGTTAAGTCTGCTGACCTAACAACGACTTGCCGAAATTATTTACAAACAGGAACAAAACTCTTTGGATTGCCATTGGGTTTGATTGCTTCCAAAATTGGTAATGATTGGGAATACAGTTTAGTCGAAGGGAATGTACATGGAATCTATGAAGGAAAAAAGTTTTCCAAAGAAGAATCCAAGTTCACATCGGCTCATTTTTCTAATTCAGCCATTATCCGAAAGCAACTTTTGTCGACTTCCGTTGAGGAAGTCAGAGATCACATACTGGAAGCGGGAATCTCTTGTTTGATGGAATATCCATTGAAGGTTCATAACCAAACCATTGCTATTTTAGGTTTTTATGGACGGAACGATCAGAAAATTGAATCTGCTGAATTGTTCCAAAGGGTATTCGAACTTATGGGGATTGGATTAGCTAATGCAATCGAAAAACATAATATTGGTTTGTTATCAAAAATTGTGTTTTTGGAAAAAGAATCACCAAATTGGTAGGCAAGCTATGTTATTAGTTTTCTATTATGGTAATTAATTCATCTGAATTGAACATATCCACTGGTGAAATGACTGGTTCAGAGTAAGGAATTTCATTACCGTATCTTTTCTTCATCAAAGTTTGAACCTGTTTTGATGAAGTATCAAAATCTTTTAGAGTTTTCAATTTCCCAATTTTAATTCCTGTAATTTTATCGTAAATTTTCCAAATGAGTTCTGTGCAATAAATTCGATCTTCAGACCACTCGAAGTAAAGGTCATAATGTTTGCCGAGTAATGAGTCACCATAAGTTTTCATCTGTGAGATTATTTCCGGTGTAAGGATTTCCTTTGTATTGGTTAATATTTTCCTTTAGGGTTTCGTTTATTTTCTCTGAATCTTTATTCTGTAGACAAATGTGAAATTCCTGGATTTTTGCGGGGTAGCTTAAGTCCCCAACCAACCATAAATTCCAACCATTTTTGCCAAAAAACGATTGACTTTGGTATATTACATATCCAGTCTTTTATATAACCAATTAGTTATGCAAACACTTGATTCCACATTCGCAGCTCTCGCCGACCCCACTCGCAGGGAGATCCTCATGCGCCTTGCGAAAGGCGAGTCGACGGTCATGGAATTGGCGAAACCTTTTCGAATGAGCCAACCTGCCATTTCGCGCCATCTTAGAGTTTTGGAAAAAGCTGGTCTGATTTCAACATCCGTCCGAGCCCAAGAACGACCCCGCCGATTGGAAACGGCACCCCTCAAAGTTGCTATCGATTGGATCGAAAAATACCGCCAGATGTGGGAGAAACGATATCAGGCGTTAGATGGACTATTAGAAGAATTACAAACAATACAAACCAAGGGAGATAAGCAAAATGAAATCAGAAAAAGAAGAAGCTAAGATGGAACTTCGAGGTGAGACGGAAGTTGTGTTTACACGCTATTTCGCGGCACCACGTGAATTGGTGTTCGATTGTCACACCAAACCCGATCTGATGCGCCGATGGTTGATTGGTCCCGAAGGTATGGTATTAGATACTTGCGAACAAGATCTTAGGGTTGGTGGCAAATACCTATATCTTTATGCGGATGCAAATGGAAACAAAGGTGGTGTTTATGGAACATTTCGAGAGGTCCTTGCACCTGAAAAATTTTCCAATACCGAGAATTACGTGATGGATATGTCGACTTTCGATCCGAATGCTCCCGAAGACCCGAATGCCACTATCGAATCTCGTACCTTCACAACCGAAGGCAAACAGACTCTAATGACACATGTATATAGATTTTCTTCTGCTGAAGTGCGCACAACGATGATCGAATGTGGTGCGGTTGATGGTATGTCGGAATGTTATTTGGAATTAGATAAAATATTGTCAACGATGGTTTAGAGATTGTATCCATGCCTTGTGCGATTTTGCTCGGGCATGGGCATTACCTTTATATAGTAAACCACTAAACGCTACTTAGATGGTTGATTGCTTCCTCTTCCGAATTCAGAAAAAAAACATCCTTCCCAGAATTCATTTCATAAATAAAATCATTTAGACTTTTGCTGGAATAAACAGAAAAATCCCCAACAATAGCCAGTTTCATTCGGTAGTTCACAATCTTTTGTAATACATCCCCTGCAAGACCAGTTTTTAAATCGAAGAAACTTTCGGGGATTTGATATTGTTTTAATACAAAGCGCTCAGTTCCTGATTCATATTGTGTTGTTGCAAAGAAGTCAAGGGCTGAGGAACCATCGGTGAAAACGATTTCCGTTGTATCGACCACTGCGATATCAATATTGTTTTTTTGTATTTTGCGAATGTTCATTAAATCAAATTCCTATTGGAAAGGCTATTTGTGAATTCCGATTCTACCTTCAAAGGTGATCTCAGTCAAACTTTGAGAAGCCCTTATCGATGCAAATATGAAGGGCGCTGAGAGTTCGTAAAACTTAAGACAGCCGAATGCTTTTTTTGGCGATGTTGATAACCTGTTGCATTTAGGTAATAAATTTTCTTGTAAATCTAGTTAAGTTTTGGAAAGTTAGATTGTCTCCTTGTATGATGTTGGCTTAAAAGAATGTTAAGAAAAATATTCACATCTATATTGTTATTCGGAATATCTATCTCTGTATTCTGTAAATTCCTTGAGACATTTGATTTTCAGTGCTTAAATGATGAGTTTATTTCCAAAGTAATTGATCAGGAACATCAAAATTCGGAAGTTCCCTGTGATGGAAAAACCCATAGCTTCGAAGATTGTTTTTGTCAGAAAGATTATTCTATCTTCGAATCGACGAAGTATTTCAAACCTGTTTTTATCGTTTTTTCCGTATCCTTTATTTCTGATATTTCAATCTCTCTAATTGACCATCTTGAATACCAAAATCCTGAGCTGGTATTTTCAGATCTCTATTTTTCCCAACAACTAACTCACACTAAACTTCAAATCTGATATAAAGCCTACTTCTTCTTTAGCTTTATATTGTATTGGAGTAAAATATGTTATTATTAAGGAATGCGTTTGCGTTCAGCTTCGTCTTGGCGTTGCCGCTATATTCTCAGTCTTTTTCTCTTGATCAGATACTGAGTATTGCCGAATCCAAAGCGGATTTAATCCTCTCTGGACAGGCGAAAGTAGAAGAAGCTGAAAATTTAAAACAAAAAGCGGGAAAATACAAGAACCCGAACATTTCTTTGGATTACGGTAGAAGACGGGCAAGTAATGAATCTGGTCCCGAATACGCATTGGGATTAAGCCAAGACTTCTACTATCCAGGAAAGAGAGACTTACGAATCAAAATTGCCGAAGCAAGTGAAAAGTCACTTTTGGCAGAGTTAGAACAAAGTAAGTTAGAGTATAGGTTCAGTGTGATTAAGTTGGTATACTCTTACTTAATCGCTTCAGAAAAGGCTTCTCACATTAAGGATAGGATCAAGCGAGTCTCTCAAATTGAATCCTATATCGAGAAGAAAGTTTTCGTTTCTCCTGAAACAAAAGTTGAGTTGTATCTTGTGCAAAATCGTTTGTTAACCCTTCAAAAGCACCTGATTGTTCTTGAGAAAAATAGATCGGTAGAATGGGAGAAACTGAATTTTTTCTTAGGTTTGGAAAAGGAAATTTCAATTCGATCTCCTTGGCTTCAGAAAGGAAAACCTCTACCTAAAAGTGATCTTTTGTCAGCAATGATTAGTAAGAATCCTGTATTAAAACAATCTCAGAGTAGAATTCAACAAGCAAAGGAAGAAGTAGAACTTGCAAGATTAGATAAGTATTCGGATATAAAATTGCAAGGTTCGATTGGAGAAGATAAGTCGGGGGTTGCCAATAGATTCTTTGACTTAGGTGTCTCGTTTGCTGTACCTTCGTTGGACACTAACGAGGATGTTGTGAAGAGTATGCAAGCTAGAACCGTATCAGAGAATTATCTTCTCAATCATCAAATAAGAATCTTAACGACCAGGCTAAACTCCAGCTTAATAGAATACGATTCCATTAACAAATCCTTAGATAAATTTTCCATTTCTCTAGTTTCTTCCATAGAACAAAAACTTAGTTATGCGGATAATGAATTTATCAAAGGTCGCATCAGCCTAATTAATTATTTGGAACTTGAAACACAACTTCATGAAACTCATGAAGCTATATACGACTATCAAATGCAGTTTGTGGACAACATTACCGAGATTTTGTTTTTAACTAATAATCCTGATTTTGAAGGAGCCATCGATGTTAAGTAGAATATTAGAGTATTCGCTCAAGAATAGAAGTTTTGTAATCATTTTCTCGTTTCTGTTGATCTCTTTAGGATTGTATTCTCTGTCCAGGGTTTCTCTTGATGCATTACCAGACATTTCTAATGTAATCGTCGAAGTGAATACAAAATCAGGTTCTTTAGATCCAGAACTGGTAGAGAAAACAATAACTTTCTTTATCGAAACGGAGTTATCGGGAATTCCAGGTGTGGTAGATATTAGGTCATTGTCCAAGTTCGGATTGTCTAATGTGGTTTTGACTTTTGAAGATGGCACTGATGTTTATCGTGCTAGGCAAATCGTAATGGAACGACTTCAGAATGTAAAAGATAGAATCCCACCTTGGGCTATGCCTGAATTAACGCCTATTACTACAGGGCTTGGCGAGATATTGATGTATTCTGTTACTGCAAAATCTGGCTCTAAGTTAGATATGTTAGATGAATCAGAAAAACTGACGTATCTGCGAACGATACAGGATTTAAGTATAAGAAATCAAATCAGATCTAATGTGAAAAATATTGCTGAAGTGGATACGATAGGAGGATATGCACAAGAAATACATATTGACTTAATTCCAAATAAGTTAAAAGCACAAAGCATTAGTATTAATGAGATCATTAATGCTCTTGATTCCGTTGGAGATAACTTTGGCGGAGGTTATATAGAGAAAAACGATGAAATGATCATTGCAAGATCTTTCGGAAGTGGATTGAAATTGGAAGAATTGAAAAAAATTCCAATCCGTCAGAATGGTTTAGGTAATTTAGTTCGAGTAGGTGATGTCGCCGTCGTAAGAGTTCATGGAATGCAGAGGTTAGGATCAGCAACGCATAACGGAAAAGAAATCGTTCTTGGGACAGTGATGATGTTGATGGGATCGAATAGCAGGGAAACTGTAAGTGAATTGAAAGACTTCTTGGACAAGATCCAATTGCCCGAAGATGTAGAGATCAACATATTAAGCGAAAGAAGTTTTCTTGTGAATGCTACGATTGCAACGATATTTAAAAATTTAACGGAAGGTGCACTACTTGTTGTATTGATTCTTTTTCTGGCTCTGGGAAATTTCAGGGCATCCATTTTTGTAGCAATCATCATTCCTCTTTCTATGTTGTTCACCGCAATAGGGATGTATTATTTTAACATATCTGCAAATTTAATGAGCCTAGGTGCAATTGATTTTGGGTTACTCGTTGATGCCGCGATCGTTATGGTCGAGAACGTGCTTGCGAAGAGAGAAGAGTTAGGTGATAGTCCCGTTTCTGATCCAATAACATTTGTATTGGAAGCTTCTCGGGAAATTTTGGCACCTGTCACGTCCGGTATCATTATAGTCGCAACTGTGTATGTCCCGATTCTAACTTTGGATGGAGTGGAAGGGAAGATGTTTCGTCCTATGGCAGAGGCAGTATTGTTAGCACTTGGCGGTAGTTATTTAATCACATTACTCGTTATTCCAACGTTATGTTTGTTCATAGTAAAGGGATATATCCAAAAATCTAAAAAGAACGGCAGGTTCGATAAAATTAAGAATTTATATGTTCCTATCCTACTTTTCGGATTTAAACAGAGGCGATTTGCTTTATTAACTGCAGTTTCTTTGTTCTGTGTTTCTTGCTTAATATTCTTTAGATTAGGTGGCGATTTTATTCCTCAATTGAAAGAGGGAGATATGATGATTACTGTTGTTCGGGATAGTAATATCAGTTTATCCAAATCCACCGAAATGCAGAAGAAAATGGAGACTTTTTTGCGTGGATTTAAAGAAGTTGAGTATGTGTTTTCAAGAACTGGGACTACCGAAGTTGCTAATGATCCAATGGGAATTTATATGTCGGATACTTTTGTTATCCTTAAAAAGGACTCAATCGATTCTTTGATTCGAGAAAAGAACTGGAATGAATTTATAGAAAGGTTAAGGGTTCGCTTAAATGATGAATTTCCTGAGGATGAAATATCCATTGGACAACCTGTAGAAGCAAGATTCAACGAGTTATTGGAAGGTAGTCGTGCTGATATTACTTTTCGTATTTTAGGAAACGATTTAGAGACATTAATTTTACTTCAAAACGCTGCTGAAGAGAATTTGAAATCAATCGATGGAGTAGGTGATGTTGAACTTGATCCTATCTTAGCACTAAGGCATGGCAAAGTTTTGGATTTTAAACCTGATTATGATCGTATCCTTCGGTATGGTATCACCATTCAAGATTTCAACAATACATATAATGCATACCTAAGTGGTAGAAGTGTTGGCAACTACTATGAAAACGATAAAAAATTTCCTATTGTTGTGAAGCTTGCGGAAGAATATCGTGAGTCTCTTTCCGATTTAAGCCAATTGCCGATAGGAACGCTGGATTTGGGTGCTGTTTCTATGCGTGAGGTTTCTAATTTTACTTTGGAAAAAAAAGTAATGACTATTTCTCGGAGTAACGGTAGGCGTTATGCTGCGATTTCTATTAATTTGGAAAACCGTGATATGGAGAGTTTTGTTAAAGAAGCAAAGGAGAAAATTAATTCAAACCTTAGTATTCCAAATAATTATCAGGTTTTTTGGGGAGGGCAATTTAAAAACTTAGAGAAGGCAAAGTCAAAACTTGCGATCGTTGTTCCCGTTACTTTGTTCGCTATATTTTTTCTTTTACTCAAAAGTTTAAATAGTTATAAACAAGCGATTTTGGTTTATTTAAGTATACCCTTTGCAACGACAGGAGGTATCTTCGCTCTTTATTTAAGAGGAATGAACTTTAGCATTTCAGCAGCCATTGGATTTATCGCCTTATCTGGCATTGCCATACTCAATGGAGTTGTAAAAATACATAATATAAATCAGTTACGTAAGAGCGGAATGTCTCTTAAAGAAGCTGTCCAAGAAGCTGCTGTATCCAGACTAAGACCTGTATTAATGACAGCCTTGGTTGCATCTTTAGGATTTATTCCTATGGCAATCGGTGAAGGATTAGGTGCGGAAGTGCAAATGCCGTTGGCAACTGTAGTCATAGGTGGGCTTGTTTCCTCCACCTTGTTAACGTTATTCCTACTTCCCGTGTTTTACGAATGGCTTGAGGAAGATTAAACAGAATACGGATTATTTTGCGATTATAGGTGAGGAAATTGATCATGAAAGATAAATATATTCAGAAAGCTCCGGTTAAGTCTCTTTGTTGCGCAGAAGACGAAAACGAATACTCTAAAGTAGATACAAAAAGATTGAAAAATGAATCGGATAATCATGAACATGGCGAGGATAATGAGCATGATCACAGTCATCCGATAAAAATATTTTTGCCGAGTATCATCTCTCTAGTGTTATTACTCGGTGCTATTTTTTTCGATAATGTATTAAAACCAGAATGGTTTAAAGGTTGGGTTAGGATTCTTTGGTATCTACTTTCTTATACTCCTGTGGGCTTGCCTGTACTGAAAGAAGCTGGCATTAATATTGGAAAAGGAGAAATTTTTTCTGAGTTCTTCTTAATGAGTATTGCTACGATCGGAGCATTTGCCATTGGCGAATATCCAGAAGGTGTTGCAGTCATGTTATTTTATGCCATTGGGGAGGTTTTTCAAAACATAGCGGTAAAAAGGGCGAAGTCTAGTATCAAGTCTTTACTTGATCAAAGACCTGATGAAGTTACGGTGTTAAGAAATAATCTACAACAAACAGTAAAGGCAGAAAGCGTTACTATTGATGAGATTATACAACTTAAACCAGGAGAAAAGCTTGGTCTCGATGGAATATTATTATCTGATATAGCATCATTTAACACAGCGGCTTTAACTGGTGAAAGTAAACCAGATACGAAAGCAATAGGCGATACCGTATTGGCTGGTATGATTAATCTTAATACTGTTTCCCAGGTAAAAGTAACAGCAATATACGCAGATAGTAAACTAAGTAAAATCTTGGAATTAGTTCAAAACGCGACTTCTAGGAAAGCACCTACAGAATTACTTATTCGGAAATTCGCAAAAATTTATACACCTATTGTTGTTCTGTTAGCTATAGCAACATGTTTACTTCCTTATTTTTTTATATCAGACTATCAATTTAGTGATTGGTTGTATCGGTCTTTGGTGTTTCTAGTTATTTCTTGCCCTTGTGCATTAGTGATAAGCATTCCTTTGGGTTACTTCGGTGGTATTGGTGCAGCTAGTCGGAACGGTATCTTGTTCAAAGGCAGTAATTTTTTAGATGCTCTTGCTAGCATTCAAAATTTGGTAATGGATAAAACTGGGACAATGACAGAGGGAGTTTTTAAAGTTCAGGAAGTTGTTTTCAATCCAGGATTCAACCAAGCTGAAATTCTAAAAATGGTAAAAGCTCTGGAAAGTCATAGTAGTCATCCAGTAGCAACTGCTATCATCGGCTTTGTTGACTCAGTAAGTGATGAGATTTTCTTACAGAGTGTAGAGGAAATCTCTGGATATGGATTAAAAGCTGAGGTGGATGGAAAGCAGTTATTAGTCGGGAATTTTAAGCTGATGGATAAATTTGCCATCGTTTACGACATTGATCCGAAGACTATTGTTTATACGGTCATTGCGGTTGCTTACGATAAAGAGTTTATCGGTTATATTACTATTGCTGATCGCATTAAAGAAGATGCTCAAATCGCAATTGATAAGTTGAATTTGCTTGGTGTAAAATCAACAATGCTAAGTGGCGATAAAAGTACGATAGTAAAATTTGTTGCAGAAAAACTAGGCATACAGAGTGCTTTTGGGGATTTGCTTCCCGAAGATAAAGTAAACAAGATAAAGGAAATCAAATCGAAAGGAGAAACCGTGGCTTTTGTCGGAGACGGGGTTAATGATGCACCTGTTGTAGCGTTAAGTGACGTGGGTATTGCGATGGGTGGTTTAGGAAGTGATGCCACAATTGAAACTGCTGATGTAGTAATACAGGACGACAAACCAAGTAAAATACCTATGGCAATCAATATCGGGAAGCAGACAAGACTGATTGTTTGGCAAAATATCATTCTAGCTTTTGTGGTAAAAGGTATTGTACTGATCTTAGGTGCAGGTGGACTGGCAACAATGTGGGAAGCTGTTTTCGCAGATGTCGGGGTTGCACTTCTCGCGATTTTAAATTCAGTCAGATTGCAGATGAAAAAATTCGCAATTAAATAGTGAATTTTATTAAGTCATTTGAAGTTTTCGTGTAATTAATAGGAGATATTTATGTTATTAGAAATCGGTTTTGTTGGAATTTTATTTATAATTTATTTAGTTTTATGGAAAACTAAAAGAATGATTCAGAAAAAAAGAACTGGAAAAGATCCAGAAGTCATCGGGAAATCGAAATCGAATTTGCAAGCCTTAATGAATATTCTTTTTAAAGCGATAACCTATTATGTAATACTGATAATCGTAATTCATGCTTTAAAACTTGATTTATATGGGTTAAATGCTCAATTCGATTTCTTGGTTGGAATCGAATGGGATATTACCGGTTTTGTTATTGGGTTGATTGGTCTTTCTTTTTGTTTGTATGCACAAATAAAAATGAAAAATTCTTGGCGAGTCGGTATAGATGAGAATTCGAAAGAGGAATTGATTACTGATGGCATCTTTAGTTTAGTAAGAAATCCTACGTATCTTGGATTGTTTCTTCTGAATTTTGGTGTTTGGATTATTTGGCCGACTCACTTAGTTTTTTATTTAAACATTGTTTTTGTTTTGTTATTTGAAATACAAGTTCGTTGTGAGGAAGATTTTCTAGAAAACTTGTATGGAGAGGACTATAAGTTATACAAAGAAAAATCATATAGATACCTTCCTTTCTTATATTAGAATCACTTTTTCGCCTTTGAAAGAGTCCGGATATTTGGGAGAATCAGAATTGTGACTGATATCCTTACAATTGTGATTCGGGCTATCTTACTGGCAGTTTAATAGTTGTTTGCTGATAGACTCACACTACCAACCGATCTCCTTCTTATCCCGAAAGAACTTTCCAGTCGGGCCACTATCAGGTAAAGTGGCCGCCCATACAATGGTTTCTGCCCCTTTCTCCACAGGCCTTGTGGCACTCGCTCCCCCCATATCGGTTTTTACCCAACCAGGACAAACAGAATTGATTTTGATGTTTTTACCTGCGGCCTCAACACTCGATAGACTTGTGAGTGCATTGATTGCTGTTTTGGAAATGCGGTAAGCGGGATACCCTCCGCCCATTTCAGACAACTGTCCCATCCCAGAACTGACATTCACAATCCGACCATAATTGTTTTGGATCATCATTGGTAGAAATGTCTGAATCAAACGAAAAGGGCCGTAGAGATTGACGAGGAGAGTTCTATGTAAGTCTTCGCTTGTGGTGTCATAAAAAGAGCCGGGATCAGCAAAGATCCCAGCATTGTTTACGAGAATGTCTAATTTACCAAAACTTCCTGTGATGGTATCGAATGCTCCACCTATACTTTGTTCTTTGGAAACATCGAGGGAAATGATTTCTCCTTTACCCACAGCCTGGACGGCTGTTAGTGTTTCCGTTGCCTCTCCAGGGTTTCTAGCACCGATGAGGACATAGATTCCTTGTTTTGCCAGATCAATGGAGACTTGTTTTCCAATCCCTCGGTTGGCCCCTGTGACAAGTGCAATGCGTTCCTTGGTTTCTTTCATGGAATCAAATCTCCTTCGGTAGAAAACTCTACCTTGCCTTCTATAGACCGTTTTTACTTCGTTTTAGAAAGTTCCGTAAGCCATTTTTCGGTTTGGGCTTCAATAAAAACTTTGTCGGTGATGACCCATTTGGACATCAGAACATGCATTCCATTTTCAACGACTACCTTTTTGTTGAGAGGGCTTGGTGTTTTGTCCAAACCAAAATTTGTATATCCTTCTAACATTTTAGGAACACTGGCCGTTGGGTCTTGTTCTTTTTCAGATTTATAGTAGTACAGAAGTAAGGTGGGAGAAGTGACTTTACGAAAGACTTCAGGAACTGCCGCATAATTTCGTAAATCATTCACGCCAACGAGGGCTGAAAAATACTGCTCAGGATACCAGTAGTTATTTCTTTCTGGTAACACTTTGGGATTGTTATTGTGTGCGGAAGCTCTCACTTTTCCTTTCAATAAATGAATGAAGGTAAGTCCACCAGGATAGTTTAAAATATTCAAACTTCCATCAACAGGAGCATAGAAGGGGTTAGCAAGAACAAGGCCATCCACTTCTTCCGGGTATTCGGATGCAAGCCAAGTGGCAAGGAGTCCTCCCATAGAACTTCCAAACACAACCACCCGGTCCCCTTGGGATTGCATCATATACAATGCTTCTCTGGATGCATCCAAATAGTTGTTAAAATTTTGATCTCTTTGGTCTTCTTTGTTGGTTCCATGACCTGGTAGGCGAAGTAAGTAAGTATTGGCTTTAAACTTCTTTGCCAACTTTTCCATAACTTCTTCACCCTCTGCACGAGAAGCACCATATCCATGGATGTATAAAAATGCGAGGGGAGTTTTTTTACCAAAACTGATATAACGTTCTTCGTTACCCGGTCTGTGGTTCTTCCGTTTACTTTCTGTTAACTTCTCTTGAAAGTAAACTTCAAAATTCGCATAACTCAAGTTTGCTTTTGGTTCGTACTTCGGTCGTCCTGAGCACGAAACAAGGACAAAGGAAACGGTGATGAGGAGGACAGCCGACAGCTGTCGAAGGTTGTGGAATAAAGAACACGATTTAGCCATACAAATGGAAAATATAACATTGTATTTGCTTTCTTGTAAAGAGAGAAAAACCCTTGGCACAGGAAGGGTCGTACGAAAAAAGGTAGTAAATACCCATTCTCAGAAGGAACATCCCGGAATGTATAGCCAATTCACAGAGCAACAACTTGAAATCAGAGATTTAGTTCGTAACTTCGTAAGAAAAGAAATCCCACATGAAGTAGCATTGCACTGGGATGAGAAGAACCAACACCCAACGGAACTCATCAATAAAATGCGTTCGGAACTAGGAATTAATGGTCTTGTCATTCCGGAAGAATACGGTGGATGGGGTCTTGGTGCGATTGAACAGTGTTTAGCCATCGAGGAACTTTCTCGTGGATGTCTGGGAATTGCTCTCGGATTTGCTTACACTGGTCTTGGAATTCTTCCAATTCTTAAAGGTGCCACTCACGAACAAAAATTAAAATGGCTTCCTGAAATTGCGGACGGAAAGTTCGGAGTTTCTTTTTGTTTGTCTGAACCAGGTGCAGGTTCCGACGTTCCTGGTATGACCACTCGTGCTGAGAAAAAAGGCGACAAATGGATCATCAACGGAGCAAAACAATGGATCACTGGTGCTTCCGATGCACAGGCCTTTACTGTATTTGCTTATACTGATAAAAACCGCGGAACACGTGGTGTGTCTTGTTTCTACGTTCCGCGTAGTGCCAAAGGTCTTACTGTTGGTAAAAAAGAAGACAAACTCGGAATCCGTGCCTCTTCCACTCACCAAGTCATTTTTGAAGATTGTGAAGTTGGTGAAGACGCACTTGTCGGAAAAGAAAACCTAGGTTTCGTTTACGCTCTTCAAACATTGAACGCTTCTCGTCCCTTCGTAGCCGTTATGGGTGTGGGTGTGGCGCAAGCAGCACTAGATCACGCAGCACGTTACGCACGTGAAAGAGAACAGTTCGGAGTTAAAATCGGAACTTTCCAAGCAGTGCAACACATGTTAGCTGATATGTCTATTAAAGTAGAAACTGCAAGAGAAATCACTTACAAAGCAGCTCGTCTTTGTGATGCAAACGATCCTAACCTTCCAAAATACTCTGCAATTGCAAAAGCTTATGCATCTGAATGTGCGGTTCAGTGTGCTACTGACGCAGTTCAAATTTTTGGTGGATACGGATATACAAAAGAGTATCCTGTTGAGAAACTAATGAGAGATTCTAAAATTCTCACTATCTTCGAAGGAACAACTCAAATCCAAAAGAACGAAATTGCAGCTTACGTAATCAAAGAAGCAGCTTCTAAAAAAGACTAATTCGAATCTTCTAATACAAGAAGATCGAAAAGTTTTTAAGGAACCCTCTGGCAGTTTGTCAGGGGGTTTTTTATTTTATGTTTTGATCTATAAGAGAAATACGATTCGGAGAAATCCTTGGGATATCTACTTGGATGCATTCAAATCATTTTTTTAAATCTTAGAATCGTTTTAAAAATAATCTTTACATGCGAATAAAATTTCGTATTTTTTAAGAATGTTCAAACAGACATTGTCTCTCGCATTCGTTCTCTTTTTTACAATGAATTGTAAAGATACTAAAAAAGAAACGGACGTCACTTCGTTAGCTCTTCTTGCGTTACTTAACAGTTCGTCTTGTACTACTACATTTGGTGCGGGAGTGCCAGAGTGGATTCAAACTAGTTTCACTTGTGTTACCGTGTCAGTCAGCGGATCCAATTATGTATTTAAGTTTAATTCGGTTCCGACTTATAAGAGTATTTATTGGGGTTCTTCCAATGCGAATTACGAATCGACTATGTATGTGAACTCAGGGCAATCGAATTCGGCAAATCCCAATTTAATCAAATCTCAAAACTATACCTTAACGGTTCCAATAAATAATCAAAATACAGTAGCAACGACTTCCGGCTTCGGAATGATCGGTGTATCAACTAATGGAATTGCCATTTATAATGACCAAGCAGCTCCAGGTGATTCCCTCTCTACAGAATATTATACTTTCGATTCTGCGCAAGGTCACCCAACCAATACCGGCGCTTACCATTATCATGTGGAACCACCTAAAATTTCAAATAACGATAGTAAGTTGGTAGGTATTGCCAAAGACGGATATTTAATTTTTGGAAAAAAACATGATGCCATAACGGCAGGATTGACCACTGGGTTTACCTTAGGTGGTGCCAATAGTAGTACAAAGTGTACGGATGCTGGATCTAGTACATCTGTCCCAACCACTTGGGTAGGAGCCGCCAATTACAATACACTAAAAACTGGTGGATCGGCTCGCCATTATCATGTGAACAATGGGACTGAGGTAAATGGGATCCTCCTTTCAGGTCGACTCATTGGAGCTGGTGGGTCTGCGAATTAAAAAAACTTTATTAGTTTCATTAAACCTGTGAATCTCAACTCAGTTTGGTTAACAATGTTTTTAGTAACCGCTTTCCTTCAATGTGGGGCGGTGGTTATGGATCAGGACCCGGACCTCAGTCTTGGTTTAGAAAGTACCTACTACTATAAGGGAAAAAAGTTCACAGGCAAAATGAAATCAGTACATCCGAATGGAACCATTCGGATGACCTCTTTTTTGAATGGTCTCGAAGACGGTCCCATGGTAGACACCTATTCCAATGGCCAAATTGGCGCTGAGTATTTTTACAAACAAGGCAAACGAACAGGCACACATAGAGGTTGGTATGAAAACGGTAAACCCAGGTTTCATTATACCTACAATGAAGATGCAGCAGTGGATGATCATTGGGAATGGCATGAAGACGGTAAAGTGTATCGTTATGCTAAGTTTGAAAATGGAATCAATGTAGGGACTAAAGTTTGGCGCAAAGATGGTAAAATCTATTCAAACTATACTTATTCTCCTGAACGATTGTACGGTGTTGTAGGCTCTAAATTATGTTTCAAACTTAAAGGTGATGAAACAAATAAAAAAACAGTTATCAACCCATGAAAAATATTCGTTCTTCAATAATATTGATAAAATATGTTATTTTAATATTTTGTTTTTTCTCTTGTGGATGGTTTGGTCGTGAAGATGGTGAAAAAGATTCAAATTTAACTTTTTTTGCTACTCCCCAAAAAGATAGGTTACCGTATTTTCGCGGTCGTGATTTGGAGGCATTCTGGGCGGAAGGTAATCAGCTACCTGCAAACGTCCGTAAGGTGGATCCGTTTACGTTCCAAAACCAACTGAACCAAAATGTTGATGAATCACATTTCATGGGAAAGATTACGATTGTATCATTTTTCTTTGCAAAGTGTCATGGCCTATGTCCCAATATCATTCGTAATTTAAAATTTGTACAATCAGAAATTACTAAAAGACAAAACATTCAGATTGTTTCGTATTCTGTGACTCCCGATTTGGATAACCCCTTAGAATTAAAAAAGTTCGCAGAAGAAAAGGGAATATATTCTCAATATTGGAATTTATTAACAGGAGATAGAGAGAAAGTTTTTGACCTGGCACGTAACACGTTTCAGGCGGATACCAATACAGTAAACAAAAATCCGCAGAAAGACTTCGTTCATTCAGAACAAATTTTTCTAATCGGTCCAGACTTACGTTTTCGAGGAATCTATAATGGAAATAGATCTGAGTCTATAAAAACAATGCTTGAAGATATCAAACTGTTAACACAGGAATTAGCTACAAACAAAGAACAATCTCCAAGTAAAATTTAAGATTTTTGGGGGACATAGTGTAAGTCCTGTTATTTTAATTAGAAAACTTGAATGTAATATTTGTTCGGGCCACCCGGGCGGGCTACTCCGGAGTCCGCGTTCGCTTCCCCCTGGTTGGCTGAATCGCCAAACCAGGGTGCCTTCGGCATCCTTCGTATCCCTGGTGGTAAAACATCCAACTTTCAAATGTTAGATTTTCTTTTTTAATTAAAAAAAAGGCTGACTCTTTTTTCTTAGTCTGACAGAATCATACTTCTGATTTTTGAGGGGTAATGATTCGTTGTGAAAAAGAAAAAAAATGACAAAATAGAATCTGCTGCATCCTCCGTTAAGGGCCAGGGAAATAAACATGAGCTAATACTCCGTCAGATGGAATCTTTGGCAAAAATTGGTCACTGGGACGTAGACTTCGTAAACCAAACTCTCCATTGGTCGGAAGGAGTGTTTCATATTCTAGAAATGGACCCTTCTTCCATGCCAGTTGACTTAGAAACTGGATTTTTGTCTGTCCATCCGGACGACCGCGAACGTGCCATGTTACACATGAAAGAAGTGTTAGAGACGGGAATCGATTACGATTTAGAATGTAGACTCATCACAACTACAGGAAAAATCAAAACGATACGTTCCCTAGCGGATGTGATTCGGAATGAAAAAAATGAACCGGTGCAAATTGTAGGAATTTTCCAAGACATCACCGAACAAAGAGAAGCTTACCATACCTTAAAACAACAAGAGTTGCGACTCAGTTCCATCCTCCAATCAGAACCAGAATGCGTGAAGGTAGTTTCACCCGAGGGAATTCTTGTGGAGATGAATCCTGCTGGTTTGCAAATGATAGAGGCAAATAATCCGGAAGAAGCCTTGGGTCAAAAGGTGGAAGATTTAGTAAATCCGCTTGATTTAAAATTTTATCAATCCATCCACAATCGTGCTCTGCAAGGAATTAAGTCGAGTACAAGGTTTCGTATCATCGGTCTGAAAGGTACAGAACGATGGATGGAAAGTACCGCCGTTCCACTCGCAAACCAAACCGGAGAAATTACATCGGTTCTTAGTGTTACTCGCGATATTTCAGACAAAGTCATCAGTGAAGAAAAACTCATTCGCATCAAACGAAACCAAGAAGCCCTTATCAATGGAACTTCCGATTTGATTTGGTCTTTAGATTCTAAGTTCTGTTTGATTGCAGCCAATAAACCATTTTTGGATGTGATGGGATTTCTCCGCGGAGCGGCTGCTAAAGAAGGTGATTCTGTTCTTATCATGAGCCAAGGAGAAGCCTTCTATGAAAAATGGAAGGGCTATTATGAAAGGGGACTTTCTGGTGAGTGTTTCAAAACGTACGAAAGGTTCATTAGTCCCATCACCCAACTGGAAGAACATCGGGAGGTATTCTTCAATCCTATTAGAAATGCTGACGGGCAAATCACGGGCCTCGCCTGTTTTTCAAAAGACATCACAGATTTAATGGCAAAAAGAATGGAGCTTGTCGCAAGTGAAAAACGTTACCGAGCTCTTGTAGAAAATGGTGTCGATGTCATTGCTATTCTCAGCACCGAAGGGAAGGCCAAATACGTATCTCCATCAATCACCAAGGTATTAGGATATACGGAATCGGATGCAATGCACATGAACTTATTCGATTTTTTGCATCCAGATGACGTTCCTAAAATTATCAAACGATTGGAAGAGGTTCGTTCCATCCCTCAAGGGAATTCATTGCCGAGCCATAATTTTAGAATCAAACACCAAGATGGTTCTTGGAGGTGGGTGGAGTCTACCATCACCAATCTAATTGAGGACGAGAATATTGGTGGGATCGTTGATAACTTTCATGATGTGACAGAACGTGTTTTTCAAATTACAGCCATCCAGACACAAAACGAAAAACTAAAGGCCATTGCTTGGACCCAGTCCCATGTGGTCCGTAACCCATTGGCAAAAATTATGGGAATTGTCGATTTGATCAAAACGGGAGCGTTGTCGCTCGAAGAAGAACGGCAAAGTTTGGATCACCTCATCGAATCGGCTAAGGAATTGGACAGTATCATTCAGGACATTGTACTAAAATCCCAACGAGTCATAGTTCCTTGAATTAATTATTTATGACCGTCTAATTTATCTTGCTTCTTCTACTAAATAAGTTCTAATTCGTAGCCATGGTTTTCTCAACTTTTCTTTCAGACTTAATTCTTTCCTTAGTTTCCCTGGCAATGGCATATCGATTTGTCGGGAAGTCTTCCATTCCTTCTCGTTCCGCATTGTATGGCTTGGCTATCATTGGGATTTCTGCTGGGCTTGGTTCGATCCATTTTTTAGGGATCAACACCCTTGATTCCATCTATCGTTTTTTTGTGGGATTGTCTGGCTGTGTGGGAGTTCCCCTTCTCGGGTTGGCCTTCTTTCATTTTACTTTCCGTTCTCTTTCGGAAAAAACTTTTTTCCTATTCATTGCAGTAGCTTTTCTTCTCTACTTAGCGTTTTCTTATCTCTATCCACTAACTATTTATCCAACAGTCGTCGGTGGATTGTCTATGTTCATCATTCTCATTAGTTCCCTAGTTCGGTTTCCTAGGAAATCAAATGCAGCAGTGATGGGAATCATAGGATCCGTTTTGTTTATTGTGGCAGGTCTTGTGATCGGAACAAAAGGATCTACGGGACCCGTTCTGAACGTTGATATCTTTCATATCTTACTTGCCATTGCTAACTATTGTTTAGCCGAGGGAATCCGAAAATTAAGTTAGATCCAATGAAACAAACAGTCTCGTAAAAAAGGATAAAAACTTCCATCCAGAATCACTTTCTCTGGATGGATCCTTTGTCTAATAAAGACAAATGAATTCTACTTCGCCTTTATTTTCTCAGTTTACCTTACCTAACGGAACCACTCTACCCAATCGTCTCGTGAAAGCAGCGATGGAAGAAAATCTTTCCAATGCTCATTTAGAACCAGACCAAGCTCTTTGGAATTTATATGAATCCTGGGCACATGGTGGTGTAGGAACAATGATTACAGGAAACGTAATGGTGGATCACAGGGCCATGACTGGACCTGGCGGTGTGGTTTTGGAGGAAGGTTCTTCGCTTGATGGATTTCGTCAATGGTCATCCAAATCAAAAGTCTCGGGAGGAAAGATTATTATGCAGATCAATCACCCCGGTAGACAAATTTTAGCAAAGTTAGGTGGCGAAGTTTGGGCCCCTTCTGCGGTACCGGTCGACATCGGAAATTTATCCAAACTTCTGGGAAAACCAAAAGCAATGACAGAACAAGAAATCTTAGAAACAATACAGAGATTTGCAAAGACTTCGCAGTTGGCTGAGGAGTCTGGTTTTGATGGAGTAGAAATTCATGCGGCCCATGGTTATCTAATCAGTCAGTTTTTATCTCCCATTGCCAATAGGAGAAATGATTTGTGGGGAGGGAGTTTAGAAAATAGATCTAGATTTTTGGTAGAAGTGATTCTCTCTGTTCGGAAAGCTGTAAAACCCGGTTTCATTGTCGCAGTGAAATTGAACTCAGCAGATTTTCAGAAAGGTGGTTTTCAATTTCAAGATGCAAAAGAAGTAATTTCCAAAATACAAACGTTAGGTGTCGATTTTATAGAATTGTCTGGTGGTAATTATGAAGCGCCCGCTATGCAAGGTGAATCTCGTGATGGTTCTACAATAGCAAGAGAAGCATACTTTTTAGAATTTGCAAGTGAAGTAGCAAAGACAGCAACAGTACCTATTCTTGTGACAGGAGGGATTCGAAGAAAACAAATTGCGGAATCTGTTTTGGAATCTGGAGTTCCCCTAGTAGGAATTGCAACAGCTTTGGCACTCAATCCCAATCTTCCCAATGATTGGAAAGAGAATAAACAAATTGATAGAGTGTTACCGGATCCTGGGTGGAAATCAAAAACTTTAAAAGGTTTGGCTAATATGGCCATGGTTCGTTACCAATTGAATCGTTTGTCGCAAGGCAAACTTCCAACAGTGAATGTTTCCCCCATCATGCGACTTCTTTTGGATCAATTTCGTTTATCAAAATTGACCAAAAGATACCAGGGTTGGATCCAAAACCTTCCTCATTGAGAAAGGTTTTTATTTCCTTTATAGAACTTGTTTCGAAATCCTATGGCAAACTTAACAAGTAGAATGAGGGCCGGCACTTCAATGAGTGGACCAATCACACCAACAAAAGCAACTCCACTTTGAATTCCAAAGACACCGATGGCTACGGCAATCGCCAATTCAAAGTTATTACCTGTGGCCGTAAAACTGACGGCTGCATTTTTTGAATAATCCACTCCCAATTTGTATCCAATCCAAAGGCTTATAAAAAACATAATTCCGAAATATAAAAGGAGAGGGATGGCTACACGAGCCACATCATCCGTTAATTCCAAAATCATTCCACCCTTCAAACTAAACATAACGATGATGGTAAATAAAAGGGCAGAGAGGGTTAAGGGTGAAATTTTGGGAAGAAATTTTGTTTCATAAAACTCTTTGGCACCAAACTTTTCAAACCCATACCGAGAAAGAAAACCTAAGAAAAAAGGAATTCCCAAATAAATCCCTACAGTTTCTGCAATATCTGAAATCTGAATCGAAACTTCTGTTCCAGCCAAACCAAAATAAGGTGGAAAAATTGTTATGAATAAATAGGCATAAAAACTATAAAAGAAAACTTGAAAGATGCTATTCAGGGCCACAAGTGCTGCCCCGTATTCTCTATCTCCCTCTGCCAAATCATTCCAAACAATCACCATAGCAATACAACGTGCCAGGCCAATCAGTATCAGTCCTGTTCTGTACTCTGGTTCGTTGGCAAGAAAGGTAATCGCAAAAAAAAACATAAGGATAGGACCAACAATCCAATTGAGAACCAGGGAAAGTGTAAGTAACTTTCCATCTTTAAATACCTTTCCCATTTCTTTATATTTCACTTTGGCAAGTGGTGGATACATCATGAGTATCAGTCCGATGGCCAAAGGAATATTGGTGGTTCCGATCGAAAGAGAAGAAAATTCAGAAACAACTGATGGTAAAAATTTTCCAATGAGTAACCCAATGGCCATAGCCCCAAAGATCCAGAGGGTTAAAAATTTATCTAAAAAAGAAAGTTGTTTCATTTAACAACATCCCGCGGGTTCATCTGCGTTTTTTGTTTTGCATTCTGTTTTTCCATCTTTTAATTGAATGAGAAGAGAGTTTTCTGTTGGTTTCATTTCCGATACAAAGTATTGTCTCATGGCCGTATCTTCGTTTCCAAATTCAATTCGTAAGGTGGCATCTTTTGGTATATCTATGGAAGATGTCACTTTTTTTAGAATGGAGTTTACTTTTGAGAGTGTCATAGACTCGGTATCTTTTTCTACTTTCGGTTCTAACACTTGTAAAATGATTTCCGACCAAGAATCGGTTTTTCCACCGCAATCCACGGATTGGATGTTCGCGAGTTTAAATTCTGTAATATGGTAATTGGGAAATATGGTTTGGTTTTTACCATATTCAAATTTCAAATGAAGTTCTGGAAATAAATCCAAGTTGGTTTTAAAGTCGTTCCATGTTAGTGTTTTCATTTTATCCTCTTTTATAGTTCATTCATTACAAAGTTTTCGCAGTAATTTCGAATCTCTTCTCTTGTTTCTGCGAATGCTTTTTTTATTTCTTCTTCTGATCCAACCTTTTTGGATGGGTCAGTAAAGTTATGGTGGAATCGTTTCGCATTTGTTGGGAAATAGGGACAGTTTTCTTTTGCGTGATCGCAAACTGTAATCAGAAAATCAAACTGGATATCTTTGTATTCATTAATATGATTGGAGGTGTGATGAGAAATATCAATGCCTGCTTCTTTCATTGTCGCTATGGCTTTCGGATTCACACCATGAGTTTCGATTCCCGCACTATAAACACTGGCTTTGTCTTTTGCAAAAAATCGCATCCAACCTTCGGCGATTTGGCTTCTACAACTATTCCCGGTGCACAGGATTAAAATATTTTTTGGATTACTCACAACAGCTCCCCGTTTTCTTAGTTTTAAATTTTTGAATGAATTCAATATGTTCCGCAAATTCGTTATAGGCCTTGGAAAAATTTTCCCAATGAATACAATAACAAGAGGATGTTCCTTCCACCTCGCCCTTTACAAGCCCTCCCTCTTTTAATTCCTTTAAGTGTTGTGAAACGGTGGACTGGGCCAGCGGTAGGATCTCTACGATCTCTCCACAAACACACGTTTGTCGACTCGCCAATACTTCTAAAATGGCAAGCCTTGCGGGGTGGGAGAGTAGTTTGGTAAAAGAAGCAATCCTTTGGACATTCTCCGGAAATTCTGTTTTTTTATTCTGGGCCATAGTTTATCGTAAATATACGATAAACGGATTCGACCAACTTCCGTCAAGGGGAAATTGGGATTTTTTGAATTTGGGTTTTAAACTTTTTTTGGTTCTTAAAAAGGAAGTGTCTGGTTAGAGTCCAGAGCTATCAGGAATGACCACAGGTTCATCGGAAGTAGGGGTATCCGGTTTGACATCGGCTGGAGTGTATCCGTTGTCATTTGCTTGCGGTTTGGTGCGGTTGTCCCAGTCGCCTGGATTTGGCTTTTTGTTTCCCTCGACAGAAAACAACCATCCATCGTCTTGTTTGTTTCTTGCTCCTTGTTCATGAGGGTAGGAGTCAATGGGTCTGATCGTAATCGATACGTATTGGATGATTCGTTCATCTTTTACTGGGTCAAGATACGCCAAACTGTCGTTACGCCATCTGTTTTTGGTTCGAGTATCCCGGCGAAAACTTTTCATTACTAAATCTAGATCTTTGGAATACTTTGCAAAGTAAGCCCGCGGTGTTTTTGCCTGAATTACATAATACAATCCACCTTTTCGATGAAACAAAAATCGGTTGGAAACCAACTGTTTGTGTTCAGTATAGTGTAACACAACAAAGACGGACTCATCAAAACCAGCGACTTCATTCTCTAATAACTTTTCACGAACCAGTTTTAAGTCAGGGTATTTCGTTAAAAAAGTATCCACAGTTTCTTCAATGAACCGGTCGATATCGTAATCTTTGGTCCTTCGAGCGACATCAATTTGCAGGACGGCTTCTCTGTTGGTTTTGGAAAATTGGATACGGACTGTATCCGGATGGCGTAAAACAGACTTTGCCCAACCTCTTGGATATTCAAATGCAAAACTTAAAGAATCTTCGATCCAGGTTGCTGCATCCAAATGAGAAAGAGTAAGACATAATAAAACAAGTAGGCAAAGTCGCTTTTTCATACTTAGAATATCGGCCCCCAGTACCTTCATTATTGATAGTCAGTGAGTCCTTTTCGTAAATCTCGTTCTGGAAAAATTCCCAAATTTTCAAAAGACTGGGAATCATAAATGGCCACTGATTCTAATAAAGGTTGGAGAGGGGAGCCATGGAAAGGTTTTCTTTTTAAGTAAGACAGAAGGCGGAAGACCAATTCCACAATTTTTGACCAAAATCCACCCACAGGAATGGGGAAAAGGAATCTTCCTGCGATCCCAAGCTCCTGAAAGGTCTGCACTACTTGGTTTACAGTCACGAATTCGGGGTGCGAAAATACATACACAGGTTTTGGTGGTTTCCCATTTAATGTTTGTTTGGTCCAAGTCACTAAGGTTTTGGTGGCATCCTCAATATGAAGGAGGGATTTTTTGCGATGGGAAGAAATGTACGGATAGACCCCTCGTTTTGTGAGGGAACGTAGTTTTGATATAAAACTTTTTGTTCCTTTGCCGTAGATACTCGCCATTCGAAATAAAGAGTAAGCCTTCCCTGAATTTAATACATAATCTTCTGCCAATGCTTTTGTTTTGGCATAAATGGTGGTTCCAAATCTTTCACTATCGATGTTTAAATTGATTTCTTTGGATCCATATACAGAAACAGAACTTACAAATCCGAAATGGGGAACATTCTTTGTTTTTGCAAATTCTACTAATAGTTTTGTAGAATTAACATTGATTTGGTGGTAAACTTCTTCTGTGACTTTGACTCCTGAAACTACCGCAGCTAAATGTAGGATCAAATCGATGGATTCCGGAATTAAAAATTCTTCAACTGTGTGTATGGAGGCGAGATCTCTTTCGTAAAATTTAAAATTTTTATGGAAGCGAATGGAATCGGGAAAACTCGCATAGTTTTTACCGATGGCAATGATCTTATAATCTTCAATCAAACCAAACAATAATTTTTTCCCAAGAACCCCGCTTCCTCCTGTGATGAGTATTGTCTTTGTCATACAATAAATACCATTTGAAACCAGCCCACCATAGCACCAAGCGCGGCACCTACTAAAATTAATAACAATTCATCTTCTTGAAACGCAGATCGTAAAATTGATTCAAATTCTTTGGGAGGAAGGGCGGACATTCTGTCCCCCATCATCTTTTCTATCTCCAAGGCCTCACCTAAATACTCTTCTAAATGAAACGATTTTTCCACAGCATTGTCAGCCATAGCTACGGCGATCCTTTCTTTGGCAGCATCAAACTCTTCGATTTTTCCAGAAGCATAAAGCGCCGGTTTGGCGAGAAAAGTGATGGTGTCCACATGTTGGATCACTTCTTTTCGAATGATCGAGATGATGTCATTAGATGCCTTGCCAAAAATAAGTTCGGATAAAATGTTTTTTGGCGTTAAGATTTTTTCGCTTACCAGTTTTGCATAGAGTCTCGAAACTTCCGATTGTCTTTTTAAAAACAAACCTTGGTAGGTAAAAATTCCAAAAAACTTTTTGGGAAGTAGGGGCCGAAAGATCATTTCTAATGCGAGGTAGTTCGTGAGGTATCCGACAATCACACCTTGGATGGGAAGAGTCCAAACCAAAGGAAAATAAATCATAAAAACCATTTGGACAAGACCAAGTAAAAATCCAAAATAAAAACCAGACCTTTCAATGAATCGAAACTCGGGAGCCCCCACCTCTTTAAAAAGTTCTACCACAAGGCCTACATTATTGCCGGAAAGTTTTTTTAATACTAAGGCCTTTACATCAAATAAAGAATCGATATCTCTCTGGAGTTTTCGAATCACCTTTCGGATAGTAACACCACTTTCTCTTTTGACCTTATGGTAGATTTCTTCCCGCACCACTTCGGGAATCATATCCCAAAGTTTGGGATCGAGAGTGTCAGAAAACTCTCTCATCGTATAGCGAATGCTAGACTCTAGGGCCGGTAAAAAAACCAATTCTGCTTTTTTAGGATCTACTTTTAAAAAAACTTCTCTGATATTGAGAAGGCGCTCCGTAATGACATCTACGGACTTACTGGCCATTTTATGTGCCTTTCTAGGAATGATTCCTTGCCAGCCCAAATACGGTGGGATTCCTACAAACTGGATCGGATAAAAGGTCATCTTGAGGGCAAGCCAGTTTGTTACCCAACCCACAAATCCGTAGGTAAAGGGAATCATCAGGAGTTTCCACTGTTCTTGTGTGATCCAATTCTCCCACATATTCCGCTTTGAGTAAGCTTAAAAAGTAGGAGCCAGGGCAATACAAATTCGCCTCCAGGTGCTATTTTTCCCTAATATCGGTAAGATTTGTTTATTTTTTGCCGATAGCCCTAAAAAAGATTTGATTTGTGTACGGAAACGAACTACAAATGGTACACTTCGGAGGCACTTAGGTATTTCCTGAAGGGTATTTGAAAAACTGTGGTTCGGCCACAAAGCGAATTTTGATTAGAGGGTAAGGCTATGCGCGTTCGAGGAATCTTCACCATTCTCGTTCTCATTTCTTTGGTTTTTGTAGGCTGTTCTAAGAAGAAGAAATCGATGCCATTCTGGTTCCTTTTGGGTTCTGGTGGTGCGGTAGCTGATTCCAGCGGTGGTCTCGACACTCCTCCCGACTCTAATGGTGTTCCCCTTCCTACTCCTGGTGATTCTGTTGCTGTCACAGATCCCGATGAGGTTCCAGGTAACAACTCCGAACAAGAAGTATCTAACCATGGACCTGCTCGTGTGGTTGGAACCATCGTTCCTGTGATTTCAGGTGTTCCGGCAAATGTTGTTTGCGGAAGTCCTGGTGCTCCTCAGTCTCCCGCTTGTATTGATCTTACTTTAATCTCTGTTAGGATTGAGGTGGCGAACGGAGAAACAAACACTCTTGTTGCCACAACCAATGCAGAATCCAACGGAAAATTCCAATTTGATTTAACTGACCTTCCCAATAATAATTATCGTGTATTGATTAATACAGGATATGGACTCAATTATACATACCAAGATTTTTCTTTCGTTTTTGACCCTACACAAAATCCGTATACCCTAGTCAATGTGGGAAATCTTCTCGCGGAACGTTTGTACTACGGTCAAGGTCCGGCCCAGTTTACAGGCATTGTCACAAGTCCTGGGTTTTCTGGGGGCGGCGTAACTGTGTCTCCTGGGCCCCCATTGCTGGAATTACTGTTTCTATCCTGGATGCCAACGGAAACACAGTAGGAACCGGAGTGACAAATGCCAACGGATCCTATATCATTTCTATCAATCCCTTACCTAACGGAAATTATACTGTGGTGTATTCCGGAGATTCTGTCGAAGTATCTGGCCAACCTTTTGCCAATACAACGGAATTCATTCATTTTACCTTTCCTGGAACTAATCCCAATACTGTGACACAAGTGGATTTGGGAGAAACGAGTCTTCCTTGGATGGCGGCAACGGAAAGTGATCTCCACCTAACTGGAAACATCCTTAATGGTGCCATTCCTTCCGATTCCACCACTGTCTTTACAATCAAACTAAAGAACGAACAAGGTGCTGTTTTACAAACTACTCAAATTACGGGGAACGGAATTTTTGCCATTGAAGGAAGTTATCTTAGCAATGGCGTGTACTACCTAGAAGTATCAAACCCAGTATTTTATACGGTTTCTAGATCCTTTTTGTTTACAGCTTCTCCTACTGGGGGAACCAAAAATGTAGCTCTGACTGATCCGATCTACATCGTGGCAAAACCTTCTTTTGTCACCGGCTTTGTAAAAGATTCTAGTGGAAACCATGTGGCAGGAACTGTAATCAACGTAAGGCCTTCGGCAAACCAAGCCCCATCTCGCCTTCTGTATTTAAAAGAGGATCCTGCTCTTGGAAATGCCATCAAACTTTGGATTGTCGAAGCACTGAGTGCAGTCGCCGGAACCAATTGTTCTTTAAACCAAGTAGGTTCTATTTGTTCTTGTGCAGTAAATCCAACTGCTTCTTGTTTGGCGGTTGTGCAAGGCTCCGGCCCTTGGGCCTACCAAACGTATGGAAATAAACTTTATGAAGTAAATCCAACAACTAAGGAAGTTTCGTTTCTCGGAGCAAGTGGTCTCTGGGCTTATTATATTTCGGCTCCTGGATTTGAAAATTATTGTGGATCCAATCCCTCTCCTTGTTCTTCCAATCCATTACAGGTGAGTTTGAATGGAGGTAACTTCAATGCAGGAACCATTTCTCTGACCTCGATTGCCACTCGTTCTCAAATCCTTGGAACCATTTCCATTCGGGATACAGCGCCCACAGCAAGTGCCGTCCATACAAACCAATCTGGGCTGTTTGTTGTATTGCTTGGAAACACATCTCAGGACGGATCAGGTCTTGCTCACATCACTACTACTTCTGCTGGCCAGTTTAGTTTCGGTGGCAGCTCCTATGTGGTGAGTTTGCCTGCGATTCTTCCTGTTCCTTTTAGCAATGATGAAGCAGGCCGTGTGGGTTATGCTTTGTACCAATTAGGTTCTGGCCTTGCGACAACTCTTTCGCAAACACCGAGTGTGGCACGTGCGAATGATAACACAGCTTCCATTGATATCACCAATGGAGACGAATACAATTTCCGCCAAAGTTCCTACCAACTCATTGTTGTGGATCGAGTCGCTCCGGTTTACCAATCCAGTTATTTATCTTCGGCTAGTTTGCGTGTAGACACTTCCTCTGTTGCTACGAACCAATATGCATCTAGTCCTGCAGTGTTTACTGTGAATGGAGTGGTAATGCACAGTCCAAGAGCTACTGTGACTGGCGTTGTCACCGATGCAGTCTCCACTCAAAATGTAAGTGGTGCCACCGTGACTCTCGGCCGATTGGTGGGAGGAAATTTTACAGCAGATGTACATAGGGACTGTTCGGGAGGATTTGATTCTCCGAATTGTGCTGTTTCGCCTGCAAGGACTTCTGGTTCCGATCAAGTAGTGGGCTCTGTGACTTCACAATCAAACGGAAGTTATAGTTTCCCATTCCTTTCCCCTGGTTCTTACCAACTGCGTGTGGAAAAAAATGGAATCACTACCTACTTCCCAGTAGAAGTAGGAACTGGTGGCGGAACGGTTGTGGTAAACACTCCTATCATTACAAACGATGGTCGTGGCCATCTATCAGGATCAGTGCGAACACCTGGCGGTTTTTCTTTCCTCGGAACTTATTCTTTAGAGATTGTAGATCCGAACGGTGGGACGTTACGTCCATCAGCAGGCGTACAACCAGCATCCATTGCGACCGGAGCCACAATCTTTTCCAATGCAAGCCAATACACGATCTTTAATATCAATGCGGGTCGTTGGAAGGTTCGTTTTGTTTCTGCCGGATACCAATCGGTGGAAGGAATTGTGGATATCCAAGCCGATGTCACCACTAACTTTGATATCATTACCTTTGTGCCTGGAAGCCAAACCAGTGGATCCATTTCGGGAAGGGCATTGTCCGCTTTATACAACACTGGAGTTTGTAACCTAACGGCTCGCATTCGACCAGGTGTGAATGTGAAGTCTGGCCCTTATGCGATCGATGCCAATGGTGTGACGATAACTTCTGTTAAAACTTCTACTGACGGTTCTTATGTGATTCCATCAGTTCCGCCAGGTAACTATACTTTAGAAGTATCAGGTGCAGGAAAAAGAGGGGATTGTACTTCGGTGTCTGAGAACTACTCCACAACGTATAGAACGGTTGTCTCTGCAGGTTCCGAAACTCCGGCAAACCAAAACATTCTTGTGACTCCAATCCTCCCTGACAATGAAATGCGAGTGGTGCTTTCTTGGGGCGCCAAACCTCGTGATTTGGATTCCCATCTACAGTATGGAAATTCTGCAAATGATCGCATTGTTTGGAATAATAAAACTCCACTTGGTGCGGGAAATGGAAGTTTGGATTATGACATCACAACGGGATATGGTCCAGAAACCATCTCTCTCCAAGGATCTGTTTGGAACCAACCCAATCGTTATTACAGTATTTACAATTGGTCTGGGGAAGCGCTTATGGGGATCTCAGGGGCCAATGTTCGGATCTTTAAAGGAAGTGTGGGAGAAGTGAGAAACTATTCCATTGCGCCAAACCATTCCAATCGTTGGTGGAAAATCTTCTGTATCGCACAAGATAAGTCCATTTCAGATGTGGGAACGGCTGGTTGCACGGCTTCCAACTTTATTGAAAGATCGATGTATTCTCGTTGAGAATAGAAAAGAAGATTGGTTTAGGAAAGGACAGTAACGGAATACTGTCCTTTTTTTTCGTTTACTTGAAGGTCTAAATCATAGAGATCTGATAGATTTTTGTCAGTTAATACTTTGTCTTTGTCTCCGAAACTTAAAACCTTTCCCTCTTTCATTAACAATACTTTGGAAAAGTCTTCTGGAATTTCTTCAATCCGATGAGTGATAAGTATCCTTGTTAGATGAGGATTCTTTGTCTTTAATTGCGATAATGATTTTCCGAAATCAGTCCTTGCTGTGATGTCTAAGGTGGCTGTCGGTTCATCTAGAACGAGGATTTCTTTTCCTACACCAAAAGCACGTAAAAGTAAAACCTTCATTTTTTCCCCAGAAGAAAGTGTGCTATAGGTTTGGTTTATTTTATGTCCCAGACCTATGGAGTTTAACAAGGATTTGGCGGTTTGTTCTTGTTTTTCTGTTGGGTCTTTGTAAAGGCCTAAGGTTCCAATCACTCCGGTGAGAACCATTTCAAAAGTAGTGAGTCTTTGTAATAAGGATTCTTGGTGGCCTGGTTGCACCATTCCGATTCGATTTTGCAAAGGTGCCATGGGTGTTTCGCCATAAGTTTCCCCAAAGGCAGAAATGGAACCTGTCGTGGGCCAAGAATAACCAAAGAGAAGGTTGATGAGAGTCGTTTTCCCGGCACCATTACGACCAATGATAGCAAGAGAATCTCCTTGGTTTAAGGAAAAATTAACGTTATCTAATATCTTTTTATCGTTTCTAACAAAAGAAACAGAATCAAAAAGAATCACCTTACTCATTGGACTTTTTGAATAGGAGTTCGATTTTATTCACTGCGGCGGAGAACACATCGATATTATCTAAATTAAACTTTGCGAGTAGGTTTTTATCAATGGCATAAAAACCTTTTTTCTGTTCATGGTAATCGGCCATCATATTGGCCATGTAAATTACTTCTACTAAGTCACGTAATTCTGCTGGTGCCAAAAATGGTTTATGATGGTATTCGATAGCAACTCGAAGGTCGAGAGGGAATTCCCACTTTTCAGCAAGAAGAGCTCCAAGCTGAGGATGACTGAGTCCAATGGCCATCTCTTCTAATAGAGTTGAGTTTCCAGAATCGGCCCCTCTTTGGTAGGTTTCGATTTTTTTGAAAAATCCACGATCCACAGAAAGTAAAAGAAACTTTCCTATATCGTGTAACAAAGCACTGACGGCAATGATATCTGCAATTTTATTGGTGTGATTGTTTTCTGTTGCTAGATACCGTGCGTAATAACTGCAGCGACTGGAATGGTCCCATACATCCATCATTTTACCGTATTGGCCATCCATAATTTTGCGAACCCCAGATACATAAAGGAGGTTCCGTAAGTTTTTCAGACCTACAACTTTAACAGCTTGTAAGATGGAACTGACTTGGCTTCTGTTCGCAAAAAAAGCAGAGTTAGAAAGTTTGAGTAAGTCCGCTGAAAGAGCAGGGTTTCTTTCAATTTCCTGAGAGATCATGTGTAAGTCAGAATCTGGATTGTTACAAAGTAAAATAATCTTTGTAAGAGAATGCGGTAGCGGAGGCAGACCATCAATTTCATTTAAGAGTTTTGTTTTTAGGTCTGTTTGAATTTCTACCGGTGTAGTCACTTCCGGGACAGACAATGTAGCGCGTGTTATTTTATCGTTTGTAAAGATCTTGAATTTTTCAGAACCAATGCCTGAATTTTTTAAAAGAAGTTGGATGAGTACTAATCCTAAACCAGCAGACTCTGTACTGTCCGAAACATCAGTGAATGCATCCGAAAGGTCATTGTAGTTCTTGGCAACTTCGATCCTTCGATTAACTCGTGCTAATTCCTCTTTGGTGATGGGAGCGTTGTTTTCCACAGCAAAGTGAATGGATTTACCTTCTACTTTCATAAGAAGGCTTATGTAGTAATTTCCACCGTCTAACCTACCCAATTGTTCATTCCATTTCATGATGATATTTTCTTGGAATCGGGACATTCCTTTTGCGTAATCACCTGAGTTTTGGATATCCAAATTTTCGCGGTTAAAGTAATCGCGTTTTGCATTGGCCTTATTGGCATTCATGAGGAGTTCTTTTAGGACGGTGAAGATCACTTCCACTAAATAGAGTTTGTCCATATACCCCCCATTACATGGACAAGTAATGCGTATATCTCCTGATTTTGTTCTTCTGTAACAAAGTAAAAGTTAATTCTGGATTCTTTTGCGGTTTCTAACTGAGAGATAATATCTTGAAAATTCACAAACGCTTTTTCCCGTAACACTCTTATATTTTAATTTCTTTTGGACGCAATAGATATTTTTTTCGCATCCAATTTCTATTTTGTCCCAGGGGACTTGTATAGTGATTACAACAGTGGAGGAAATCACTATGGATATGTTAGACCAAATGAATTTGCATTTACTTATGCAAGAGAGATTGGAGAAAATTTTAGAGGATATGGAAAGAAGACCTAAGGGGAAATCCAAAAAAACAAAAGGTTTTGATCGAATTCCCGCAAACAAAGAACAAGCAGAGTGGAATCTACAAGAAATACCGGTTCTATTTGGTGCTTAACTTAGTGAAAACCGCAACCAAATATTGAGAGTTTTCCTATGGATGATACCGGATTGGTCTTGGTTGGCCCACTTTGCCAGATCCGTTAATGATGGGGGAAAACCCTGAAAAGATTGTAGAAAATCTGTATAATCCCTCTTTGTTTGGAGACTTTTTTCTTTGGATTCAGAAAGAAACTGAACCCCCGATAAAGATTCCTTTTTGCGAAAGTCTTCCCATGCAATTTGGTTTTTACCTTTTCGCTCGCCAGAATACAGACGTTTGGTGGTAAGTTCTAAACTTTTTTTCCGATTGGTTTCCGGTAGATAAAACCTTTCATATCCTGTTCCATTACAATGCGATTTCCCTCGCTCCGCAAGGTAACTCACTCCACTTACAAAAAATTCTCTATCTTCTATTCCGTCTGTAATCGACAAAACCATTCCGAGTAAATTCAAACTGGCATTTGGATAATGGGGCCATTTTTGTCCTTTTTTTTCCCGAAATTGGTGCTCCAAAATTTGGTCTAGAGGGTGTCCTGTATTCACTAAAATTTTAGGATTTGGTAGATCAAAAATATATGCTGATCCACCTAACCAAGTAAAGATGGGGATATGGGGAGGAATCTCTAATAAAAAATGATAGGCAGTACCTCGGCCAGAGTCAAAAGAAACAATATAATCGGGAATTACCCCATGGAACAGTAAGTATCCGAGGGCAGTGTCACTTGCAAAGATAAGAAAGGATTGGCGTTCCGTTTGGATGGTTTTCAAATCCAATTCTAAACCGGGACTTGCTCCCACAAATAAAACTCGCATTTTCTTTGAAGTGAAGGATTGGAACCATTCAAAATTTTTTCCCTCAGAGAGTAGGGAGATTCTGTTTTTCAAATAGTTATGTGTCCACAATCTCCGGAAATGTTGGATTGTGTTTTGATTGACCCCACCGGAAACAAACTGCGATTGAAAATTGGTTCGGCATTCTACTACTAATTCGGAAAAGAAACGTTCGTAACTAGGTGTAATGTACAAATTCCACTTGGAAAGAAGTGATGGAGATGTATTCGGGAGGTTTTGGACTTTGGTTTTTAACTCAAACCAATTGGGGGAATTACCTGTAATCAAAAATACAGATAATCCTTTGGTTTTTGCCAGATTTTCGAGATTTTGAACTTCCCCCCGGAATTCGTTCAACTCATAAATCTCTTTGTGCGGCTCCCAAAAAACAACGATTTGGTGATGATTTGGATCTACTATGTAAGAACGGAAATTGTGTAAGGCACCGACACCAAGAATAACAGGAATGGAATCAGAGCGAAGGCCGGATAGAAATCGGGAAGCCTCCTTTTCAGGGGAGACTTTCGAATGTAGATAAAAATTGTCGGAAGTTTGAAAGTTATAGAGAAGTTTGTTTTGGAAGTGCGGGATTAGAGGAATGGGAGTAACCTCTTAGTCCTCTTCTTCCTCATCAGCTTCCGCATCGTCATCAGAGTCGTCGTCGAAATCATCATCATCGTCGTCGTCCTCTTCTTCTTCCTCTGCTTCATCACCAAATTCATTCTCGAAACCGTCTTCGAGTTCTGGTTTACGAGCTTCTTCTTCAGGGATAAAATCTTCTTCGATATCTTCTTCTGCATGAGGAGCAAAGGATGCTCCGGCAGTGGAAGTAACTCCAGCCAATTTGTCTTTTTCTGCTTGGAGAATGGCTTTTTCTTCAGAGGAAAGGTATTTCCACTGAACCATATTATTTGTAAGTGCGTATAATGCTTGTACCGTCAATTTACGGTTTTTTAATTTTTTAGGGAGAGTGATTTTATCAATTTTGTCGATCGTACTGAAACCAGCCACGCAAGTTTCGTATTTTTTTTCCCGGCAAAGTTCTATTAAGGATACGATATCGAAGTCTTCTTTATGCGATTGGCTCATTTTCTTAGATTCCCTGATGGAAGAGAGTGGAATGTTAGACCAGGTTGAGGGGCAGGGGTCAGATGTCAAGGTAAAGTTCGAAAACGGGCTTTACAGACGTTCTCGTAGTCCAAACCATGGGGAAGGACCGTCCAATAAATGGGATTTATGAAAGCCTCCCTCATCTTAACTGTTAGTTTATGTCTCATTAGCTGCGCCCCGGCGAAAACCTCCCACTTTGGAGAGGAGTCTTGGGTAGGACTTACCGCAAGCGGTGCCGAAATTTCTTTCTCCCGATTGGAAAAAGAGGAAATTGCACTCAATGTTTACTCTCCCGATTGTGTTCCTTGTTGGAAAGAGATACCGGCACTCAATCTCCTGTACGCTGAAATCGAAACTCGGTTTCCTTCGAAAGCCTTATACATGGTTGTAGATCCCTACCAAATTGTTCCAGACATTACCGATGAGCGCCCGTTTGGTGAAGTATACAAGTTGGCAAAAGAGCGGATGGAAAACGAAGTCAAAAACAGAAAGATCCAAGTTCCCATCGTGTTTATGAAACCACCTTTTCGAGTGAAAGAGGGGGGGCTCATTACAGGAACACCGGAGACTATGCTTTTTGTCACAAAACCTATGCGTTTGTATTATAATTTTTTGGGATCGATTTCGGAACAAACATCGGTAGATGCCATTCGCAAAGAAGCTAAGTTCAATTTCTTTAGATACCAATTTGGAATGGAATCATTATGAGAGCAGTATTCATAAGATTTATCGATTGTGAAGGCCCGGGGATATTAGAACCTTTACTACGCGAAGCGGGATACCGGATCAGTTATCAAAATGCATACGATCGACGTATCCATTTGATGCCAGAAATTCATTTGAATTTTGATTTGATTGTTATGTTAGGTGGTCCTCAGTCCGTAGCAGATCCAGCAGAACAAGAATTTTTTAAGCCATATTATGATATCGTAAACAATGTGGTTGCTTTACCAAACAAAAAACTGATTGGAATTTGTTTAGGTTCGCAAATTATTGCGAAGGCGTTAGGTGCGAATGTTCGTCCTGGAACAAAAGGTCCAGAGACAGGATTTTCTGAACTTCATGTTCTAAAACCAGAACATCCTATCTTCAAAGGAATAGAGAAAGAATCCGTTTTGGCATTCCACCTTCATGAAGATATCTTTGATATTCCAGTAGGTGCAGAGCATTTACTCGCAAGCGATTTTTATGCTAACCAAATGTTCTCTTACAAAAACAAAGTTTTTGCTTTTCAAACTCATTTGGAACCAACTTTAGATATGCTCCATGTTTGGCAGTCGGTTCACAAAGAGTTTATTACAAAAGGGACTGGTGATTTTTCTGAGATTGCCACCAAACAAAAAGTAATGGCCGAAAGCGCCAATACGATATTTCGAAATATTATAAAATTATAACGGACTCGGTATGTTTCAAAAAATATTAACAATTTTATTCGGCAGTAAGTATGAAAGGGATTTGAAAAGACTAAATCCCATTGTGGAAGCTATTAATTCTTTTGAGTCGTCAATCAAAGCGATGGATGATGAGACCTTGTCTCTACAAACTACAAAGTTTAAAGATAGGTTAGCCGCCGGAGAAACGTTAGATGATGTTTTACCAGAGGCATTTGCCACAGTCCGTGAAGTTGCCTACAGAACTTTGGGGATGAGGCATTTTGATGTGCAGATGATGGGTGGTATTTCGTTACATTGGGGAAATATTTCTGAGATGAAAACGGGTGAAGGAAAAACATTAACATCTACCTTGCCAATTTATCTAAATTCCCTTTCTGGTGAAGGTGTTCATGTTGTAACAGTAAACGACTATTTGGCGAAGCGGGATGCGAATTGGATGCGTCCTGTATATGAATTTTTAAAAGTTTCGGTAGGCGTGATCCAACATGACATGGACTACGAAGAGAGAAAAGTAGCCTACAATTCAGACATCACTTATGGAACCAATAACGAATTTGGTTTCGATTATTTGCGTGATAACATGGTGAGTTATAAAGAACACCGTGTGCAAAGGCAACATAACTATGCTATCGTAGATGAGGTGGATTCCATTTTGGTGGATGAAGCAAGGACACCTCTTATCATTTCCGGCCCTGCGGAAGAGTCTACGGACAAATACCTCAAAGTAAATAAAATTATCCCAAAACTCATTGAAGGCGAAGATTTTGAAATTGATGAAAAAGCAAAAAATGTAATTTTATCGGAAGCTGGTGTTCATCACGTAGAAGAATTGTTAGGTGTTGAAAATCTATATCAGGCTGAAAACATTGAGCTCGTTCATCACGTGCAACAAGCATTAAAAGCTCACAAGATATTTTATAGAGATAAAGATTATGTAGTTCAAGATGGTGAAGTGATCATCGTGGATGAGTTTACCGGCCGTTTAATGAAGGGTCGAAGGTATTCTGATGGATTACACCAGTCCTTAGAAGCAAAAGAGGGTGTGGCTATTGCTCGTGAATCCCAGACATTAGCATCAATCACTTTCCAAAACTACTTCCGGATCTATAAAAAATTGGCCGGTATGACGGGAACTGCGGATACGGAAGCAGAAGAATTTAAAAAAATCTATAGTTTGGATGTGATTGTCATCCCTTCTAATTTAAAGATTCAACGCCAAGATATGCCTGACCGTGTTTATAAAACGGAACGTGAAAAATTTGATGCAGTTGTAAAAGACATCCAAGAAAAAGTTTCTAGAAAGCAACCTGTGTTAGTGGGAACAATTTCCATTGAAAAATCAGAAGTCCTTTCTAAACTTCTAGTTTCTCATGGCATCACCCATAACGTGTTAAACGCAAAACAACATGAACGTGAATCCGAAATTGTAGCCAATGCTGGTCGCCCCGGTGCCATTACCATTGCTACGAACATGGCAGGTCGAGGAACGGACATTGTACTTGGTGGGGCACCGAAATACAAAGAAGACTTGGAAAAGTTGGATGAACTTTGCGATTCTTTGGGAATTAAAGCTAAAGCAGAATTAGAAGTTGTTTATAGTTTTCGGGAACATTTGATCAAACAAAAATTCGAAGAAGCCGAATCCAAAATATCGGAAATCCGTAACGAAAACATCAAAAAAGAATGTAATAAAATTCTATCGGAAGCGAAGAAATGGAAAGTAGATCATGACTTTGTGATCGGTGCTGGTGGTTTACATATCATTGGTTCGGAGAGGCATGAATCCCGCCGTATCGATAACCAACTTCGTGGACGTTCCGGTAGACAAGGGGATCCTGGATCTTCTAGATTTTATTTGTCTCTACAAGATGATTTAATGCGAATTTTTGGTTCGGATCGAATTGCTCGTATTATGGATACTCTGAAGATGCCAGAAGGTCAAGAGTTGGAACATAGTATGGTGTCCAATGCGATTGCTCGTGCACAAAAACGAGTTGAGGGCCATAACTTTGACATCAGAAAGCACTTGTTAGAGTATGATGATGTTATGAACCGCCAAAGGATATATATATATGGTATCCGCAATGAACTTTTAGACAAAGGGAATATGTCGAGAACCATTGTTGATTTCTTTGATGAAGTAGTTGAGAACCAAGTTATTTTATATTGCGAAGGCAATAACGTAGATGCTTGGGAAGCCGACTCTCTTAATGAGTGGATTCAAAGTTTGGGAATTACTGAAACGATTGATCCAAAACAATTCAAAAAAGAATCGAATCCACAACTCAAAATATTCGAAGTTGTATCCAAATTAGTAAAAGAATTGTATGAGTTTAAAGTTTCTTCCATAGGTGAAGATGTTTGGCGATCGATCGAAAGAAATGTGTTTTTAGATATTTTAGATCATAGATGGAAAGAACATCTTTATGCAATGGACCATTTAAAAGAAGGAATTTGGACTGTTGGTTACGGTGAAAAAAATCCTTTGATTGAATACAAACTCCAAGGTTTTAAGATGTTTGACCAATTGGTTGAAAACCTTAAGAACGAAGTAGTTTCCTTCCTATTAAAAATTGAGGTAACCGAATCGGATCGCAACCAAGATGAATCCTCACCGAAAGAATACAAAAAGATTGGTGAGGAACAAAGGGCAGAAGTGGATATGTTTGGAAATGAAATCAAATCCAATAAGTCAAAACCTCAAGTATCTTCCACAACAAGTTCCGGTGGTGGATCCGAGAGAAAATCTAGCCGTCGAAAGAAATAGAAAGTAATCACTTTCATTAAAAGAAACAAGATAACCAACTCTAACAATGAGTGTTCTACTCGTCTGTGAGAGTTGGGTTTCGCACTTTGAATAATAGCTACTAATATGTCGGTTTTGGGTGTTCCCAATTCTATTGGGATATAAATCATTCACTCTACGGATTTAGCAACCACTCCATCAATGTCGGATCCGTTATTGTAGGAATGAGGATATACATATCCTGATCCAGTGTTTGGATTTGTAATTGCAGATGCAGAAGTCATTTTGATGAATTTAAATCCTGAAGTTTTGATATTAGTAAGTGCTGTGTTATCGCAAGATGCATTTGTGATTAAATCATCAATGTTGAAACCGTCACCACCACCTAACAAAAAACCATTTCCTTTTGATGTAAAGAGTTGCTCTAGTGACAACGGATTAGAACTCATGTTGTAGAGAACCGGCCTAAGTCCCGCAAATCCTGGCCAAGAGGAAATTTTGTTACTATCCGCTGCCGAGGGGTTGAACCCACTGAGATCGAATCCACAGTAAATGGTTCCATCGTATGATACTTGCACTACCATTGGATCAAAGGCATAACGGTCGCTACTTTCTGTGACTCGGAAAGGATTTTCATAAACGATAAAGTCAAGTCCCGTTACATTTTTTACAGTTTTTCCTCCCCAGGATAAAATTAGAGTAGCACCTGCCCCTGTTAGGTTCAAAGCATAAACATCCAAAGATCCAGAAAGTTCTCCGCCACCGCAAATACCATTAACGGCTTTGGAGGAATCATTGAATCCACTCACATTCGAATTCGCAGAAACTATTGTAACGGCAATGGGTATTCCTGACGGTAAGTTTCCAGAGGGACAATTTGTCTTTGTGTTATTTGCAATTTCCGATGCGACTAAGAGTGCTAATAATTCATTTTGGGAAGTTTTTGGCTCGGGGGAACATGTAAATAAGAAGGTAACTAGAAATAAAATTACCAGGGTTCTGTATGTATTGTAAAAAAGGATTTTCATGTAGTACTCCGTTTGGCTCCAAAATGAATCAGAGCCAAAGTTGATAACTGTTACCAGTTTGTTGGGTTTGACGAAACAAAGAGAGCTTTACTCCAGCCGAAGCCACCACAGCCCGTTCTTGTTGGATCAGCAGAACTATAGGTGGATAGGTTTACATTTTCTGCTTCTGCAAGTGTTGCAAAGTTTGGAAAAACTGTGCAGTAATAAAAACATTTACTCGCCGAGTTTTCGCAACCGACTGTCTTCGGCTCAGTCCATATAACTTTAGTATATTTGTTTGGGCTCCATGCATCAGTTGGAAGGTATTGATAGATAAAAGTTCTATTAACTGTATCAACAGCAATGATTCTTAAATAACTATTTCCAGATGCCCAAATACCAAATCCAGATGGATCTTGTACTATGGAAACATTTGAGGTGAAGCTGGTACAAGAACCCCCGCTACAAAATCCACCTTTCCAATATCCCCTAATCTCTGCTAAAGAATCTATCACACTAGATTTACCTTGTTGTTGGCCAATAATTAAACCAGTGAATAAATTGTTGTTTGCTTCAGACTCATTTACTTTACCTGCTTCAGCGCATGCAGTAAAAAATGTAATTGCTAGAATAGCAATTGTTAGTTGGAATGTTGGTTTCATTTAGATTCTCCTAAATTTTTGTTTGAATTTAGGGGAACACGAACGGGAAATAGGTTTATCTTCATCAGAAGACGAAGAATCTTAAAATCTATAGATAGAAATGTAAGTAGTGTTTTTTCCATACGGGCGCCCCGAGTTTACCTTCGGGGCCCCTTTACATCGTCTGTTGAAACAGTGTAGATGTAAGTGTGCAAAGTTCCCAATCCACGAGAAAACATTGCGGGGAAGATCTGGCTTATCACCTAACGTAGTTTAATTTACATTTGGTGCATCACAGTTGCGGGTCAGCACAGGACTTTCACCTGTTTCCTCCCTGAAGGTAATGTCAGAGTTCCTACCTCGATATTTTTTGTCAATGAATTTAGTTTGCCTTTGTTTTATCTGATAAAGATTTAAGGAAACTTGTAACCAAATCAATTTCTGAATCAATCATTGTGCGGTTCAGTTTGTAGTAGTTCATTCGTCGCACTGCCTCTTTAAGTGTGGGAACGCTACCATCATGAAAGTAGGGTGGAGTCAGTGCTACATTTCGAAGAGGTGGAACTTTAAAAAAGAAGTTGTCTTCTGCGTTTCCAGTAAACTCCGATCTTCCTAAATCGTTTGGATTATACTGATAAACAGTATCTAATTGTGAAAATTGAGATCCACCTAGTAAATTTTGATTGTGACAGCGGTTACATCCAACATCTAAAAAAATTTTTAATCCATCTAGCTCAGCTTTATTGAGTGCTTGTACATTGAATTCAATAAAATCATCGAATTTAGATTTTGATATTAAAGATCTTTCAAATGCTGCTAATGTTAGGCGAATTGAATGGATGCTAGGACTCGGAGATTCTGGAAAGGCATTCGCAAAGAAGGATGTATAACTGGAATCATTTTGAATTCGAGATAATAGTTCGGCCTCTGATGGTAACGACATTTCAAGTGGATTGATAAATGGATCAATTGCTTGGTTATACAATGTGTCCCTTCTACCATCCCAAAAAATAATTGGCAAAAAACCAACGTTAAGGATGGTCGGAGTGTTTCTTTTTCCAATTTGTCCAAATGTCCCACGTGAAGTCGATTGCCGATCCATACCTGCTGCAGTTCCATCGATCGGATGGCAGGTGATGCAAGATTGAACATGGTTTGAAGAAAGTTTATTATCCCTAAATAGTTTATTACCTAATGCAAGTTTTGCGGCTGTGTCTCTTTCTGAGCCGGGAACCGAATCAGGTAATATACCAATTTTTTCTCTAGCTAATGTCTGTAATTCTGCAGCATAAATATAGTCTGAGGCAAAATTTAATACAATTAAGTTGCGAATAAATTTATCCGGTTTTTGTTCTATTTGATAGAAGTTACAGTTAATAAATATTAGGTGAAGAATTGAAAATATGAGTAAATTGAATTTTAATTGATTCGAAAAAAGCAGAGCCGTAAAGGACATAGGGACCAAACAAGGAATTGATCTCTAATCCATCAATCCATTTTTTAGGTTCGGTTTTTAGTATATCGGATTTTTTGTAAAAGGTTTTATTACCTTTCACCTCCGATTTATATTTTCTAATGCGTGCGAAAGGAATTTGTCACTGTAGCAATGGTTCCTGCAATTTCTCCGATCTTTTGACTGACTTGGTTTAAGTCTTCCGAATTGTTTGCAAGTTCTTGAGCACTGCCAGAAAGAGTATTGATTGTATTCACCATATCTTCTGAAGCTTTTTTCTGTTCTCTACTTGAAAACTCGATGGTTTCGGCCATTTCTTGTAATCCATTTAGTTCGGTGGTGACATTGAGTAAACTATTCGTTTGTGTTGTCATCTCTTCTTTTAAATGGTTTACACCAACCTGCATTCTGTTAGATTGTTCTACTATTTCACTGAGTGCACCTACTGTTTCATGGACATGATTTGTGCCAATGCTAACTACAGAATTACTTTTATCAATGAGTCGTTTGATGTTTTTTACAGATGATTGAGTTTTATCGGCTAGTTTTGAAATTTCTTCTGCTACCACAGCAAACCCCATTCCCGCATCACCAGCCCGTGCTGCTTCAATACTTGCATTTAATGCTAGTAAGTTGGTTCTTTCTGAGATTTCAGTAATGAGGTCTACGATCCCTGTGATTTCCTTGGTAACCGATCGAATCTCAGACATTGCATTATCTGTGTTTTGAATGGAGACATTCCCTAAATTTGCCAAATTTGTAGAAGTAATGGATTGGTCAGTTAACTGCAGGAGAGCCATTTCAATATTGTAAATAGAACCTTCAATTGTTTTCATTTCTTCGGTAATTTTAACTATGTTTTTTGTTTCATTTGTTATGAATTGAAACATGATTTCAAAGGAAGTGGTTAGTTCTTCCAAGGATGCAGCAGATTCTTCGGAAATGGAAGCTAATGAAGATGCATTATCGGAAACAGAAATTGCATCTTGTTTTAATTTATAAGATACTTTTTCTGCATCACTTACCGATATCTTCAATTGATTCATGATAGCATTTAGATTTGACAAAAAGAGATTAATCGAATTTGTGATTCTGCCAATTTCATTGGTTCCAAAATTAGGAAGAGTTTTTGTTAGATCGGCTTCACCACTAGAAAGTTCATTTACTTTACTAAGGACAGAAATTAAAGGATTGTTAATGCTTCTTAATATAAAAACAACAAATAAGGTGGATAATAATAAAGAAACCAAAACCAAGATAATGTTCCAGTTCCTTTGGAAAGATAATAACTGAATTCGATCGTTCACAAGTTTCTCGAGAATCATAATCGAACGATCTTGAATATCGCCAGCAAAAGAGTTACCTGTGTTCAGAATAACAAATAGTTTATCGGCAGAAGCCGGTTTGTTTGTAGTTAGAATGAATGTTTCTTTTAATTCTTTGATATAAACTTCACAAGCGGATTTAGCGAGTTGGTTTGCTTTTTTAAGTTCTTCCACATAAGGCGAAGTATCTTCGACGGACTTCGTATACGATTTTTGAATTTCTTTGCAAGTAGATTCTATAAAGTTAATTGATATCAATGCTTTAGTATAACTAATGCTAGAGTATTGTTTGCTTTTTATATTTGTATTCAAATATTCATCACGAACTACCTCATTTAAGAAACCAATATTCTTAAGTATTTCAGGAACTCTGAAAAATATAATTTCCATTTGGTAATAGGAGTTAACTTCTGGATCAAGAATCAGATTAGAGAAGTCACCTACTTTTAGAGCAAGTTCTTGTGTGTCGTTTAGAAAGTTTCTAGATGTCGTTTGATCAAAGTTTTCGATTTTTGAATATTTGTTCCAAGTTATAATCTCTTTTGTGTCTTTTGGGAGTAGGTCCGTTTCTGAAATTTTCATTTTAGCCGTTTCCATTAGAGGAATCAAATCTTCGGTGTTCTCTTGACCAATTTTTAAACGTTTTAATCCTTCGCGGTATGAAAGATAGATTGGCTTCAATGCCTGGATTCCTAATTGCTCTTTTTTAGAAAATTCAATCGTTCCATTTAAAGATCGTACTAAAATAAGCAAAATGATGAATAGTGATGCAATGAGTGGAATCGGTAAAAGTAGAAGTCTACTTTGGATGGAAAACTTTGATAGAAACTTTGACATAGAACCCTTTATCTTCCTGCAGTAGACGAAAAAAATCTACTTCACTTCTAACGATAATTGATTTTCAATAAAGCAATCATTTAATTTTATAGAGGAATGAACGGGAGGGTTTATGAACAAACCCCTGATACTAATTCTGTTGTTTGCCACAGCTTCCTGTGCTCGCACTTTGGAAGTAAAAAATCAAGATAGTCTCTTTGAAAATTGTATGAAGACTTTCCAAGACGAAATCAAATGTCGGGAATTTATGTCGTCATCGGCGAAAGAAATTCAATCCGAAGACGAAAAACGAGAAGCAGTTTTGGCCCAGCTAACAGCAGAGCAATTGGCTGGTATGAAACTTCGAAAGGAGATAAAAGACACTTTGCCGGGAAAAAATGGTAATTTTGTAAGAGAGTATATTGGTTCTCCCGATGAAATCAAACGTGGTGGTGATAGGGAATACTGGGTGTATAAACGACCTATCAGTAAGTTTTCAAGTGACTCTCCACCTGATAAAGAAATTACAGTGATTTTTCGACGTTCCTTTGTTGAGAAAGTAGATTATAAAAAGCCATAACCTTCATACACTTTAAAACATACTAAAAAGCCGGTGTTTGTGATTTAATTACAGATTAGATTCGGATGTTTGGAAGGTAAGAAAATAGTCAGGAGAGAGTATCTCCTGACTTAAGTTTTGTTAGTATATTAAGTAGTCTTTTAAGTCTACCTCGACACCAGCAGTCGTCGTATACTTTTTGTTACAAGCGGAAAAAGCACCAGCAAGGGCTTGTTGCGCAAGGCCATAAGTGAATTGTGGTAAATTACATGGTTGAATAGGGTCATTTACTTTAGAAAGAACGCACTCTTTTAATGCTTTCAATTCGTCAGTTGTTCTTCCATCTAACTTTTTAGAGGAGCAACCTATGCCAGCATTAAAGTATTCTTTTCCACCTACACATGAGTTAGCTGCAGTATAAGCAGCAACACAATTTGCTGTAACCTCTGAGTCGACCACTGAGTTGTTTACTAAGTAAAGTAGAGCCGTTGGGTTATCTTCTTTTTTGGAACCAGAATCAGAGCAGCTAACAAAGTTTGCTGTCATCAGGAGAGCCAAAGAGATTCCTACTAAACCAGATTTAAAGGATTTGTTGTTCATTTTCATCATATTCTCCTTAGAATTTAGCTACCATACCGACAATGATACCGTTTTGGTAAGAAGCCGGTCTTCCGGAAGTGTCTACGAATTGTTGACCAGGACCCCAATCTCTTCTTAAATCTACTTTCACTTGGAGGTTTTCCGTTAGGTCAAAAGTAGGTGTGAAGGTAAGAGTTTTGATTTGTCCGTAGTTACTAACTGCTCTTGTTCCAATGGAATCTTGGAATTTAAGATCATATCTGTCTGCTGGTGTTACAGCAAATAGAGGAGGGTTAACTACGAGTGATCCACCGTAACGTTTGTCATCAAGATACTCAAAACGGAAACCAAGGGCAAAGAAGTTCGTGAATTGATACTTCGCTTGTAATTGGTATGTTTGGTAAATTCTTTTCAGTTTGTTTTCACGGCTTAAGTTAGTATCTTTTGTCAGACCAGCAGCGACTAAACCTGGATCCAAATCAGGAACAAGTCCTGGCATCGCTGTATCTAACTTAGTTTTAGTAACTCCACCTGCTTCGTATCCAAACGCAGCGGTGTTTGTTTGGCCTGATCTTTCACCATAAGTATAGTCAAAGATGGTAGTCAATTTATCAGTTGGTTTGAAGATCAAAATTAAGTTTTGGATCATCCAGTGGTCAGTGTGGAACGATGATTGTTTCGGAAAGGATGATCCTGTAGATTGTTCTAAATAGTATAGAGCATTGTTTTGTCTGCCTTTGATGTTATCGTTAGCTTGCAATGTGTTCCATACAACTTGAAATTTATCAGGTACTACATCATACTTAACTTGAGTTCCAATCGCTCTTGTAGGGTTTGGTCCGTCAGCATAAGCATGTTGTGAAGTGCTAGTTAAACTAGATCCACCCGCAGCATCACCGTAAGGTGATAATCCGTTGTAACCAAATTGTTGGCCGTTTCCTGTGTATCCAGTTCCTTGGGCACTGTTGTAGAGATAAAGACCAGTGGATAGTCTATCATTGATTTGAAGGTTTGCTCTTGCACCTGTATGGATAAATGGAATTGTGTTAAAGAACACATAACCTATCGTGTAAGCGATGTTATCCTTTGAGTCAAGTAGCTCTAAACCAATATGTGTTGCCATTTTACCTACGTCAACTGTCAACCCTTTGAATACAGGGAAGTATGCTGAAACATAAGCTTGTTGTAACAACTGCATGTTATGTAAAGAGTTTGTTGTTTGATACGGACGTTCTTGGTACATGTTGTTCTGTCCGTTTTGCATATCCAAGCGGAAACCCCACGGACTTTCTTTATCCGCCAACTTCTCCATAGAAAGTTTCACTGCGTTTACAGCGAACTGCTTGTTGTAAGTGTGGAAAGTTCCCGCTGTATCTTGGGTAGCCCCTTGCCGGTTATTTGTAGTATAGTTATAGTATACGTCCACATATCCGGAAAAATTTACCAACTCATACCAAGACTTATCCTTTTCCTTTTTATCCTGAGCAAAAAGGGAAGCCTGGGAAAATAAGGTAGCAACGATCGTCGCCAACAGAGTGTATTTATTTCTCATTTGCCATTTCTCCTATGTGAACTTGTTGTGCAAGTTGTGTACCAGGTTGGCGGAGTTTCTTCCTGACCCAGGAAGAAAAAAAGAGAAACACTGTATTTGAATGGGTTCTTGGAGAAAAAAAAATAGTTTTTGATTAATTAAGGAACATTACTGGAGCGGATATTGGCAGATTTTTGAAATTATTTGGTCAAATTGCTTATAAATTCAGCAGAGTGATGCAATAGTCTTGAATATTCATTTTCTTTAGGCGAGTGTAGGACAAGATCTAAAAGATAATTTAGAACCATTCCATAATTGGTTTTTGCCAGTTCAGGGTAGGTTTCGGACAAATGATTTCCGTTGAATTTTATGTCTGTGAGGAGAAGAGGTGGCTCCTCTTCCCAAATTCTAATCATCTGCGATATGCTTTCGCCAAATATTGGTTTAAGTTTAAGAATAAATTCAGCATCAATCTGGATTCGTAACTGGAAGTGCCGTTTAACGGGCGCTAAATACTCTTTTTTTAAGACAAATTCGTTTGGTTCATCGGAATTTTTAATTGTTTCCCATTTGGATAAAAATTCATAAAATAATAAACAGTCCTTTGTATTCTGGCCAGAAAATTTTAGAGTTTTTAGTATTGTTTCTAATTCTTTTAAAGAGATCCCATCAAATAGAGAAAAAAAAGCTAATGCCAATTGCAGCCCAATTAACTCTTTGGAAGTTTGGTCTAATCTTTCTAAAATATCATCTTTCGTAACTAATTGAGCCGGTAGGTCCGGAAGAAAAATTTGGAAGATACTTTCCTCAGCCAACAATTGAATCATACGGGATGGTTTGGGACCTAAAAAAGATTTTAGAACCTCATCTTGGAAACGCTCTAAAGATATTTTTTTTGTAATTTGTTTGGTTTCGTGAATAGCTTTTTTGGTTTCTGGTTCGATCGAAAAATTTAAAGTACTGGCAAACCTTAATGCTCTGATTGGCCTTAAACCATCTTCTGTAAAACGTTTCATTGGATTTCCGATGGTACGAATTATTTTTTGTTCGATATCCCTGATTCCAAGGTGCTCATCTACGAGAAGTCCCGATTTTATATCAAACGCAAGGGCATTCATTGTAAAATCTCTTCGTTTTAAATCTTCAGATAATGTGGTTCCAAATTCTACATGGTCCGGTCGTCTACCGTCTGTATAATCTTTGTCGATCCGATACGTTGTTATTTCATAATTGATTTTGTCCAAAACAACGGTTACAGTACCATGTTCGATTCCTGTGTCTATGACTGTTCGAAACAATCGTTTTACTTGTTTGGGTTCCGCATTTGTAGTTAGATCGTATTCTTTGGGAATTTTCCCCATGACTAAATCACGTACTGACCCACCAACAAGATAACATTCAAACCCTGCTCCTTTCAACGCAGAATCAATTTGTAGTAGATGGTTTAGGTAATTTTGGGGGACTAGGGAATGAATGTCTATTGGCAATTTCTACATTTGCCTCTAAAAACAATTTCGACTGATTCTGTGGAAAAACCTTTCAAGTGTTTGGCGGATGGAATTCCATTCCAAGGGTCATCGATACATTCTATTTTACCACAGACATTACAAATCAAATGTCCATGTGCAGCCGAGACAATGTGGTTTCCATCAGACTTTAACTCAAAGTAGGTGACTCGATCTGTGGAATGGAGAGAGTTTAAAAGATTTTTTTCTTCTAAGTCGGATAAAGCTCTGTAAATGGTAACACGATCCCAAGACTCTTCTTTGGGCAGTTTTTCCATGATTTCCTGGTGGTTTAACGGCCTAGGCGATCCTTGCAGAATGGACAAAACCTGTTCACGATTTTTTGTTACTTTGAGTCCGATTTTTTTTAATATTTGAGAAGGATCTCCAGCCATGATTTGTTTATCCTGTGATGGGGGAAGATTGTCTATTCTAAAATCACGTTTGCTTTCCAGATTTCCCAATACCGAATTCCCATCCGAGTATGGACTTGTAAAAACTCTTCAATTTCCTTTCCCTTCTTTTTTTCTACAATTACGGGAGCAATGCCCAAATCCAATCTTCGGTTGAGAATGGAGTCAATTTCTTCTCTTGCCAATTGGGTGATTCGTTCGCAGTCTTCTTTTCTTTCGGTAAGCTGGGTTTTATATTTTTCGCAGAAGGTGGCAGATTGGAAAGCTGAACTGGATTCTAATAGATCATCCAACTGACGAGAGACTGATTTTTTACAATGGGATAAGAAGATTACTATGACTAAAATGGAGACCGCATTGGTAAAAATTCGAAAAATCAAACCTTGGCGTCCTGTGCTATGTTTGCCAATTGATCAGCTCGAGTATTTTGTTCGCGAGGGATGTATTGGATTTCAAAATTAGGAATGGAAGATTTTAAAGATTCGCATTTGTTTTTGAAAACGAGTAAGTCTTTGTTTTTTACTTTGTATTCACCTTTCATCTGTTTGACGACAAGTTCGGAGTCCAAACGAAATCTAATCTTTTGTAGATTTTGTTTGATTGCTTCTTCCATACCTCTATGTAAGGCCTGCCATTCAGCCACATTGTTCGTGGCATTTCCAATCTTTTCAGATAAAAAGAAAAATTCGATTCCATCATTGTTTTGGAAGGAAACACCAATGGCAGCAGGGCCAGGATTTCCGCGGGAACTACCGTCACAGTAAATGAAGGTGGTATCTTTTGTCGACATAGCCGACAGTCTTTTCTGTGATCTCTCTCTCACCAATCAAAAACACGAACTGAATTTAAAAAAATCTTTTGGATTTTGATTTTTGAAGGACTTTTTTGCGGTGTCGTGGTAAACGGAGCGTATTGGGTGGCGGGTGGATAACCCCACCCAGTCTAGATAGGGCGGGGATATCTTCCTAAAAATCCCAACCTCCCCTAAAAAAAGGAAATTCCATGACCGAACGGGGATTTGGTGCCCTTACCATGTTTGAGAACCGCCTTCGTAAGCTGAAGAAAGAGCGCGAAAAATGGGCGAAACGAGAATCCATCGAGTGTTATCGAATTTACTCGGAAGACATTCCACAAGTATCTTGCATTTTGGATCGGTATCCCAATGGTTTGGTTTTATACGATAAAAGTTCCTTACGTTTCCAAGCGGAAGAAGGACATGACGAACGCTTTGATCGCATTGCCTCTATTGTTCGAGACGTATTTCAGATTTCAGAAGAACAATTGTTTCTAAAGAGACGTAAAAAACAAAAAGGTACTGACCAATATGATAAATTATCCATCGAAGGAAACTTTGAATGGGTAAAAGAATCTAACTTGGAATTTCAAATCAATCTCTCTGATTATTTAGACACAGGTCTTTTTTTAGACCACAGAATCACAAGGGATTGGTTGAGAAAAAAATCTAAGGGGAAGTCGGTATTAAATCTTTTTTCTTATACAGGAGCATTTTCCGTTTATGCAGCGTCAGGTGGAGCCACAAAAACAAAGAGTATAGATCTTTCCAAAACCTATTGTGATTGGGCGTTGAAAAATTTAGAACACAATGGTTTCAAATCAGCAAACCATCAAATGATCAATGCAGATATTTTGCAATGGATGGAAGAGGAAACAAAAAATCCCAACAGGGAACGTTATGATTTAATTTTTCTCGATCCACCTACATTTTCCAATAGTAAAAAAATGAGAGAAGAGTGGGACGTTCAAACCAAACATAGAAATCTTCTTTTATTACTTTTAACAAAATTTCTTTCCGATGATGGGGAAATTTGGTTCTCTACTAATTTTAGAAAGTTCAAAATGGAGGTCGATGAGGAAGAGTGGAAACAACGCGGATTCCAGTGTATTAATCGAACAAAGGAGTCGATTCCGGTAGACTTTCGAGATGAAAAGATCCACCAGTTGTTTTGTATCCGACCGGAGTCTACTTCCTAAACTTCAATACTTAACAAAAGGATCAATTCGTTCGGCGAGGATCCTTCTATTTTCACCTGACTGTAAAGATAAAATTCCTCTCATGATGGCTTGTCGTTCGTTGCTTTCTTGTTTGGCGATCACTTTGAGTTGGTTGGAAATAGGAAGTAAGATTAGGTTGGCAAAAGAAATTCCATAGAAGGTTGCAATAAATGCAGTTGCAATACCTTGCCCAAGAACTTTTGTCCCGCCATCTAAATTTTCCAAAACAGTCACAAGGCCAAGTACAGTTCCAATAATCCCCACAGTGGGAGAAAACCCAGCTGCGGTTTCGAATACTTTTGCTGATTTTAAATCGTTTTTTTCTTCTTCTTCATGCGCTTCCCAAAGAATTTCTTCAATGGTTCGGGGATCAGATCCATCCACAATCAACTGGATTCCTTTTTGTAAAAAAGGATTGTCTAGTTTTTTGGCTTCATCTTCTAAAGATAAAAGTCCGTCTTTTCTTGCCTTTTCCCAAAAACGAAAGAAAATAAGTTTTAGATCGTTTTCTTTTTTTCTAGAAAGGACAAATCTTGTATCTCTTACAGCTTTCGTTACTTGGGAGATGGAGTAAGATGCAAAAGTGGCACCTAACGTACCGCCTACGATCAGTAACATAGCAGGTAAGTGGAAGAAGGACCGTAAGGAAGCACCTTCAATCAAAATAGCAACAAAAACCGATAAAACGGCTGCGAGTATTCCGAGTAGTGTGGAATGGATCATTGGATTCTTGCCTCTCTCACATCAGGTCGAGTGCTCAACCGTCTCAGTGAATCTTTTTTTTCTATAACTTCGTTTTTGAGCCGTTCCCAAATCACAGAATCTGGATTTTCTCTCATCCTTGCTCCTATGATTGGTTCAACTTCTTTCCAATTTTCTTGGTTGATTAATAATCGAATACGAGCTAACTCTAGTTCGCTTGCTTGGTCAATTTGGTTGTTAGATCTATAGAATTTTTCCAAAGAACTCATTGTAAGAAGTGCATGATTCCAATCTCCCAAGGATTCGAACATAGGAATCAAAGAGTTCCAAGCAAACTCTTGAAATTCTGCATCCGAACTAAGATCTTCCAGGATGGGAATGTATTCTGCCTCAGGAGTTGTGAATTTCAAACTATTAAAGGCAATCCGCAACAAATCCGGTTTTGGTGGTTCGAATTTCCTAGCAACGGCAATGGCATCTAATGCTAGTTTGTTTTGCCCGATGTTATGGTAAAACCTTGCGTATTCCGCAAACGACTCATAATACAAATGTTTGATTTCTAAAGCGTCTTTTCGTAAATCACCAGATGAATATTTTAAAATGGAATCGAGTGCAGTAACAACTTCCAGGGTTGTAGCATTGTCTAATTTCTCTGCAAAATACTTTAGTTTCCAATCTGCCGGAAGTGTTGGCGCAAATCCAATTTTTGATTCCATATAACTAGGATAGTAAATGTCGAAGTTCCAATAGGACTTTCTGTTTAAAAGTGACAGTGCATTGATGTGATGAAACTGATTGGATTTATTTCTAGTGGTTAAGATGAGGAATGGATGTTGTTCTTGGCTCAGTCTTTCTATATAAGAAATAATTTGTGATTGGTTGGAACTCAGTCCTAATACAATAGTTTTGCCTTTGATTTCCGAACGTTTTGGTAGAAAGGGATTGGATTCAAAAGGTAAAACGGATTTATAAAATATAAATTCCTCTTCGTTGAATGATATGTTTGTAATCGCAAAAGGAATGGGGTCGAAGATTTCTTTTTTTGAAAATGGAGAGTTGGTTCGTATTGTCGGTGGTGAAAAGAAAAGTAATACGATCAATGATGCGGCGGCCAACATCATTATCCTCGGCAGGCGTACAATGTGTTTTTGCATTAAGTAAGGGTACATCAAAACCGGAACAAATAACAATGCAGAGACGGTCCGAATTCCCATCGGTAAATTCCAAAAATATAACAAAAAAGAAAGACCAAGATAAATACTGGTCTCTAATCCAATAAACATATACTCTTTGTAGGCAGTTTTATTGGGTTTAAAAAATCCAACGATGGAACCTGTGATGATACAAAGGGCAATAAAGAAAGAACTCCAATAGGTTTGGTAAATAAAAAAGAAAAAAGCAAATAATAGAGCCACTCTTCCAATTAAGAATACTGCTTTGGTTTCTTTTTTTAATCCCCCAAGTAAGGACAAAACTCTACCAAAGATCACAGAAAATGATACAGAGAGGATCAGTGGTATTTTGGGTCCGGGTTGAAAGTATAAATGTAAAATACAATATGAGATGAGTAACGATAACGCAGATCTGTAAAATGGCGCAAATAACGGATGTTTACCGATTTTTGATCTTATTTTGTAGAACTTGCTGGAATAAGGACTTCGTTGTACAAAAGTACTAACGAGATATAAAGATAAAAATATATAAAGAACAGCTAACAAAACTTTCATGGAATAGTTTTGGTTGGGTTCAAATAAAGAATAAAACGTAAAAGCCGTAACACCGAGGGCAAAACTTAAAAAACGGAAGTCACGTAAAGACCCACCATAAATACCCACAGAAAATGCAGACAAAACCCCACTAAGTAAAACCAATTCAAAGGAAAAAATATAATCGATCAGAAACTCAGCAGAATTTGCCCGAAAAAACCAAAAGATCTGAATGACAGCAGCAGCTAAAAGGGCGATCGCTAAACCGACAGGTAACGTTTGTTTGTATTTCCTGTAAATGAACCCAACTGCAAACGATACAACTAGAAGTATCTGTAATACAGGATAAGCCGTATCTGTACGATCGATCAGAGCAAGTTCAGATCCGGCTACATAAAAAAATAGAGAGAGTACATAACCAATCGAAAGGCTAAGACTAAACTCGAGTGAGGGGAAGAGGCCGGTTTCCCAGAAACGTTTCCATTGAGAATCCATAGAATTAGCTACCAAAGATGTTTGATAGGCCTCATTCGCAAACTAAAGAAAATCTTATTTTATTTGGCAGTGCACAAAATGTTTGACCAAAACGACCTATGTGCCGATTTTGACTATAACTATGCTGACGTTTTTATCTATATCCTTTTTGGTTCTTTACGGCTTTGACATTTTGGTTCTATTCTACTTCGGTTTGCACACTTACCTCATGGTTTTTTTGTATAGCAGATACAAACAAAACTGTGCGGAGGACGAAACAAAACTCCTTTCCTTGAAGGATAAAAACCTCCCGACTGTTACCGTTCAGCTGCCAATCTTCAATGAATTCTATGTTGTCGATCGTTTGATCGAGTCTGCATGTAACCTGGAATATCCGGCAAAAAAACTCCAAATCCAAGTTCTTGACGACTCCACTGATGAAACTGTGGAAAAGGTTGCGACTCTTGTTGCTCAGTACAAGAAAAAAGGAATCTGGATCGAACATGTTCACAGAACCAACCGTAAAGGTCACAAAGCCGGCGCTCTAGATGAAGGGATGGCAAAAGCAAAAGGTGACTACATTGCTATTTTTGATGCGGATTTTACTCCTGACTCCGATTTTCTCCTTCGCACTATGGGATACTTCGAAGACGAATCCATAGGAATGGTCCAAACACGTTGGGGCCATATCAACGAAACCTATAATATTTTGACCAAAGCTCAAAGTTTTGGAATCGATGGTCACTTTATGATCGAGCAGGTTGCAAGAAATGGAGCAAGCCTTTGGATGAACTTCAATGGTACTGCGGGAATTTGGAAACGCGCTTGTATTGAAGACGCTGGCGGTTGGGAACATGATACCCTCACTGAAGACTTTGATCTTTCTTACCGTGCCGAGCTCAAAGGTTGGAAGTTTCGTTACATTAAAGACGTAGTTTGTAAGGCAGAAATTCCTGCGACTATGAATGCCTATAAAGCACAACAGTTTCGTTGGTGCAAAGGTTCAATCCAAACGGCAGTCAAACTCATTCCTCGGATTTGGAAATCAAACGAATCTTGGAAAATTAAAGGGGAAGCAATTACCCACCTCATCAATTATTCTGTGCATCCACTTATGATCATCAATATCTTACTCACGGCTCCACTTCTCCTTATGGAATTTTGGGCAGGGTTTAAGATGGATGACCTCCCTATGGAGATCCTTTTTGGGTCGGCCGCTGTGCTTTCCATCGGATCTATGGGACCTGTGATTTTCTATGCCTACTCCCAAAGGGAAATCCATAAAAACTGGAAATCCAAATTGGTTTACCTTCCTATCCTTGTGATGATTGGAACAGGCATTGCTGTGATGAACACTTACGCTTGGATGGAAGCTGTTTTTGGTATCCAGTCTGGTTTCAAACGCACCCCAAAACTCAGAATTGAGAAAGAAGGGGATAGTTTGCAGGACAAAATCAAATACGTAGTCCCAGTAGATTACCGAGCTTTCCTCGAGTTTTTTATGGGTGCTTATTGTGTATTTTGTATCTACCTTTCCTTCATGGTTGGAAAACCATACATGATCGGTTTTATGGTTCTTTATTCTATCGGATTTTTCTATGTCTCTTATCTTTCTGTGGCGGAGTCGTTCTGGAAATTCAAACCAGCGACCAAGGCAGAAAAGGAACTTCGTGCCGTCGCTTAGGAAGAGCGATGGTACTTACTTGACGAAACCTTTCCTTCCAAAAAGCTGTAAATTCAACCTAGGTCCAGGGGTCATCCATGAGTGAAAAAGTCTACTGCGCGAACTGTTTGCATTGTGTTGTGGTTCGCCAATACGAATCGGAGCAAGATAAATACATTCTTCGAGTAAAATGTAATAAGAAGAAATGGTCTAAACGTTCCGGTGAAGAAAAACTTTATAAATACTTTACAGTGGCTCGCCGTATGCAAACCAACTGCGAGTATTATGAAGAAATGGGAGAGATTCTACCTTATATCAAGAACTTGAAAAAAGAACTCCCAATCAAAGACGAAATCTACATGGTGAAAGCCGTCTAAATTATTACCGGCGTGTTGTTTCCCAGGTTACCTCGCGCCTTCGCTCGCAAATTTCATAAAACTGAAAACAAAAAAGAACGGACGATTCAGGGTCAATTCCTGATCCCCGTTCCTGCGGGCAGCGTTCTCTCTGATTCCTATCCCACACGAGTTACCCATGGTCAAGTTATGCTTGCGCATAACGGGAAAAAGGTGCTTGCTCCTGTTAATGGAGTAGCAAGTCTTACCGCAGACCAAAAATACTTTCAAATCAAACAAGATGGGTCTTGGTCTACAACTTCTCCTTACCATTTTCGTCAGTATGATTTCCCTACACTTTTAGAATCTTTTGACGAAGGTGCTTTGTATTCTTTGGATTTGATGGAAACTCCTCTTAAGGATTACTTTCAAAAATTTAAAAAAGATTCTTCTTTTAAAATTGTTTTATCTCCCTTTTGCAGATACCAACATCTCAATTTTGAAGAAATGATCCTTCGTGATATGAAGGATGCTTATCTATCATTCATTGATCTTCTGAAATCGATATTTCCGAAGGCAGAAGTATCAAACTTTTTTGAAGTTTCGTCTTTGGATTTTAAACATCCCAATGGAATTCCTGAATTTTTTCTGCATAAACAATTCCATGAGCCTGTTGATAAGACTAGAAAATCATTAATCCAACATGAAGTTCTATTTTTGGGTGCAGAAACCATATTCCATATTTTACGGAAGTTATACTATAACGAACCTTTTACGAAAAGACATTTAGCAGTGTTTTTAGTCGATCGTAAGGGAAGGATGGACTTAGAGCCTCGTCAGTTCTTTTTAACGAACGGGCAAGCTTTGGCTTTCATTCCTGCAAACTTAGACAAACGATACAAAATTGCTTCCTTTGAAACTGTGTTTGAAGAAGTAGAACCATTGGATGTCGGCTCTCTTGGTTACTTCAATATTTACGAACATTACTCCATCACTTTATACGAAAAACTTCCTGCAGCGAGAAAAGAATTTAGCTGTATTGATTGTATGGAGTGTAATAACTACTGTCCAACCCATGCAAATCCTGTTCAACTCATCAAAGGGAAAGTAGAAGAGTTTGAAAAGAATCAATGTATTTCTTGTGGAATTTGTACGGTGTATTGCCCGTCTGGCATTGATATTCGGAAACGAATCGAAGGAGTTATTGTTTAACAATCATTAAATCATGTTAAAGAACCTTTATATTCTATCTGAAAATAGTTGGGGAGTAAAATCATCGGAGATCTTTGCCGATTTCTTTTATTTTCTAACCCTTATGGGTTTTCTTGGATACTCTTTGGCTCATGTTTTGCCAATCCCCATTTTGCCAATTGTTATTGGATCAATACTCACACTTATATATTTAGGTTTTTGTATTCGTGCGAATCAGTCGCCGTATTGGTTGGGACTGCTTTCACAATTACTGATCATCTTTTTGATTTTACCAACAACTTGGTTGCATCCGATTTTGTTACCGATAGCATTATTTTTTGCCATGGTAGTTCATTATCTCCTCGGCCAACAGTATTCTTTACGGGTTCCTATTTTTAGTTTGGTTCTCCTCTTTGTTTTGATTTGGGACAGCGTTTTCTCCTTACTTGGATATTCTTTTCGAATTCCTGTGGAGCTAGTTTCTTGGACAGGGATTTCTTTTGAGTCCTCTCTTTTGCCTTTGACATTGCCTTGGTTTTCCAATCTTCCTTTGAATGGCCTTACGTTTTTATCTTTCGCTGATAGTTTAGGCATTTATGTTTTAGTGGGAATTGCCTGGGTTTCTTTTCGACGAACAATTCTACTTGGGTTTTTCTTAGGATGGCTTCTTTTATTTTCTTTTTGGGGGATTGGTTCGGGTCAGTTAAGTTTTAACTGGATTCTTTCCTATTCAGCCCTTGCTTTCTTTTTGCACCTGAGTCCGGGACGTAATTTTTACGGATCGTATTATGTTTCTCTACTTAGTTTTGTCATTTTACTTCCCATCGCCTTTTTTGTGGGTAAAATGGGGATAAGCGCCGGTTTGGTAATGGCTGTTTTTTTTCTTTTAGAAGGCCTCTTCGTCAGGGTTTTTCTTGGAAAATAAGTCGATCTTGAAAAGGTGGGAGTAAGTTATACCATATGAATCAACTTCTGGAGATTCTAGACCCTAAAAATATCATTTTCGATTTTAAAGCATCTACGAAAGAAGATGCCATTCGAAAAATGATCTCTCATATGGTCGCCACACAATCGTTAGATCCAAGTCATGAAGAGGAGACAGTTTCTTCTTTGATGAATAGAGAAAAATCCATGTCGACAGGCATTGGAAGTGGAGTTGCCATTCCGCATTGTTCTGTTCATTATGTGAATGAGTTGAAATGTGCTATGGCTATTGCACCGCAAGGAATCGACTTTGATGCACTTGATCATGGTTTAGTTCAAATTTTTATCATGCTTATTGTTCCTAAAAATAAATTTCAGGATCATATCAAAACACTAGCATTGATTGCCAAAACTCTCAACATCCCTGAAGAAAGAGAAAAACTCATCAAAGCCAAAAATTTCGAAGAAATCCAAAAGGCATTCCTTTCGAAAAGTTAATCCAGTGAAGTCGGAAATCTTCCGTTTTCTGTATTTCCTTCTACTGTTATCTTGTATCAGTAGTTTTGTTTCAGAGTTCCACACAAAAGATAAATCCTATTTGTATGCTGATGCGGGAATGATGGAAATGCAAAGCCAGGAAAAAAGTTTTTTATCTTCCTATGTCCAGTTTTGGAAATCTTTGATTTTGGAATCAGGAGGAAAAACGGAGAATGGGGAGACTGTATACGCCCATATTGGAACTCGTTTTTTTTCAACTTTGCACTTAGCAATCTTTAGTATCTTATTTGGTTCTTTCCTTGCTTTTGGACTTTCTCTTGCAGCAACATACTTCCGATCTAGATTATTATATGATATTGTTTCTTTTGGTTCTAATCTGATTCTATCCACTCCCGTATTCATCGTCGCCATACTATTGTTACTTGTGTTTTTTTATCGATTGGAATGGTTTCCTCCCGGTGGGTATGAATCAGGAAATACATACTATGTAGTTTTACCGGGAATTGCGTTGGGTTCTCGTATCTATGCACGTATGTCTTTATATCTGTTACCAGAAATTCGTAAAGAGGCTGATTCTAAATATGTGCAGTTATTACAAACAAGGTCTTATCCTTGGAGTCATATTGTCGGAAAAGAAATTTTTTTAAAAGTCCTGCCGATTGCACTCATCCTTTTAATTTTAGATTTTGGGTCTTTGCTGTCAGGAGCAATGGTTGTAGAAGAGATTTTCTTTTTTCCAGGAATTGGGAAGTCTTTATATTTTTCCATTAAATCAATGGATACAAAGTTACTAGCAACACTCCTCATGTATTCAGGAATTTTGTTTTATGTTTTGAATCGTCTTGGATTTTATCTACAACGATTTTTTTCCGGTGGGGTATGAAAGTGATTTCGGTCCATACCTTAGTGCAGTTTTTCTTTTTTGGATTGGTCCTTTCGGGTGCGATTGTTTTATCGGCACCTACAAATGTAGATCTAACCAATAACAATTTGCCCATTTTGTCCCCTGGCTTTTTTGCAGGAACGGACCGTTTGGGTCGAGACAACTTAGCCTTGTTTTGTTATGGATCTTTATCTACCATTCTCCTTGTAGTGCCTGCTCGTATTTTGACTATCTTTGTATCTTTTATTCTGTCTGCTTTTTCTCTCTTCTTTCCTAAAAGATCAGATTTTATTCTTTCAGGAATCGTATCTGTATCCCTCGCCATCCCTTCTTTATTGTCTGCTCTTGTTGTGATGAGTTTATTACCGAGTAGCCCCTTTGCCATTTTTATTGCTATCCTAGTCTCCGATTGGGCATTGTCGTATGAAACACTCACAGCAAAGATTCGTGAAATCAAACAAAGTTCTTATTTGTCAGCTTCCCTATGTATGGGTGCCAAACCGTACCAACTCATCCTTTTGCATTATCTACCAGCCCTCCGCAATATTTTCGGTTTTTTATTTTTTTCCGGATTACCTGGTGTAGTTATGACTACTGCCTTGTTTTCTTACTTAGGAATCCAAACATCACTTGGAGATACAGGTCCTGGACTTGGAGAACAGATCTCATTTTCTAAAGATTATTTTGATAAGACACCTGTTTCCGTTTTGCTTCCGATAGTTGCCATTTTAACTTTGGTGTATTCTTTGGGATCTAACCAGAAAAAGAATGAAACATAAAATTTCAGCATTATTCATCATCTTCGGACTTCTATGTAATGTATTGCCGTTGTACTCGATTGATGATTATTATAATTTCCCAAACCAAAGTTACAAAGGGAGCGTTACTTATGAATCCTCGCGTAATTTATGTTTGTTCTCGTTCGTTGCAGTCTCTCCAGACCCCACAAAAGAATATTTAGTCAAGGGAATTCCTTCCGTTTTACTTTCTGAACTTCGTAATTTAGAATACACCTATGTAGAATATCCTAAGGCAAATGTAGTTTATCATTCCTTTGGGGAAACACCTGTTATGACTCTGCAAGAGAAGATAGATGCAGAATCTCCCAATGTAAAAAGGAAAAAGAAAGAGATTAATGATGAGAAAGATTTACAAGACTTGCGA